>NC_015291.1:1605000-1958690 GCF_000253155.1 Streptococcus oralis Uo5
CTGAAGGTGTTGCTGTTTCTGCCGCCTGAACCATATTGGCGCCAAAGATACTAGCACCAATCATAACGGAGGCTGCACCGATTGCAAATTTTCTTATACTATAGTGACAGCGTTTCTCAAAAAAATGTCTATCCATCTTTCTCCTATTCCTTTCATCCGCATACATGAGTAAGCGGTATCATTTCTCCTTTGAAAAAGGAGAGAACCAAGAGGTCCTCTCCGGCTGTTTGTTCCTTTTTGATTCGAGTTGCTTTGAACTGCTACAATCAAATCTCATTAATCTTCTTTACGTTTTGTCGCAAGGACTGCAGCAGATAAAGCGATACTCACACTTGCTAAGAAGAGGGCTGCTTCTGAACCATGTTCTCCTGTAGCAGGAAGCTTCTCTTCATCTTTAGCTCTTGGAGTTTTGGCATCAGCTACTGGGCTTGGAGTGAGCAGGTACTCAGGTTTTTCAACTGTTGGAGCTGCTTGATCTCCAGCAGTAGCCAATACACCTGTGTAGGCTGGCTTTTCATTCACCAAGGCCTCAACTGCATTGACTCCACCTCTATACTCTGGAACTTCATTTGCAGCTGCTAGGACCGCATTGGCTCCACCTTTGTATTCTGGTAATTCGTGAACCAAGGCTTGGACCGCATTAACGCCGCCCTTGAACTCAGGGACTTCATGTACAGCTGCTTCTGCTGCATTGACGCCGCCTTTGAACTCAGGTACATCAAGAACTGGTGGTTGTTCTTCTCCCTTGCTACTTGTTGGAGCATCTGGTTTCGTAGCAGAATCTTTTAATTGGTTGAGATAGTCTGCGAAGTAGGCAACCATTCTTTCCGTCAAGAGATGGTTATCCGTCGCATATTTCATGCTCGCCTGAACTCCAGCTACTTCCTCTTGATTGTCTTTGTCTGTTAATTTCTGCGCCTTAGCCAAAGCTGCTTCATAGCCAGACATGTCAAGTGGTGTTTCTGCTACCTGTGGACGGGTAAAGATGAGTTCCGCTGCAGATTGGTATTTATCGCCACCATCTCCGTAAGTCTTGGTACCAGTAAGGACAATTTTCTTAGCCTTGATTGTCTTGCCAAAGTCAATGTCTTTTGGTTTGTTGTTATTTGGCCAATCTGTCACTGTGAAGGTATGTTCCTTGCCAGACTCATCTGTGACAACCAGTTTCACATCTCGCAAGTTTCCATTTGAATCAGAGGCACGTGGAACATAGCGAAGTCCTGTGATTTCAGTAGGTTCTCTCAAGACCATGGTTGCAGGCTTGCCTACATCTCCTCCATTCCAAGATGTATGCCATAGGCTAGAAACATTGCCATCAAAGGCATTCTCTAGACCTTCACCTGGTTGAGCTGGCGCATCCAAACTTTCAAAGTCTTCTGCTACCAAGGCTGTCTTCTTCTGAACCAAAGCATTCTTCAAGGCTTCAATCTTAGCAATCTCTGCACGCGCTTCTTCCACACTAATGTCATCATCTGCCTGACTGAGGTTAAAGACCGCCTCTTTCAAAGCATCCATAGACTCTTTGGTGTAGTTGGTCATGGCTACAGTTGGCAAGTAGTTCTTCAGAGCATTTTCTGTCAACATCTTACCTGTTAGGGTAATTTCCTCGATGTGAAGATTGTCCATCATGAAATCGTTGTAACCACGGAAGTTGGCATTTCCGCCAGCATCTCCATGAGTATTGCTTGCGTTTCCAGTTGAGTAGATACCTACCCAAGTATCGCCTGTTTCTGCACCTGTCACGAGGAAGGTTACTTTCTTGGCTTTCTTAGAATCCGTCCAAGTATTTGGCAATTCATGCATTTCCAAGTTGCTTGCTTGACTACCACGACGACCTGACTGGAATTCTCCCTTACCAACTACAAAGGCATAGGTATTGTCAGAGCCTGCTTCATATTCAAAGGTTACACGGTAGGTCTTACCTGCCTCAAAGCGGAAGTTTTGAGGAATGGTTTGGTAAACCAAGTTACGACGGCTAACCAGTCCATTGGTCTTGAGTGACCAATTTCCATCGATAACATCATCAACTTTCTTACCGTTCCAACCACGTTGTGTATATGGATCGTGTTTTTCAGACAAGTGAGTGCGGTTATCTTCGACACCTTCGACACCACCTACTACAAATGGGAAGATACCTTGAGCTACATTTTCAAAGTCTTGTTTGAAGGTTCCTTGACCTGTATCATGGTTTTCTCCGTACATGCTTGAATTATTTTCAAAGGTACGAATTTCATCAAAGTAAGTTGCTTCATCACCAGCTTCACGACTCAAAGTAAGAGTAACATTTGAGACGTCCGATCCAGTTGTAAAGAAGGCATACATGTTTTGGAAGTAACTTGTATTGTCAACTGTAGCATTGTCACGACGATTGTTATGAGCATATGCTTTGATATAGTTGAGAGCGAGTGACTTATTTGTATAAGTAGTCACTTCTTTTTCGCCAGTGTTTACAGTGATGCTAGCCTTGGCATTACTACGGTTATCGACACCCACATAAACGGCATACTTGGTATTTGGTTTCAAGCCAGTTAATTTCTGAGTGAGACTAACTTTTTCTTTGTTTCCTTGAATACGAAGCATATCGTTTGCCCCTTGAGACTTGACAATTTCTGCCTTAGAAGCATCGCCTGAAATGGTCCAGTGTTTCAAGGTACCGCTATTAAATCCTTGGTCATAGATGTGCATGCCTTCGCTCCATGACATTTCAGGATTGCTTTGTTTTGAACGGTAAAGTACGTATGGTTGATTAGCTAGAAGGTCTAGGGTAATCTTGCCATCTTTTACAGTTAGTTCTTGCTCTTCTGTCTTACCTTGGTCAGTTAGCTTGTAAAGGTAAACCTTGCTCTTTGCCCAATCGCTTGGAAGGGTCCAAGTTGTTGCACCAGCCTGCGTATTGAAGTAGTACATTTTTTCCTTATCAGTAGGAAGTTTCTTACCATTCGCATCCCAGTTCCAAGGAGTCAAGTAAGCTGAACCATCCTGGATGACACGTCCGTTGAGCGTTACTGTACGTTCGCGGTATTGTGGGCTATTGACATCATTTGACTTACGCGTCACAACAACCTTGTTACCTGCTGAATCGACTAGCTCAACCTTCATTTCTGGAGTCCATTTATAGGTGCTACCGTTATCGGTCATGGTAACTGGTGTACCATTTTCCCATTTACTTACAGTGAAGTGTTGGAAATACTTAGTCATGACATCATGGGCAAAGAGGTTAGTCACGTAGCCATTGTAGTCACTTCTTCCCTGCCAGCCTTCAAAGTCTTTCATGCTGTAACCACCTAGAAGTGGGTAGTTGGCTGCACCACCATAACTTCTGTAGTCCCCAACCCAAGAATCTTTTTGGTGGTTGCGGATAAAGCGCGTGATAGCACTGTTGATACCTTTATTAGTGTAGCCACCATAGGTCAAATCAGCTGCCCAGTGTTGGAAGGTAGAGTCGTACTCACCACCATGGCCCCACTCAATCGCAAAGCGCCAGCCTTGTTTGTTGATTTCTTTAGCAAGAACGTGAGTAGCCCAGGCACCGTTATCACCTGATTGGCCATTGCCCCAAACGTCCACATAGATAAAGTCGAGACCTTCACCAAGTTTTTTCTTCAAGTCTTCCCAGCGAGCCAAGCGTCCATGCGCCAAGTCATAAGCAGCATCAATGTTGATACCTTGGTCTAGCCAGTTCCAACCGTAGCTGTAGCTACCATCTGGATTCTTACGAAGAATATTTTCATTAAAGTATTTAGACTCAGGATAGGTTTCAGAAGCGTTAACGTGGATACCAAGATATGCACCATACTTCTTAGCTTTCTCGATCAAGGCCTTGAAGTCTTCAACACCACCAATACGTTTACCAATATCAGCATAGTTCAAGTGACCAGAGTCGTGACCTTCACTACCATATCCTTTAAGGAGAACACCTTGCCCAAGACCATCTGTGTGGAGATTGATTTTCTTGATACCATCCAAGGTCATAAGGAATGGGTTTTGTGCTTGAGAACCAAAGTTCATCGCGATACGGTAAGCTGTGATATCCTTGACTTTTTCCCAACCTTGAGGGTTGTTCATGATGCTACGATAAGCAATGGCACCATCTTGCCAGTCAACTTTATTATCCGCATTGGCATCTTCAGTGATAACAACTTTAGCACTTGGAAGTTCCTTAGTGTACTCTGGATATACAATCCCTTTATAAGCTTTTTCCCATTGCCATTCAGAACTTTGGATTCCCACATAGTTTGTATTTCCAACAGTTTGTTTGAATGCTGTCAAACGAGTCCAGTCATTCGAACCACCACCGTAGCTGTTTTGAGAGTTACTCCAAACACCTGCAGCAAGCTTATCTGTAGAAACAAAACCATACATATAGCCCTTAGCCAAATCTTTCATTGGATTGGTTACATCGATATGTTCATCTCCACTGATATGAGTGTTGTTTGACATGGTTGCCCCGTCAAACTTAGCCACAGTTTGGTCGCTTGAAACCGACACAAGTGAGTTTCCTAAGAAATTGATAGAGGAGAGAAGTTTTCTTTCATCATCAATCTTCTGACCTGGAGTAACTTGGTTATGGTTGACAATCTTGGTCACATCAAAATGCAATTGATTGTCCACAACTTGCAAGCGTACAGTCATATCTGCATTGATGAAATTCTTCTCGTCACGAAGCCTCATCAAATACTCTGCAGTAGTATCATTGATCTTCTTATAGGTGACTTCAGGTGTAATTTCGTGATTGTTTACCAAGATTTTCTTAAGTTGTTGAACTTGTCCTGGTAAAGTATGCCCATTCAAGGTGTATTCCTTCACACGAGGAAAGGCTTGGTCAATTACCGCTTTCAAAACTGCTGACTGGATAGTGTCATAAGATACTTTACTATCGTCAACAACCGGACCTGTTTCTTTCTGGGCAGGAGTATCATCTGCTTTTACACCTTCTTGATTGTCTGTTTTAACGCTGACAACCGTACGGTCATTGCTATAGGAGCCAGCTTTTAGGACGATTTTCTTCTCATTTTTGAGAGTTTCATTAACAGCTGCTGGCAAAGTGACTGTATCAAAGAGCTTCTCATCATTATTCGTTGCATTGAGTTGTCCATCTGACTTGAGAGTGATAGAAAGACGGTTTACAGAACCTGGTTCTGGTGCTGCTACACGATTGCCCTTATACCAGGTGCTATCGGTTGGAGATTTATACTCCCAGAACCAGCCATCTTTGTCATAACCAACAAAAACATTGTTCTTGGTATCTTTAAATTTCAAGAAGACACCAAAGCGTGATTTGCCCTTTTCAGAATCATCTTTGAAGGTTAAATCAACCGTCGCATTTCCATTAGCATCAACTGTCAATCCTTGTTTTTCAAACAAGGCTGGTTTATCGCCATTGTCGTTCTGTGCAGTCGAGGACAATTGATTGTAGCGGACACCCTTTTCTTCACGAATAGTGACGGTTCCTTGTTGCTCTTTATTCGCTACTGTTTGCCATTCAGGGGTTACTGTCTTAGGCGTTTCAGGTTTAGCAGCTGCAGGTTTATCCTCTTTTGGTTTTTCTTCAGCCGGTTTTTCTTTCTCTTCCAAGTCTGCTGGTTTCACACTTGAAATTCCCTGCATGTGGTCTTGAATCCATTTTAGCTGAGCTGGTGAGAAGAGAATGCCTCCGCTCCGTTTTCCAACTACACCATTTTGGTGAACACCGACTAGTTTGCCTTCTGTATCAAAGATACCGCCACCACTAGCGCCCGGTTTTCCTCCTTGGTAACCAATCCCTTGGACACCTTCTCCGTATGGTTCCGCAAAATCAACTGTAGTATTGACAATCGGATTCAATTTCCCTTCTGGATAACCAAAGACATGGAGTTTATCTCCAATTTTCTTAACAACTGGCTTTTTAGTTACTTCAACAGGCGTATTTTCTAGAACTGTACGCAATCTCACAAGGGCCAAATCATTTTTGAAGCCCTTCAGGTAGCCTTCACGATCCCAATGAATGATATCTTTCTTACTAAACTTGACATCTGGCAATCCTGGATAAGAGATGCTATAGATATCTCCATCCCCTTGGTCATTATCCACAACCTTACGGATATTGCCGTCTTGGCTGTCCTTGATAAAGTTATGAGAAACCGTCAATACAAGGTCTTTAGCAACGACAATACCGCTACCTTCTCCTGATGGCGTCTTAATCTTAACAGTCGCGCCATAGTTTAATTCCCCATTGGTAGTCTTAGCCACATCTTCTGGGACGAGCTTCCCTGTATCTTGGGCCAATTGATCCTTGTCAACTTCGCGCCCATTGTCTTCGGCTTTCTCCAACTTATCTTCTAATTCTTTTGGCAGATTGCTTGGCTTTTCAGACTTTTCTTTTTCTTGAGCCAACAACTCTTCTTCTGTTTGTGGGCCTTCAGTAGTCTCAGCTGAACCAGGATTCTGAGCGGCAGCTTCCTTGTCAAAATCGTGCCCCTCATCACTAGCCTTCTTATCCAAATCAGCTAGTTCACTCGGCAAATTATCTGTTGAACCAACTCTTGCTTGATCAGCTAATACTGGGCTAGCTGCGAAGAAAGTCGCTCCAATCATCACCGAAGCTACTCCAAGCGTAAACTTACGAATACTGAACTTACAGCGTTTTTCAAAAAATCGTTTATCCATGAACTCCTAAATCCTTTCATTTTCCAGTAAGCGTTTACATTTCTTTTTTAAAAATACTCCTTTCTCTGAAAGTGCTCTGCTTAACTGTTATAAATTAAAAATAATTGTACTTTTAATATAACAAATAAAAAGGCAGAAAGCAATAGGAAATAGGTAAAATTCACTAAAATTTTCTCTTTTCTGGAAAGTACTAACTCTAAGAATTTAAATAATCGCTTTACAGTTATAAAAAAGTTCTATCTCAAAGAATCTAATAAACAGCTTCATTTCAAAAACAAATTATTATCAGATAGAAACCATCAAAACAAGGGCTGAAAATCGGATTTTTTATCATTTTTTGCTATGATTAGTTAGATAGAAGAAAAGTGAAGGAGAAGACAATGAAATTAATTACAGGTGCAAATGGTCAACTCGTACCGAACTACCTTATTTACTAGATGAACGAAATGTGGACTAGGTTGCAGTCGATGTGGCCGAAATGGATATCACGAATGCTGAAATGGTTGAGGAAGTCTTTGCCAAGGTTAATCCAACTCTGGTCTATCATTGTGCAGCCCACACTGCTGTTGATGTGGCAGAAGATGAGGGGAAAGAACTGGATTTTGCCATCAACATAACTGGAACTGAAAATGTAGCCAAGGCCTCTGAGAAATACGGAACTACTCTGGTCTATATCGCAACAGACTATGTCTTTGATGGAAAGAAACCTATCGGACAAGAGTGGGAAGTCGA
Organism: Streptococcus oralis Uo5; assembly: GCF_000253155.1. NCBI lineage: Bacteria > Bacillati > Bacillota > Bacilli > Lactobacillales > Streptococcaceae > Streptococcus > Streptococcus oralis. Next base: position 1,612,378 of record NC_015291.1, read on the forward strand.
TGACCTACCTGATCCGCAAACAGAGTACGGACGTACTAAGCAAATGGGAGAAGAACTTGTTGAAAACCTTACGTCACAGCATTACATCATTCGTACTGCCTGGGTCTTTGGAAAGAACTTTGTTTTTACCATGCAAAGTCTATCCCAAACCCATAAAACGCTCACAGTGGTCAACGACCAACACGGCCGCCCAACCTGGACACGAACCTTGGTCGAATTCATGACCTACTTGACTGATAATCAAAAAGAGTATGGCTACTACCACTTATCAAATGACGCAGCTGAAGATACCACTTGCTGTGACTTGGCTGTCGAGATTCTTAAAGACAGTGATGTTGAAGTAATCCCTGTAAATCCCTGTAAATTCCAGCAAGTTTCCTGCCAAGGCTAAACGTCCCCTCAACTCAACCATGAGTTTGGCCAAAGCGAAGGTGCCCTTAAAGAGTTTTATAAACAAGAAATAAGAAAATAAAAGATTACGACATACATAAAAAAGCAAGAGACCTTGAGGCCTCTTGCTTTTTTATATCTGATTACTTAATCACTTGTTGTGTTTTAGCATAGTTAGCCTCTACCGCTTCTTTTTCAGATTTCCACCAGTCTTGGTTGTCCGTGTACCACTTGATGGTCTCTTTTAGACCCGCTTCAAAGTTGGTAAATTCTGGTTTCCACCCTAGTTCATCACGAAGTTTGCTGGCATCGATGGCATAGCGGAGGACGTGACCAGCTCGATCTGTCACGTGGTCATAAGCACCAGCTGTTTTGACGCTGCCCGAGTAAGTGGTACAGGCGCGTTCCCGAACCAGCTGCAAGAATAATACCTTTCATAATGACGTAACCTTTCTAACGAACTGATTAATGAGTAACTTCAAATTCTTACTTCAACTTAGAAATGGCCGATTTCAGATAATCACCATTTCGAAGCGCTACTCCTACTTGTCTGGCATTAGCCGACAGTTCCATGTAATCTTGATCTGTCAAATCGTCTAGTGTCTTTTGGAGGTCATGTAGAGAAACAACCGCTATACCACACTGCTTATCTAGCACAAAATGCGCAAGGGCAGACTCTTTCCAAACAACTAGAGGAAAACCCGAAGCTAAATAAAGAGAAGCCTTGTGGGAGTTGTTAATACGTAGGTAATTTCCGAAAGAACCCTGGCAAGTTTCTGAACTATCACCGTCCCACACCAAACCAAAACTACCTTGAAGAGCATTTGGGAGGTCATCTGGCATAAAGGAACCAAAGTAGGTGGTATTTTTCAATGCACGACTTTCATCGTACCCCATTCCATAGAGATTATAGGCTGGCTGTTCTGGCAAATTATAAAGATAGCCTGATTTTGTTGGAATTAGATTTCCGGCGATGATAATCGCTTCTTCTTTTTGGGGAACATTTTTTTCCTCAAAGTTCGGAATCAGATAGTCAAAAATCTCCAAGCTAACCATTTTATCTGATGGTATGCCTTGAATTGTCAAGGCATTTTTCATGATATCATTATGAACGATAATGCCATCCACTGATGTAAGAGCTGCCTTCTCTTGGAAGTAATTTCTCACTTTATGACGAAGTTTCACTGCTGAATTTCCTACATGACGCAAGGTTTCAATATCATGGATCACAAGATAGAATTTGACTCCTCTATTTTGCGCCTGCTTGATGAGTGGCGAAATGAAAAATGTATGGTGGATAATCGGGAACTGAATCAGCAATTCATCCCCAGATCCCAACTGATCAAAGACAGACTTGAGCGCACGATATTTGTGTTGCTGAGCTTTAAAGAAATTCATCTTATACCAATTCTCAACCTTGAGTTCCAACCCCTTATAACCCTCTGAGACTAGAATAGCTTCCACGTCATTTCGTGCCTTATTTCCTGCATTCTTTTCATATTCATTACTCAGAAATGAATCCTTCAGATAATATTTCACCTTTTCTCCCCTTTATCTGTGATGTTCTTAGATACTCCCTAGTTCTTCTGCTACCACATCCAATGCACGTTCAATCGTCACATGCATGTCATAGTATTTATAGTCAGCTAGGCGTCCACAAAAGATAACCTTGTCATTTTTGGCTGCTTCTTCTTGATACTTAGCAAACATGGCATTGTTTCTCTCATCATTGATTGGATAATATGGCTCATCTCCACGTTTCCAATCAGCTGGGTATTCACGAGTAATAACCGTCTTTGGTTGAGTACCATACTCGAAATGCTTGTGCTCGATGATACGAGTATAAGGAATTTCTCGTTCTGTATAGTTTACAACTGCGTTTCCTTGATAGTTTTCCTCATCTAAAACTTCATGTTCAAAACGAAGACTACGGTATTCTAACTCACCATGTTTATAATCAAAGTATTGGTCAATCATCCCTGTAAAGACAACCTTTTCAGCAGAAGCCTCTAATTCTTGACGATTGGCAAAAAAGTCAACGCCAAGCTCTACCTCTACATCGCCAAGCATGTTTTCAATGATGACGTTATAGCCACCGATTGGAATACCTTGGTAACGGTCATTAAAATAATTATTATCAAAGGTCAAACGCACTGGGAGGCGCTTGATAATAAATGGCGGAAGGTCTGTTGCAGAACGTCCCCATTGTTTTTCAGTATAGCCCTTGATCAACTTTTCATAGATATCTGGACCAATCAACTTGATAGCTTGTTCTTCTAAGTTCTTGGGCTCAACATCTTTCATATGAGCCGTTTGCTGGGCAATCTTGTTCTTGACTTCTTGTGGTGTCTTAGTTCCCCACATAGCGTAGAAGGTATTCATATTGAAAGGAAGATTGTAAAGACTCCCCTTGTAGTTAGCCACTGGTGAGTTGATATAGTTGTTAAACTCAGCGAATTGGTTAACATAGTCCCATACTTTTTTATTGGAAGTATGGAAAATGTGGGCACCATACTTGTGGACATTGATGCCCTCAACATTTTCACAGTAGATATTTCCACCGATGTGATCACGCTTGTCAATCACTTTAACTTTTTTACCGCGTTTTGTAGCTTCGTGTGCGAAGATTGCTCCAGACAAACCAGCACCAACGATAAGATAATCGTACATAGTGTTCTCCTTTTTATAATTTGACGATTCGATTGAAGTAAGGAATCTTCATTAACATTCCAACAATAATAAAACTAACACTTAAAGTAAATAGAGCAAAAAGTAAATATGCTCCAACAAAATTAAAACCAAATATCCTTTCCCACAATTTCATAATATAAGTGTGTATTATGAAAACTCCCATTGTTTGATTAGAAAGGAAAACAATCCTTTCCTTTCGGTTTTCATTCAACGTAAGCGTGAGGATAGTTAGAAAAATTCCTAGAGTACTGACTTTTACAAATAAAGTATCATAAAAATATTCAGCAAAAAGATTATGGTAAGTATTCTTTGCTAAGAAAAAGAATATAATTGGCGATATCAACACTAAGAATATGCTAACTATTTTCATCCAGTTTTTAAATCTATATTTGAGGTTGTCTACATTGAATTGTGCTATATAACCACCTAAAAGATAGTAGAAAAACCAAGTCCATAATCTAAAAGTTTGCATAACATGAGTTTGTATAGGCATCTGAAGGAAAATATTTGCTAATTCAACTATAAACCCAATTGCCACCAATAAAGATAGAATGTATACATATTTTCTTTTTGAATTTATAACTGTTTTCAAAACAGGCAAACATAAATAAATAAGAATCAGCGCACCAAAAAACCAAAACTGAAAGAAATACCCTTTTTGTAACAGAGAGCCTACAATTTTTTTAATTGGATTAACCGCAAAGTCTCTTTTAAAGAGCCAAACGATAATGCTCCATGATGACACTGTTATTAGAATCCATTTGACTTTTTGAAGTATGTAAGGATAAGTTATTTCCCTTTTGCCTAACAATAAATAACCATTGACCATAAAAAACAAAGGAATGGAGTAGGTACCTAAATAATATAAATATGCCAAAAGATTCCATGATCCTGTCTCTTTAAATCCGCCCATTGTTGTATGGAGTAAAATGACCCCAATACACGCAAGCACTTTTAATAAATCTAGGCTGATATTCCGATTTTTTTGCATTCTAATTTTTCCTAATAACTTGTTTTAATTCTTTTACATCTACCACTTTCAGAGATAGAATTGCAAAAAGATAAATGATTCCACCAAGCACTGCAAATGCTAGAACATTTAGGGTTGGCGAAAAATGTATAACTGTTTTTGAACCTAGCAGAATGCCATACATGATAGCTGACGCTAGAACAATTTTTGTCATAGATCCGATAATAGGAACTTCTTTTAGGTATCTACGGGTAAAGTATAATTGTATCGCCCATACCAACGCCTCTGTCAAAACAGAAACAATGGCTGCTCCTATATATCCCAGTTTAGGAAGGAATAGTAAGTTCAAACCTACACTGATAATTGCGGGAGCTGTTGTTGAAATCATGAACTCTTTATTTTGATTGTGAGGTATCAGGATCTGAATTCCCATGATATTGGTCCAACCGATAAAGAACATACGGAAGATCATAATGGCGATTGCATAACGTGCATCCTGAAAATCCTGCCCAAGGAAAAAGCTAACAAAATCATCGTTGACGATTAAAATTCCTGCCATCATTGGGAAAATCACTAGATTATAAATGAGGAAGGACATCTCATGCATTTTGTTAACCGCTTTATGATCACCTGTCGCTAACAAATGCGCGACACGAGGCAACATAACGCTTCCCAAGGAAGTTACCAAGGTCAGAAGGATATTTACTAATTTTAGGGCCTGGTCATAAATCCCTACATCTTTTGTAGAAGCTAAGGCTCCAAGCATGGTACGATCCAGCGTAATGTACAAAGAAATCGCTACTTGAGGAAGGAATAATAATATGACCGGCTTTAAATGATGTCTAGCATATTCTATGCTAAAATGAGAACTACCGATAAACTCCCGAGCAGGCACCCACATACTTAGTTGCCCCAAGAGTTCAAATATGGTTAGCAAAAAAACATAGAGATATAGGTCATTTGCAGATTTGACAAAGAGAAAGATTGAAATGACTCCAACGAGTTTAACTGTGATATTTCGAACAGTAATCTTTCGAAAATCTTCTAACCCTTGAAAGAGCCAGGAAATGTCTAAACCTTTTGAAACTAAACTCAAACCTAGAATGTAGGCTACCGGATTTTGCATAAAGGGAAGAGTTAAACAAAGAAGACAATACAAGGTTAGAGAAAGAACTGTTGCCCCTAATTGTAGAGAGTAGATACCCCAAAAGTTTTTATTAATCTCATTACGATGTCCTGAAATGACCTTGGTCCCATAGTTAGCAACTCCCAGCGTCGCTAAGAGAATAAAGTAGGTGACAATGGAATTAAAGTATCCATACGTCCCTAAATCATCCGAAGAAAAGACCCGTGTTACATAGGGAGTCGTAATGATTGGGAGTATAATCACTAATAACTGATAAGAAAGATTGTAGGCGTAGTTTTTTAATACTTTCATTTCAAGTCATCCAATTTAGAATTAATCAGTGAAAACAAAAAGTTTGACTGGTCATACTTATAATGGTCAATTATTCTAAAAACTTCTTTCATATTTCCTCTTTCCTACATTTTTTTGACACTTGTTGCAAATTAAATTGGATCTATGCACGATACTATCGTAGCAACAAATACAATCTAGGGTTTAACATAAAAATAAGGTATTTTAGTTTTAGTTTCCATGATAACTTATTATTTTTTAACAAGTCACTCATTTCGACTCTCAACAACTCTTTATCTTTTGAAAAATCTTTTAAGCCTGAGTCAGCTTTTGCACCAATTACTACAAAACCACCTAATAATTTTTTAGCTTGCAAAGCTTGCTTTAATTCTGGACTCTGAATGTACTCTCTTTTAATAACTTCCTCATTTTTTGCAACAGCTTCAAAGAAATCATATCTTTTTTCAGTAAAAATTGAACGAACTATACTCCCTTCCCTACGATAGTAATTGTAGGTTTCAAGCGGACTGATCACGATTCTTTCAGCCAAGGCAAGGTGTTCTCCTACAACATAAAAATCCTCATAGATTTTCCCAACTGGAAAAGGGACTCGTTCCAATATGCTTTTTTTATAAAGCTTAGCACAGGCAGAAACCGTTGCAACTTTGTCATCCAACATTAGTTCCAGAGCCTTTTCTTTTGTAATCGGAGCCAAATCTTTATAGTCTGAGTCTTGCAATCGATAAGAAGTATAAGCATTATATTTTGAAGTAGCTTTTACCTTTGTTGAAATCAAGTCTGCTTGATGTGTTTCCTGAATTTTCACGATTAACTCTAGAGTATATTCTTCAAGATAATCATCCGGATCTAAAAAGAAAATCCAATCTGAGTTGGCTTTTGCCACTCCAAAGTTACGTGCATCAGATAATCCACCATTTTCTTTGTGGAAAACATGGATATTTTCATATTGCTTTGCATAATCTTCGCATAATAGAGGAGAATCATCTGTGGATCCATCATTTACAAGGATTACCTCAAAGTTTTGATAGGTCTGTTTAATTAAGCTTTCTATCGCAAAATGCAGATAGTCTGCAACATTATAAACAGGAACAACGATGCTGATAAACATACTAAACGCCTCTCTCTTTTTCTTTTTTTTCAGAGTATTTATTTAAAATCGGATTAAAAATTATTCCCAAAGCAAAGTTAGTCCTATAATTTAAATTAGACAATCTGGCAAATTTTTTCGTAGGAACGTATTTATATGAGCTTTGCTCAATCTTTCTATATAGTTCCTTTAACGACCTTTCCGAATTATTGACCATCCATGACAACCAGTACTTCAAATTTATTTTTATCATTCGGAAGCACTTGTTGAAAAGACTCCAGCCCTTTTGAAATGTAGTTCTAAATATTATAACTAGGCATTACAATTGATAACAAGCAATCCTTCATCTTATCTCTTAAATCGTCTCAATTAGTTCAATCCACTGCTTGAGAATTTTCTCCTTATCGAATTTATCCATATTGTCTTTTGCATGTTCTGAGAAAGACTGTCTCAAAGCTTCATCTCCCATCAGTTCAAGCAATTTTTGGCTCAACTTGTCCGTATCATAACACTCAACCAGATAGCCATTAACTCCATCTTCAACAATCTCATTTGGTCCTGTTGGACATCTGAAACTAACAATTGGGAGGTTGTATTGTTGAGCTTCCAGCAGAACTAGAGGTAGACCTTCATAGCGAGAAGTCATGACATAAATTCCTTTATCTTCATAAATCAAATCCTGATTTTTTTCGAGTCCTTTTATGACTAACTTATCCTGTAAATCATTTTCGTTGATTAAATTTCTGATTTTGTCCACTTCATCTTGACTTCCGGAACCGTAGATTTCCCAAGTCCAGTCAGACCTTTTCACTAACACTTTTTTCGCGACTTGAACAAGGTAATCAAATCCTTTTTGATAATCAAAACGACCAACCGTCACGATTTTAGTTGAATTTTTATTATAGGAGACATCTGAAAGAGAAGCCTCTTTCCAATTATAGATGTAGCAAATCCTTTCTTCAGAAACACCGTATTTTTTTATATAGTTTTCACGATCTTCTTGAGTAAGGGTCACGAGTTTATCAGCAAATTTCGCTCCAATATACCTTTGTATCTTCTTAACTTTAGTATCAATATCTACTATAGAATTTGTATGGTCGCAGGAAACAAATTTTGTTCTCAAACCAATTGTACTTGCTACACCAACTGCATTCATACTCATTCCGATTCCAAAAACAATATCAATGTTCTCTTCTTTCAGATAGTTTCTCAACAACTTGACCGCTTCGAGAAAATTTTTACTCATAGATATTTTCTTTGATGATAAATTTTGATATCGAACCGATTGTTTTAGCGAGAAGAAATTGTTTTCTGTAGAAATCATCGAGAGAAGATGAACTTCATACATAGTTGATAACTCATTTGCAAGGCTGGTTGCTACTTTCAGTCCTCCATCTGTTCTATCGATACTCCATTTCACTAAAGCGATTTTTTTCATCTTTAAACTACACTTCCCCTTCATTTTCACCAAGTGATATAATCTCGTAGTGGTGAAGAGCCCTTTTATCTTCTGGTGGCAATTGCATATAATCCGCTCCGTAAATGGCTGTTAGATATTCTTTGTATTTACAAGGACAACAAAGTTTAAGATCTTCAAACTGTAATAGGACTGGTTCTCCAAAGTAATCACTTGGTACTATCTCTTTTAATTTGTAAGCTCCCGTATAATTTCCTGCATAAGCTTCATCAAACAAATATTTTTTTATCGTTTGTAAATATTTTTTCTGAGCCCATGTAAAGGAAATAATCTTCTCAATATTAACAGCATTCGCAAAAGCAATAATTATCTTTTCAATGAATGGCCGATTTTCTTTTTTCTGATTCACCAAACTATTGAATTGCGAGAGTTGAACCATCATCCTTGCGTACAAGTATCTCAAAGAATGAATTTTTTTCTTTAAAACATTAGAAGGCATACCATCCAACGGAAAAATGTCTATCCACAAACTCTCTACCAATTCTTCTTTACTATAATTCATGATGATTTTTGTAGAATCATCTCGGATCACAGAGAAAGCTTTTTTGTAATTTAATGTATCTTCGCTTAAAAACTTGTAGTTTTCTGGTAAGACATTTGAAGCTATTTTTTTAAACTTTTCATAATCTTCTCTCGGCATACCGATATCGATGTCATCATCCCAAGGTATGAAACCTTTATGACGTACCGCTCCTAACAAGGTCCCACCTAGAGCATAGTAGGTTAGGTTATTTTCTTCGCAAATATTAATAAACTCTTTCAAAATAGATAATATCTTATCTTGAATGATTTTGATATCCGACATACTTTCCTCCTATATAAATCGAAATAAAACCGTCTTTCCAGCCTATGCTCTTTTAAGTTCTTGTTAAATAGTTCTTACCATTTCACTATACGTTTTTTCAAATGAATGTTATTTTAACTGTTCATCGCCTTCATCAGAAAACTGATAATCCGAGTTTATTAAAGCGCCTACCAATATCCAAAAAATATTATTATGAAGATAGAAATTCAAATCATCAATCATGGAATGAAAACTCATCATTATCAAAATAAAAGCAAGAACCCATTGACGACTTTTAATAACTTTAGACAAAGTCAAAGTTAGAACTGAGACCATTAATCCCAGGATGAGTAAGCCAAATCTTTGTAAGATTTGGACATACAAATTGTCCACATACAGATAGGTCTGATAGTTTCTAACACCTTCAACAGTCAGACCATTCCCATTCCAGTAAACTGGTCGTCCAAAAAATCCAAAACCATAGAGATTTAAAGATTTATTAGCCAAGTATATCCGACCACCTAACATATGATTCGCTTTAAAAAGAAGATCATTGATAAAAGAATGACTTGAATTGAGATAGGTAACGGAGACCCAAAAACTAATAACTGCATTTACAATAAAGGTTGGTTTAAAAACTTTAATCACATATCCTAACTTTGAAAATAGTTTCGGAAACCATTTTATTAACAAACTGCATGCCAGCAATACACAGGAACTATAAAATGTTAAACGAGAATCCGTTTGATCATATACCCAATAAACTGATAGAGCTAACAGTAGCCATTGCCAGTATTGGATTTTGTTTTGCTTTAAATAAAACACAATAGCAACTATATTCATCAGTAAAACCGAAGGAAATAGAGCATATCTAAAGCCTAGGTAGGCCCGTACTCGAGGACCAGAAATTTCTATATAATTCGTTATTATTCCTAATCTTGCGCTTATGATAACAAAAAACAACAAGCACATACTAACGACTAATGAAGTTTTCGCCACCTTCTTAAAGGGAATATCTCGTAAAGTATAAATAAATAATATACTTACAGGAAGTTCTGAACTGAGAGATGTCATTTTCCCCACTATAAAATAAATTAAAACCGTTGCAAACAAACCAATGAGAGTTCTATAATCATATTTTCGCTTAAACGACTCTTTTATAAACAAAAGAAAGAGGGAAAAAGCTATCGCTAATTTATAAACTGTTCCAGGTAGATACCGAGCATAAAAAGTTACATTTAATATCGAAACCGTTAAAAATATCCCTAAAGCAACAAGAGCCAAAAGTTCTGGTACAGATTTTATTTTTAGTACTAATTTCATTCTTATTATTCATCCCTATCTAAAAACTCTGTCCATATTTTTTTCCAAAGAATTTTGCTTGTAAAAAGGACTTCCCTTTTTGAATCAAATCGATTTTTTCCATATAAATGAACGGAATCTCTTTTACCCGCAAATCTTGTTTTGCCAACCAAACATTAAACAAGCGTTCGCTGATTCTACCAAATAATCTAGCTTCAAAAGCAGAATAATCTGTTATATCTAATTTTTTATATAGTTCATCAATAATTGGGAATAACCATTCACAATAAGCCGTCACATTCTCTTTAGACATGATAAACATATTGAACATATACCCACTGCGTTGTTTCATTATACTATCAAATGTTTCAACGTATTCTGGGCTTATCTCACTTATAATCTGACGCGTTATATCTAAATGCTTAGCATCGTGTGTATGAGAATAGTGCGAGTATAGAGTTTCAATGTAATACTTCCGTTTTTGGGGTACGATAACATCATAATTCGACATCAAGTTTTTCACTTCTGATTTTGAAAGGATAATATCATCCATACTGATTGCTTCACTATATGATTGTCTTTTTGATGTGAAATATCGACGATAATGTACTAATCCAAGATAATCACATTCTAAATTTTTCCATGCCCAATACAATCCCGTCAATTCGCAATAATAAGGATTAAGGTGAGAAATATGAACTCCTTGATTATCTGGTTGATAACCTAAATCTCCCTTCCCCTCACTGCCAACTTGGATAGGGACGTACAATTCCTTATCCTCCGGCATTTGAAATCTTTTATGTGTCGCAATTATTATTTTAAACGTTTTAGACATTTCTATATCCTAATTCAATTTCCTTCATTTGTTACTATCTTAATAATCTTTTATTCCAAATAGTTCACCACTAAAACTATCTTGACCCGAAAAGATGAAATTGAATACAAAAGGATATCTTTAGTATTCAATTTCATCTTTATATATTCCGCTCCATATCGACTCAGCTTGACTTTTCAATGCGCCCCTTCACGAGATAACACTCTTTTAATGGTCAAAAAGAAGATTTTGATATCTAACCGTAAAGACTGATTTCTAGGATAATATAATTCCATCTCACAACGTTCAGGATAATATACTCCACTCCTACCAGAAACTTGCCATATCCCTGTAATCCCAGGACGAACAGACAATAAAATTTCCTGTTCATCCTCGGTATATTCGTCTAGTTCATTTTCAAGAATTGGTCTTGGACCAATAAGACTCATATCACCTAGTAGTACATTTATAAACTGTGGAACCTCATCAATACTTGTTTTTCTTATAAAATCTCCAATATTTGTAAGTCGTGGATCCTCATTTGGTGGCAATTTATAGCTATTCTTTTTATACTTTTCATAAAGTTCCTTATTCGAAATCAGAATTTCTTCTGCATTCTCGACCATCGACCTAAACTTAATGATTTTAAATTTTTTCCCTCTGAGACCTGCTCTGCACTGTGTAAAAAATATACTTCCTTTGTAACCTTTCATTTTATAGATTACAAAGATGACCAGAGAACAGGGTAAAACTATAAATACCGTTCCAAACAAGCCGATAAATACATCCATAGACCTTTTGAAGGCAATATAGATGATCTTGTTTTGTTTCACCTAAAACTCCCCCTTGTAATAATCCCCTTAGATAATTCTCCAACTACATGATTCCCTACTTTTTCCCATAGTTCCCATATGCTCCATAGGAGCCATATTTTTCAACTGAAGTATTAAATTTATTTAGAACTACTCCTAGAAATGGTTTGCTTGTTTGTTCGAGTTGTTCTTTAGCTTTTTGGACATCACGACGATTGGTTTCACCAGCAGCAGTTACCAAAACAGAAGCGTCACACTGTTGCGTGATAATCGCCGCATCGATAACAACTCCAATCGGGGCAGTATCTACGACGATGTAGTCAAAGTACTTGCGTAAGGTGTCAATCATGGTCGCAAAATTTTCACTTTGTAATAAAGCTGTTGGGTTTGGTGATACAGAGCCCGCTTGAATGACAAACAAATTTTCAACATTGGTTTCACATAAACCTTGTGATAGATCTGTCGTCCCAGATAAAAACTCTGTTAGACCTGTAATCTTTTCCCGTGATTTAAAGACACCTGACATGACTGAATTACGGATGTCCGCATCAATCAACAGTGTCTTATAGCCTGCACGCGCGAAAGCCCAAGCAATATTGGTAGAAGTTGTTGATTTTCCTTCCCCTGGTTTAACGGATGTGATCGAAATAACTTGCAGGTTATTCCCACTCAATTGAATATTAGTGCGAAGGGCATTGTAGTACTCTTCTGCTTTTCTTGCCTGATCCAATTTTTTATGTGCAATCTCTAACGTTGGCATTTTTCTCTCCTATTTCAATTTATCCAAATTTGGAACTACTCCCAATAGTGCAATTTGCATCACGTCCTCAATATCTTCTGGACGTTTCACTCGTGTATCCAAAATCTCAACAAGGAGAACTGTGACAACCATCACAACCGCTCCCGCAAGGAATCCAACCATGGTATTGCGACGAATGTTTGGTGAAGATGGTGATGTTGCTGGGCGTGCTTCTTCAAGCGTTGTCACATCCGAAACGCGAGTGACGCTGATAATCTTTTGAGCCGCAACCTCTCTCAAAGAGTTGGCGATACGGCTAGCTTCCTCAGGTGCACGATCTGTAACAGAAATCGATACAATACGCGTATCCACTGGAACTGTTACCTTGATTTTACTAGCTAGACCTTTTGGAGGGAGTTCTAGTTTCAAATCAGTCGCAACCTTCTCTAAAACGTCTTGCGAGAGAATGATTTCACGATAGTCTTTTACCAAGTAAGATCCCGCTTGCAAGTCTTGGTTGGTCAAACCAGGCTTATCTCCCTGATTACGATTGACCACATAAATTCGGGTCGTACTCGTAAACTCCGGCTTCACAATAAAACTACTGTAGGCAAAAGCTACTGTCCCTGTCACGAATGCTACCAAAGCAATTAACAATTTTCGTTTCCAAAGGATTTTAAGCAAGTGAAATACATCGATTTCCATCATATTTTGTTCTTTCATTTTTTCTCCTAAATCAATTGATCCATTATTATTTTTCGGGGATTATCCTTAAAAAGTTCCTTAGCCTTATCTTCACTGTATTTTTGGGCAATGATATCATAGGCTTCCTCCATATGAGGAGGTCTGTGATCCAAGTTGTGCATATCACTTGCTATCACGTGAACCAGATCTCGTTCCAAGAAATACTGGGCTCTCTTTTTCATAAATTTATAGGTTTCTCCGAAGAGTTTTGGTTTCAAAACATGAGAACTATTAACCTGAGTATAACATCCCATGTCAATTAGCTCTCGCACGCGCTTTTCATTGTTTTCTAAAGCATCGTAACGTTCAATGTGGGCAATGACGGGTGTAATGCCTAACATTAGAATATTACTCAGCCCCTTATGCATATCCCGATAGGGTGTGTTCATACTAAACTCAATCAAAGCATAGCGACTGTCGTTGAGGGTTGGGATTAATTTCTTTTCTAACTTCTCAACAACATCCGGCGTATAGTAGATTTCTGCCCCATAGGCAATGATTAAGTCATCCGCAACTTCCTTAGCCATTTCTCTCACCTTCAAAAAGTTAGTTGCGATTTTTTCTTCAGGAGTTTCAAACATCCCTTTTCGTCTATGCGAAGTGGAAACAATTGTTCTCACTCCTTGATTATAGGCCTCTCTAAGAAGTTTTTTACTCTCCTCTATCGACTTTGGACCATCATCCACATCAAAAACGATGTGTGAATGGATATCTATCATACTACTTACCCTCCATCACATCTTTGATAGCAGCTTTCGCACCAGCCAAACTACTATCGTCGATTTCCATCATGTAGAGGTTACTATCTGGCATAGCGTATGAAGGAAGATCCGTGCGTCCAGTTCCCTTCAAATCTTGAGAGTTGACTTTGTAGTTCCCGCCACTCTCCAATTGAGTATTAACCAGATCCATCATGGTTTCCAAAGGCATATTGGTCTGAAGAGAATCTTGCAATCCCTTGATGATGTTATCGTAGTTTTTTAAAGCCTCAGTTGAAGTTAATTTCTGAATAACAGCAACAATGACCTTCTGTTGGTTCCGACCACGGTCACGATCTCCATCTGCTAGAGAGTAACGCTCACGAACAAAACCAAGAGCCTGCTCAGAGTCTAGATGGACATTCCCAACAGGATAATACTTCCCGTTAGTATGTGCTGTAAACTCCTGATCATTATAGACATCAACACCACCTAAAAGGTCAATCAATTTCAAGAAAGAAGTGAAGTTCAAGCGAACATAGTAGTTAATATCCACACCATAGAGATTTTCCAAAGTATGAATTGATGAGTCCACTCCATAAATCCCAGCGTGAGTCAATTTATCCTTTTGATTATTTCCCCCATCCGCAATCGGAACATAGGAATCTCGAGGAGTTGTAGTGAGAAGGATTTTCTTGGTATCTCGGTTCACAGTCATTAGAATATTCACATCTGAACGCGAAACGGAACTAATCGGTCCATAGGTATCAATACCGCTCACATAAATATTGAAAGCTTTATTCTTCGATACCTTTGGTGCCGCAACATCCTTAGTTAATTTTTTTGTATAGATTTTTTTGATTTTTGAAGCATAATCTGGATACTCTGCTTCGATGATGTTTTCAAAGACACTATTTAAGACAATCGCCTTTGCCTCACCTGAAATCAAACTCTTATAGGCTGCTAGATAAGAAGCACTCTGTTCAACTGTCAAGTCTTTACTCTGTGTCGTCTTAATATCTGTCACCAACTTTTGGATATTATCATTATCTGTTTCAGTCGGACCTGTTACACTATCCAACTGGGTCACATTGTTGATTTCACTGTCTTTTAAAACGACCACACTCATCGAATACTCTGAGTAGTTTGAGGTCGCATTGATATGATTTGTAAAACCGACAAACTGCTGCAAAGCATAGAGAGAAACCGAGCTAACTACGATAGCAAGTGTCAAAAAGAAAGCCGTAAACTTCTCAGCTTTCTTATACACTATCAGAAGGATTGCAATTACAGCAGAAATAAAAATAAGAACCGCAGTAAGAATATTGAGGTATCGAAAAGCTAAGATATTATGTTTGAAAATTAAGAACAATAAAAAACCACTCAATAATAAATAAATGGTTGATAAAGCTATATTAATATTTCGTTTTACATTCCCTAAACGAGCTCTCTTTGAACGTCTACTCATAATAATCCCCTATACACGTTAATAGTTATAAATATTATATCACAATTATGATGGAAATTCCATCCATCCTTTCTATTTTCAGCGTTTTCATTCGCTTTTGTTTTCTTAAATTGCTCTAAAATATGAGCAAGGTTCCGAATGCTATTCTAGACAAAAAGACAAGGCGCTCGGAGGCAACCTTGTCTGTAATCTTATTTTACGTGGTTTTCAAACTCTTTTTGGCTCTTTTCGATAGCTTTTTTACTTTCTTCTTCCCACTTAGCCTTGGCTTCATCAAATTGTTTCTTGGTAACAGGGTCTTTTTGTAATCTCATGTACTTATAATTATTTCCGTCGCCCTTGATTCCTACTAGGGAGTAGGCACGTGTAAACGGAGTTACTTTGGTTACAGAGGCTGTCCCACCATTTGACATAGCAGACATGACTAGAGAATTGTCAATCATCCAAGCTTGAGCTTCAGCGTATTTTTCATAACGCTTAGCGACATCTTTATTCTCAGCATCTGCTTCTTTTAGGAGTTGTGTATAGGTATCAAGTCCCAGACTCTTGATAAGTTCTTGGTCTTCCTTGGCATCAAGGCCAAAAATTTTGAGATAGAAGCCAGTTTCAGCATTGAAGGGGTCTAGATAAGTTGATGGATCCTGGTAATCACCAACCCAACCATCAAAGTTTAGGTCGTAGTCACGAGCTGCTGGATTTGGTGCTAGGAAGGCAACATTTCCAAAGTCATCTGTAGAAAGCTGTTGAACATCAATGACGATATTGTCAGAACCTAGTACTGTTTCAAGGGTTTGTTTAACTGAGTTCATACCAGAAACTGCGTTTTTATTTGTCTGATCAACAGGAACGTCCAAATGGATTGGGAAAGTCACGCCTTGGGCTTCCAATTCCTTTTTAGCTTCCTCAAATTTTGCTTGGGCCTTTTCCTTGTTAAAGTAATCATCTTGAGCGTCTGCCAAATTGATACCTGACCACTCAGTTCCATAGTTCACAAGCTTAGAGGCTGTTACTTCTCCAAAGGTCTTATCTCCCACCTGAACAAATGTTGGGGGAACCAGAGTATTACGAAGGGTTTTGCTCGCTGCTTCTTCACCGTTAGATTGAGCAGAGTAAGCTGTTCGATCAATACCAAAGTTGATAGCCTGACGGAAATTTTTATTTAAAATAGCTGTTTGAGCTGATTTCTTTTGTTCGTCCGTTGTTTTAGCGGTATGATTATAGGTTTTGCGGTTGACGTTAAAGTTAAAGTACCAAGATGTCTTGTCTTGTAAGCTATAGACGATATTGTCTTGGTATTTTTCTTTTGTCTTAGCATAGTTTGAACTATTTGGATAGACTCCTGCAATCGAGTAAGCACCACTTTCAAAGTTTCGAATAGTCATCTCCTGATCTGACCCATCAAAGTAGGCTAACTTAACTTTTTCAATGGTTACTTTATCATGGTCATAATAGTGTGGATTCTTCACATATTCGATCGAAGATTTTGATGTGAAATCTTTTAACAGATAGGGGCCGTTATAAAGGATGCTGTCTGGTGTCAAGGTACCAAAGTCTTTATCCTTTGATTTCAAGAACTCTTCATTAACTGGGAAAAGGATACTATTAGTTGTCTTTGAATTCCAGTACGGTTCTGGTCGAGTCAAAGTGTACTCGACCGTGTAATCATCCAAGGCTTTGACACCAACAGTTGAAAAGTCATTGGTCACACCCGTCACATAGTCATTCAATCCCTTGATTGAATTTTGGATCAGATCCATGGCTTGCGCCTTGTTGTCAGCTGCATATTTGATCCCAGTGACAAAATCCTGAGCTTTGACTGAAGCATATTCCTCACCATCAGCTGTATACCACTTGGCATCTTTTCTAAGCTTGTAGGTATAGGTCAAACCATCTGATGAAACAGACCAATCCTCCGCAAGAGCAGGCACGAGGTTCCCGTAGCTGTCATTTTCTAGCAAACCATCTACAAGATTGGTAATAACGGCAGTGTTATCTGCATAATAATCTAGAAGATAGTTAAAAGTTGTTGGATTCGCACTAAATGTTGATGAATAAGTGCTAGTATCTGTGTTGGACTGTCCACATGCCGAGAGCAAAATCCCTGTCGCTAAGACAAGACCTGTCCCGATTAGTCTTTTTTTCATTTTGATCATCATTCACTCCTTTATGTCACTTTTTATAACATAACCATATTTTATCAAATTTATTCAAAAATGTAAAGTTACTGCTTTTATGACAACTGGTGTCTTAAAACAAAAAAGGAAGCACAGTTTCCTGCAACTTCCTTTTCTGTTTATAGATTACTTGACGTGTTTTTCAAGTTCTTTTTGGTACTTGGCATTTGTTTCGATTTTTTCTTGTTGCCATTTCTTGAAGGCTTCTTCGTATTCTTTTGCAGTCACAACGTCATTTTGCAACTCCAAACCTTTGAACACAAATGGGTCTCCCTTGATTCCGACTTGAGAGTAAGCTTTTGTGAATGGTACAGTTCGGCTAACAGTTGGAGAACCACCTGAAGAAGCAACTGGGATTAAGAGCGAGCTGTCTGACACCCAAGCTTGAGCTTTGGCGTATTTTTCATAACGCTTATTAAGGTCGCTGGTTTCAGCTGCAGCATCATCCAAGAGTTTCTTGTATTCGTCTAGACCGACTTGAGCCATCACTTCTGGATCTTTTCCACGAGTGATCCCCAAGTGTTTAAGGGCAGAACCCTTCTTAGCATCAAGGATGTTGAGGTAGGTAGCTGGGTCTTGATAGTCTGGTCCCCAACCAGTTCCATTCAAGTCGTAATCTTTTTGTGCTGGAACCTTAGCTTGGGACGTAATGCTTATTTTTTCATTATCTGTCATTTGAAGGACATCGACAATGACATTCTCTGTACCAAGTGATGATTCGATTGACTGCTTGAGTGAGTTGGTTTGTTGAACCGCGATTACATCTGTTTGTTCAACGGGGATATCCAAATGGATTGGGAAGGTAACACCCTTGGCTTGCAATTCTTCCTTGGCTTTAGCAAAGGCAGCCTTAGCTTTTTCAGGACTGTAAATCGTATCCTTGCCATCTGTAAGGGCTACATCTTTCCACTGGTCTCCATATGAAACAAGCTCTGCCTGCGCCAACTCTCCAAAGGTCTTTTCGCCTACTTGAACGTAGTCATGAGGCACTAGGCTGTTACGGATAATCTTGTTCGCACCTTCTTCACCATTCAACTGAGCAGTATAAGAATGACGGTCAAGGGCAAAGTTCAGCGCCTGACGGAAGTTCTTGTTGAGAAGAGCTTCTTTCGTTGAAGTTTTTTGAGCCTCGTCTGTTTTGGCTGTTTTATTGTAAGATTGGCGGTTTACGTTAACAGTAAGGTAGTAGCTTGTCGCTTCTTGTGGACTATAAACAATCTTATCGCCGTACTCTTGTTTAGTTGACTCAAAGTTTGAGCTTGTTGGGAAGAGTCGGGCTGTTGTATAGGCACCTTGTGTAAAGCTGCGAATCAAGGATTCTTGATCTGATCCATCGTAGAAGGTTAGTTTAATATTGTCAATCTTAACATTGTCCTTATCCCAGTAGTTTGGATTCTTTTCATATTCAATGACTGATTTTGAAGTCAATGATTTCAAGAAATAAGGACCATTGTATAGGATACCTGATGGGGTTGGTGCACCGTAGTCGCTCCCTTTAGAATTCAAAAATTCTTCATTAACTGGAAGCATGGTTGCAGTTGTGACCTTAGAGTTCCAGAAACTCTCTGGTTTGTTGAGCGTGTATTCT
The DNA here is from genome assembly GCF_000253155.1 of Streptococcus oralis Uo5. Classification (NCBI taxonomy): domain Bacteria; kingdom Bacillati; phylum Bacillota; class Bacilli; order Lactobacillales; family Streptococcaceae; genus Streptococcus; species Streptococcus oralis. Next base: position 1,631,554 of record NC_015291.1, read on the forward strand.
ACCGTGTAATCATCAACAGCCTTAACTCCTACGGTAGAGAAATCATTGCTCTCACCACTGACATACTCTGCCAAACCTTTGATAGAATCCTGAATCAAAGAAAGACCATCTGATTTTCCGTCAGCGGCATGTTTAAGCCCAGTAACAAAGTCTTTGGCCTTAACTTCAGCGTATTCTTCTCCATCAGAAGTATACCATTTTACACCCTTACGAAGTTTGTAGGTGTAAGTCAAACCATCCTTTGAAACAGACCAGTCTTCTGCAAGTGATGGAATTAAGTTCCCATACTTATCATTTTCCAAAAGACCATCAACAACGTTTGCTATAACGTCAGAGGTTGAGCTCTTGCTCGTCACACTATAGTCCAAAGAAGATGGATCCATAGCGTAGACATAAGAGAATGTCTTGGGAGCATCCGCTTTCTTTTCACTTTGCCCACAAGCAGTTAACAGTAGGGCTGCACTCAAAACAGCACCTGCTCCTAAGAGCCACTTTTTCGATTTCATAAGTAATCTCCTTAAAGATAGTGTTTTCACCATTATACCCTATTTTTTCATAAAAGCAAGAACTTTCGCCAGATTTTTTAGAAAATTCTAACAAATATTTTTAAAAGGGTTTTCTATATAATTTTTAGTAAAAGACCCTCAAGCATCAAAGGCTTGAGGGTCACTTATTTTAATCCGTTAGTTCCACACAGAAGGCATCCCATGGCTCTAAGGTTTGTTTTTCAACTGCTTTTTTAGCAGTAGTGTTTTTAATCAAGATTGACTTAACTCTTCCTTCTACTGAAAAGTTTTGTTTTTCATTGGACAAGTTAGCTACAACTAGGAAGCGACGGTCACCGTCCTTACGGATATAAGCAAAAACCTTGTCAGCCGTATCAAGCAATTCAAAGTCAGCGCGAATCAGCCAGCTGTTCTTCTTACGAATTTGAACCAGTTTTTGATAAGTATAGAAGATTGAATCTGGATCTGCTAATGCTTCTTGAACGTTGATTTCTTCGTAATTTGGATTAACTGCCAACCAAGGTTGACCTGTTGAGAAGCCAGCGTTTTTACTCTCATCCCATTGCATTGGGGTACGGGCATTATCACGACCAATGACACGGATGCTGTCCATGATTTCTGCTATCGGAACGCCTTTTTCAAGAGCTTCACGCGCATAGTTTAAGGATTCAATATCTTCTACTTGATCCAGTGTTTCAAACGGATAGTTGGTCATCCCAATCTCCTCACCCTGATAGATATAAGGAGTTCCTCTCATCAGATGAAGCAAAATCGCAAAGGCTTTAGCAGATTTTTCACGGTATTCTTGGTCATTTCCCCAAATAGAGACGATTCGAGGGAGGTCATGGTTATTCCAGAAGAGGGAATTCCAGCCGTCTTCAACTCCCAGCTCTGTCTGCCATTTGTTAAAAATTTCTTTTAACTTCCCTACATTTAACTCTTTTTGGTAGTGCCACTTAGGCTGCCCTTCCTGATACTGAAGACAGATATGCTCAAACTGGAAGACCATAGACAATTCTTGACCCTTTGGATCAGAGTAGAGTTTGGCAATTTCTGGTGTCGCCCCCCAAGTTTCTCCCACTGTCAAGAGTTCTTTATCTCCAAAGGTCGCCTGATTCATTTCCTTGAGATAGGGATGGAGCATAGGACCGTTATTGACTACTTTCTCATCAGGAATTTTCCCAATCATGTCAATAACATCCATACGGAAACCGCCAATCCCTTTATCAATCCAGAAGTTCATCATCTCATAAATTTTCTGGCGAAGTTTTTCATTCTCCCAGTTGAGATCAGGCTGTTTCTTGCTGAAAAAGTGAAGATAGCATTGACCCGACTTTTCATCGTATTCCCAAGCAGACCCACTAAAGATAGACTCCAACTCATTAGGCTCATCCCGCCAGATATAGTAGTCGCGCTCAGGGCTATCAGGATTTTCACAGGCCTCAACAAACCAAGCATGCTCATCCGAGGTATGATTGACCACCAAGTCCATGATGATACGAATATCACGCTTCTTAGCTTCTGTGATGAGTTGGTCCATGTCCTCCATGTTCCCGAAAATAGCTGCAATCGCTTGATAATCGGCAATATCATAGCCATTATCATCCATCGGACTGTCATAAACGGGAGAAAGCCAAATCGCTGTAATCCCTAGCTTAGCTAGATAGTCTAACTTACTAGTAATTCCTGGCAAATCACCAATCCCATCTCCGTTGCTATCCATAAAACTCTTTGGATAGACTTGATAGACCACGGCATTGTGCCACCATTTTTCTTGCATCTGTTTACCTCATTATTTTAATAATCTATAGTCTATGATAGCGCTTTTTTAAACTTAGTGCAAGCGTTTGCCTAATCTTTTTGATTTCTTTTTTTGACTCCGTAGTTTCCTATCTTCCAATTTTTTATTATAATAGAGGTCAGAGGTAAAAAAATGAAAAAACAAGCTTTTAGTTCTGAACAATATTTGAATCTACAGCGCGACCACATTTTGGAGCGCATTAACCAATTTGACGGCAAGCTCTACTTGGAGTTTGGTGGCAAAATGTTAGAAGATTTCCACGCTGCTCGAGTCCTTCCTGGTTATGAGCCTGACAATAAAATCAAGCTCTTGCAAGAATTGAAAGAGCAAGTTGAAGTTGTGATCGCCATTAACGCTAGCAATATCGAGCATTCCAAAGCGCGTGGCGACCTAGGCATTTCTTATGACCAAGAAGTTCTTCGTTTGATTGACAAATTCAATGAGCTGGGAATTTTTGTTGGCTCAGTTGTCATCACACAATACGCAGGACAACCCGCTGCAGATGCCTTCCGCAACCAGTTAGATAAAAACGGGATTGATTCTTATCTTCATTATCCAATCAAAGGATATCCGACTGATATGGATCACATCATTTCTCCAGAAGGTATGGGGAAAAACGACTACATCAAAACCAGTCGCAACTTGATTGTCGTAACCGCTCCTGGACCTGGTTCTGGAAAATTGGCAACTTGTATGTCCAACATGTACCACGACCAACTCAATGGCATCAAGTCTGGTTACGCTAAGTTTGAAACCTTCCCAGTCTGGAACCTGCCCCTTCATCATCCGGTCAACTTAGCCTATGAGGCTGCTACAGCAGACCTTGACGATGTCAATATGATTGACCCTTTCCATCTCCAAACCTACGGAGAAACCACTGTCAATTACAACCGTGATATCGAAATTTTCCCAGTGCTCAAACGTATGTTGGAACGCATTCTCGGTGAATCTCCATACGCTTCACCAACAGACATGGGTGTCAACATGGTTGGTTTTGCTATTACTGATAATGAAGCTGCTATCGAAGCCTCTAAACAAGAAATCATTCGCCGTTACTACCAAACAGTTCTTGACTTCAAGGCTGAAAAAGTCGGAGAAACTGCTGTCAAGAAGATTGAACTTCTCATGAACGACCTCGGTATCACACCTGCAGACCGTAAGGTTGCTGTCGCAGCACGCCAAAAGGCAGAAGAAACCGGTGGGCCTGCCCTTGCTCTCGAATTACCATCTGGCGACATTGTCACTGGTAAAAACTCTGAACTCTTTGGCCCTACAGCTGCCGCCTTGATCAATGCCATCAAAAAATCAGCTGACATCGCTAAGGAAGTAAAACTCATCGAGCCTGAAGTCGTCAAACCAATTCAAGGTCTTAAAATCAATCACCTAGGTAGCCGCAATCCTCGCCTCCACTCAAATGAAATCCTGATTGCTCTTGCAATCACAGCTATGGAAAATCCTGATGCTGCGCGTGCAATGAAGGAACTGGGTAATCTAAAAGGTAGCGAAGCCCACTCTACCATCATCTTGACCGATGAAGACAAGAATGTCCTTCGCAAACTAGGCATCAACGTAACCTTTGACCCTTACTACCAATACGATCGCTTGTATCGTAAGTAAAGATTCGAACCTCTCCACCCTCGGAGAGGTTTTCTCTCTGTTTCAATAGCTGGCTTTATGTTATAATGAAAGAAGAAAACTGAAAGGAACTACCATGTCAAAAGAAGTTATTGTTGAAAGTTTTGAACTTGACCACACCATTGTTAAAGCACCCTATGTTCGCTTGATTGGGGAAGAAACCGGACCAAAGGGAGATGTCATCTCCAACTTTGATATTCGCTTGGTGCAACCAAATGAAGACTCTATCCCTACCGCTGGCCTTCACACTATTGAGCACCTCTTAGCCAAGCTCATCCGTACCCGCATTGACGGTATGATTGACTGTTCGCCATTTGGTTGTCGTACAGGCTTCCACATGATTATGTGGGGACGCCATACCAGTGCTGAAATTGCTGCTGTTATCAAGGATTCGCTCAAGGAAATCGCTGAAACCACTACTTGGGAAGATGTCCCTGGAACAACCATCGAATCTTGCGGAAACTACAAGGACCACAGCCTCTTTTCTGCCAAAGAATGGGCGAAACTCATCCTAGAACAAGGAATCTCAGATGATGCCTTTGAACGCCATATCATCTAAACACAAAAGGAACCAGCTTTTAGCTAGTTCCTTCTTTTTTTATTCTCAAAATCTTGAGTTAGGCTTTTTCACGAATGACCAAAACGCCATCTTCCATATCTGCTTCCAGATGTTTGGCATCTAGATGATCCAAGTGGAAGTCTGTCACCTTATCACGAATTTGTTGTTCAACCACGCGACGGAGAGGACGAACACCCATAACTTCGTCATAGCCTTCTTCTGTGATAAAGTCCTTAGCTGCTTGGCTGACTTCCAAATTAATGTCTTTCTTAGCCAGGGTTTGGTTGACTTCCGCCAACATCAAGTCCACAATCTTAGAAAGGTCTTCCTTATTCAAGTGTGAGAACTCGATAACTGCATTAAAGCGGTTAAGGAACTCTGGACGGAAGAATGGTTTCAAACGATCCATCAACTCTGGTTTATCCGCATCTTCAGTCAAGTTAGCTTCATAGCCAAATCCAGCATTTGATGTCGCGATAATGACCGTGTTCTTAAAGTTCACTGTATTTCCTTGACCATCAGTCAAACGACCATCATCCAAGACTTGGAGGAGAAGGGTAATGACTTGAGGATCAGCCTTTTCAATCTCATCCAATAGAATGATAGAGTAAGGATTGCGACGAACACGTTCTGTCAAGGTATTGCTATTGTCATCATACCCCACATAACCGGCTGTTGTACCGATCAGCTTAGATACAGCTGTTCGGTCACTGTATTCAGACATATCCAAACGAATGATAGCATCCTTGGTTCCAAACATATCGAGCGCCAATTGCTTAGCAAGCTCCGTCTTACCAACCCCAGTAGGCCCTACAAAGAGGAAGCTACCGATTGGGCGATTGCCTTCATCAAATCCTGCACGGTTACGACGGATAGCACGAGCTACAGCTTCAACCGCCTTGTCTTGGCCGATAACCTTGTGTTCCAAACGATGAGCCATATCTTTCAAACGTTCGATGTCTGACGCTCCCATTTGTGATACTGGAATACCAGTCATACGCTCTACGGACTCGGCCACATCATTGACAGTGGCAGTCACTTTCATATCTTCTGTGTGGTTTTCGACTTTTTTCTCCAATTCTGCAATGCGAGTTTTGGCATTGAGAGCTGCTTCGAAGTCTTCTGCTTCAACTGCTTTTTCTTGCTTGTCTTTTTCTGCCTCAATTTCACGTTCAACAGCATGAACATCTGTTATCGGATGTTGAGCTGCCAAGTGAGCCGCTGTTACATCGACAAGGTCAATAGCCTTATCAGGCAAGCTACGTTGAGGAATATATTGGATTGAATAATCCACTGCTGCTTTCAAGACTTCATCTGGCAAGATAACATTGTGGTGTTGTTGATAGAGGTCACGAATTCCTTGAAGGATTTTGAAAGTATCTTCAGCTGAAGGAGCATTGACCTTGACTTCGTTGAAACGACGAGCAAGAGCTGCATTCTTCAAGATAGTGTTACGGTATTCATCCTGAGTTGTTGCACCAATAACAGTCAATTCACCACGGGAGAGAGCTGGTTTGAGAATATCTGCAAGCCCCTTAGAGCCACTATCACCACCAGTGCTACCAGCACCAAGAATTTGGTGAATTTCATCAAAGAAGAGGATAATATTTCCTGCTTCTTTTACTTCGTTGACTAGATTTTGAACGTTTTCTTCAAAGCTACCACGGTATTGAGTACCAGCCTCGAGACCTGAGATATCAATAGAAATAATTTCCTTGTTCTTGATGGCAGCTGGAACATCTCCGTTCACAATGGCTTGCGCTAAGCCTTCGACAACGGCTGTCTTACCAACACCTGCATCTCCTACCAGAACAGGATTGTTCTTGGTACGACGTGAAAGGATTTCAGATGTTTCTTGAATTTCCTTGTTTCGTCCGATTACAGGATCCAACTTGCCCTCACGAGCTTCCGCTGTCAAGTTACGACCTAGTTTGGCAAGGACACCGTCTTGTTTCATACCTGAAGCGTGTTGTTGCATTTGCACATCAGATTCTGTATTTCCTGGTAATTGCCCAGTTGCACGATACTGAGCAAATTCCTCAGGTGTCACTTCGCGTCCATTGATTAAGTAGCGACGGTTTTCAGAACTGTATCCTCGCATACCACCCATCAATTGGTTAAATAAATCATCCATGTTGTTAAAGTTATTAAAGTTGTTGTTCATATTTTTTACCTCGTTTATTGTTAATTATTTGCGATCTCTGATATTGACTATCTTTGACCTTTGTTTTAAAAAATTTAGACTAGCTAAATAGCTACTCTACGTATAATTTCTGGTTTTTCTTTTTTAAATAAGCCTTTTATCATCTTCTTTTCAAAGTCTGTTAGATTTAACATAGGCCTCACCCCTTTCTAGGGTATCTATTATACATTTTCAAGAAATAGAGTCATTGAAAATGAAGTTTTCTAAGGAATTCATTTTCCTTATGTTTCTACTATATCACATTGGTCAGTAAAAGTCAATAACTTTTTGACCAAATTTGACTATTTTTTAAAAAGTTTTTTTGAAGTACAAAAAAGTCCCTAGAAAACGAATTTTCTAGAGACTTTCTCTATCAAGTTTAAGAGAGAAGGAATATTCTCACTTACCAAGTTTCATGTTTCTCCTACGAAAGCCTAAGCTTTACGTTTTACGAAGAATACCAATCCACTCAATGCCAAGACTGCAAATCCAAGTGCAGAAAGGAGAGAGGTTGCTTCCCCTGTGTTTGGAAGTTCAGCTTTACCTTTAGTCTCCGTAGCTGGAGGTGTTTGTTTTGGATCCTCTTTTTTTCCTGGATCAGTTGGTTCTGTTCCTGGAGTTGGATTTGTTCCTGGATTATTTGGCGTTGGATCTGGTGTTGGTGCTGGATCTGGCGTTGTTCCTGGATTATTTGGAGCTGGGTCTGGTGTTGGTGCTGGATCTGGCGTTGTTCCTGGATTATTTGGAGATGGATTTGGTTCTGGCGTTGGTGTTGGAACAGTGTATTTATTTGTAAATACAACTTCTTTACCATTGGCATAGGAAACCTTTGCAGTCAAGAGACCTTGATCATCCGCAACTACAGTGACTGTTACAGTATGCTCGGTCTTATCGTATTCAATACCCTCTTCAGTACCAACTTTTTCAACCAAGGTATAAGTATGAGTACCTGCTTCTTCGAATGAACGAACAAAGTCTACTTTACCTTCGGCAGTATTCTTAGCTGTAGCTACAACGGCGCCTTTCTCTTTCAATTCGAAAGTATAAGCATCAGCCGCAAGTTCTTTACCTTCAAGTTTCTTAGTTGCTTCAATCGTAGCTTCTACCGCTGGTGCTTTGAAGCTATTCTTGAAGACACTACCTGCTGGATATTCAACAGCTGCCTTCAAAGCGTTGGTTGCTGCATCTTTGGTTACTTTTACCACCGCAGTCTTTTCTGTATCATAAGTAATACCAGTTGCTCCAGCATTCACTTCTTTTACAGTATAAGTATACTCACCTTCTGCATCATAGTTGATTGCATTAAATGTTACTTTTCCACCTTGGTTTGTTTTTGTATCAATTTTTTGTCCATCTTTGTACAATTCAAATTGGAACTCACCATCAACCAAAGTACGACCAGTCAATTCTTTCGTAAATTCAAGTGTTGCCGATGTAGCTGTTGGAGCTGGTGCTGTATAAGTGTTTGTGAAGACACGTTCTGTATCCGCATCTTCTACAGTCGCAACCAATTGGCCTTTACCATCATCCGCAACAGTGACGAACACTTCATACGCATTTTGATCATAAGTGATTGTTTTATCGTCACCAGCTTTTTCAGTAATAGTGTAAACGTAATCGCCTGCTGCTGAGAAAGTGACGTTGAAGACAACTTCTCCTGAGGCAGTATTCTTAGCCGTAGCTACAAGGTCTGAACCTTCTTTCAGTTCAAATGTGTAAGCATCAGCTTCAAGCGCTTTACCTTTCAAGACTTTCTTAGCTTTGATTGTAGCCTGTGCAGGTTCCGCTTTATAGTCATTAACGAAAACTGGTGTTTCACTTGTAACTGTCGCGACAAGTTGACCTTCGCCATTATCTTTCACTTCTACAGTTGCTGGATGTTCTGTTTTATCATAAGTTACACCAAGTTTATTGCCAACCTTTTCTGTAATAGTGTAGTTATATACTCCTGCTGTTGAATAGCTAATTTCAGAAAAACGAATCAATCCGCCAGCAGTATTCTTTGCTGTCGCAACAACCTTGTCACCCTCTTTCAGTTCAAACTCAAACTCATCTATCTCCAGCTCTTTACCATTCAAAACTTTTTTAGCTTCAATAGCAATTTTAGCTGGAGCTGCTTTATATGTGTTTGTGAAGGTTGGTTCTGCAGATGTGACAGTTGCTGTTAAAACTCCATTTTGGAAAGTTGCTGCTACAGTAACTTCCTTGGCTTCTGTATCAAATGTAACGCCTGCAACTGCTGTTGAAGTGTCTTCTTTGATGATGTAGTGATAAGTTCCCACACCTTTTACTTGGAGATTCTCAAAGGTAATCGTTCCATCAGCTTTTGATTTTGCTGTGGCTACAGGTTCCTTCAAGTTCTCTGCAGTAAACAGGTTAAAGGTAAACTCATCTGCTTTTGGAAGTTTATCTGCACGTCCTTCTACTACTTTCTTAGCCGTCACATTGAATACAGCTGGAAGAGGTTCATCTTTAAGATGAATAGTAGAACCCGCAGCACCGAGTTTGACTGTATACTCTTTTTCATCTAGTTTATAACCTGCTGGAGCAGTCTTCTCTTTGATCTTAAACGTTTTACCTTCCCATTTCTGATCATAAGTTTTCGTAAGCGCTACTCCTTTTTCATTCGTAGTCACTTCTGTTGTTTCACTTGCATCATCTGCTGCTGTCACAGTATATACTGCACCCGAAACTGGAGCAAGAGTGAAGGCATCAGTCTTATGAATCTTAATTTGGTATGCAGTAGATGCTACAATCGTACCAGAAATCAAAGATGTCGCCTCAGCTGTCATATCAAGTGCTCCCGGACGACTTGTATTCTGTGCTAATTTAGTCCCGTCAGCCAACGACAGAGCAACCCTATTTCCTACTTTACTTCCATCATTAGGAGTTGTTGTGTTATAAGATACTATATAAGAGGTCGTTCCATCTTTAAAAATGATATCGAATGAAGTATAGTTTTCGTTCCACGAAACGGTATAGTCTTGCCCCTCAGTTAACAATACTGCATCATCTGGAACAGCAGAAGTCCCAACAGTGATATCTGCCTTATATACTTTTAGAGTCTCAGGAATATACTGTGCAGGAGTGTAACTAGTATCATCATTTGGTATAGTATCATGTAATACAATATTTTGTCCTAAGTCTTGTTTCTCTGTATTTACACGTACCCGCCAGGTAGACCATGCATCTCCCTTGCTAACCGAACCAATCTCAGCCAGTTTTGGAGAGTTCCAATTTTCAAGGGCAGCACGCCCCCCAATTTTAGCGTAATTTTCAGTACCAACTTTGGGACCATCGATTGTTTTTGATGAATAAATGTGAGTCACTTCTTGCTTCAATGAGGATGAATTAAAATTAATGCGGGTTTTATTCTGATCCTTTAAGAATCTAAAAGTAACAGAAAAATTCCCTGACACATCCTTTACCTTATCTCCACCAGTTTTCTCTAGATATTTATCCAAGTTTTTTAAGGTGATTTTTGCTTTCCCACCTTGATCAGTACCATTTGAAGTCACTTCTGCTTCTCCAATAGTAACTTTTGTTGTCGGATCAATTAAATCCTGACTCCCCTCATAAACTGCCATAGGAGCAGGTATATCAAAGGTAAAATAATCTCCATTATTCAGATGTTCATTATACTGTTTGAGATCAAAAGTCACGCGAAGCTTATATGCTAAATTCGTACGAAGCGAGAAATCTCCTTCTGAACTCACATTTTGCTTAGTATCTGAAGCATCTAACAGATCAATGCCTGTAATTACTTGTGTCAACTCTTTTGAAACCGGATTATCTGCTTTAACAATCCCTACCAAAACAGATGCTAGGCCTAAAATAGCAAAAGCTAACGCAGAAAATTTAGAAAGCATGTTTAACGCTTTGCTTCTCGACATTTCTTCTCCTCTTTTCTATATGAAATTTTTATTTCTAATCTCCCTAAGAGATTACATCATACCATTTTGACAACCCCTATCACTAACTAGAGTTTATCTATTGTATTATAACATCTCAATACAATCTATTCAAGTTTAATAACTAGAAAATAAGTTTTTATAAGATTTTATTATATTATTCTCTCGAATTTCAACACATTGTCACAAGAATTAACAAAATCTCTCAGTATTTTTCATATGATATGTCGAAAATTTATCTTTTAGATATAGAAAAAAGCCAGTCCTATAGACTAGCTTTCTTTCTATTCTAATTGAATCTTAGCTCAATGCATCATCCATTGAAAGAACTTCGTGGAAGACACGTTGTGTCAATTCAGTTTTTTGCTCTGGAGTGAGGTATTTAGTGTTTACACAGTATCCAGAGATACGTACGATAACGTCTTCACCTGACATGATCTTTTCGTAAACATCGTTCAAGTCCATAACGTTCAAGTTAACGTGTTGTCCACCGTTTTCGAAGTAACCATCAAGGATTGTTACCAAGTTATCAACTTGCTCGTCACGAGTCTTACCAAGAGCACGTGGAGAAACTTGTGTTGTCAATGAGATACCGTCAGCTGCGTAACCAAAGTCAAGGCTAGCAAGTGAGTTCAAGTTTTGCAACCATCCACCTTTAGCTTTGTTAGAAGGGTTAGCACCTGGTGAGAAGAATTCAAGTTTAGACAAGTTCACAGAACCATCTTCGTTGAGGTATACACCTTTGTGGACTGGTGAGTTACCAGTTTGTTTAGAGTAAGCAACGTTAGATGTGATGGTCAAAAGTGATACAGTAGCTTCTGCGTCTTTGTAAAGTTTATGGCTACGTAGACGAGTTGTGTAAGCTTCGATCAACCATTCAGCCAATTCGTTTGAACGAGGGTCATCTTCACCCCAACGTGGGTATTCACCGATTGTTTCGTAATCGTAGATGTAGCCATTTTCATCACGGATTGGTTTAACAGTAGCGTACTTGATAGCTGACAATGTATCAACAGTGTTAGCAAATCCACAGATACCGAATCCCATGTTAGCACGTTGTTTAGTTGGCAAGAAGGCCATTTGAACAGCTTCGTAGTTGTACTTGTCAGTCATGTAGTGGATGATGTTCAAAGCATCTACGTAAGTGTCAGTCAACCAGTCAAGAGATTTTTCAAAGTTGGCTTTAACTGATTCGAATTCAAGAACTTCGTCACGGATAGGATCGATGTCAAATACTTTGTAGTCTTTGTGAACATCGTCGTAACCACCGTTCAAACCAGTAAGAAGAGCTTTCAAAACGTTTACACGAGCACCGAAGTACTGGATGTTGTGGCGTTGATCTTCGTTTTCTGGGTCAAGTGGTGACACACAGCATGAGATACAGCTCATTTCTCCGTATCCGTCTTTAGCCATTGTTGTTACACCTTCGTATTGGATAGAAGAGTGTTTGTGGCTCATATGCATACAGTAGCGACGGAAGTTGTATGGTAATTTGTCAGTCCAAAGAACTGTCAAGTTTGGTTCTGGTGAGTTACCGATGTTGTCAAGAGTGTTCAAGAAACGGTAGTCCATCTTAGTAACACGGTGACGACCATCGTTACCCATACCAGCCATAGAAGTTGTGATGAAGGTTGGGTCACCTGAGTACAATTGGTCATAAGCTTTTGTACGAGCAAATTTAACTGTACGAAGTTTCATAACGAAATCATCAACGAATTCTTGGATTTCTGATTCAGTAAATGTACCACGAGCAAGGTCACGTTCTGCAAAGATGTCCAATACGATTGGTACACGACCTAGAGATGTAGCAGCACCGTTAATCACACGGCAGACAGCCATGAAAGCAATGTTAACCCATTGGATAGCTTCTTTGACGTTCATCGCTGGTTTACGAACATCAACCCCGTAAAGGTCACCCAAGCGAACAACTTGTTGCAATGCTTGGTATTGAAGGTTTACTTCTTCACGAAGACGGATTGTTTCTTCATCGATTTCTTTGATTGCATTCCAGTCATTTACTTTTTCTTGCATCAAGTAGTCTGCCCCGTAAAGAGCAAGACGTGCGTAAACACCGATGATACGTCCACGTGAGTAGGCATCTGGAAGACCAGTTACAGTGTGAGCGTGACGAGCGCGACGAATGTTTGAAGTGTAGGCACGGAAAATACCGTCGTTAACTGTTGTTACGTATTTAGTGAAGATTTCGTGAACAGCTGGATCTGGTTCGTATCCATTTTCTTTCAAAGTAGTTTCAGCCATACGGATACCACCTTTTGGCATGAAGTTTAATTTGAAGAGTTCATCATTTTGGATACCGAAGATCACTTCGTTTTCTTTGTCGATAAATCCAGCAGGAATATCAGCAATAGATGTTGGACGAGTGTCCATTGGGAAACGAGTTTCTTCGTAGTGTGCTTTTGTTTCTTCTACGATTTTTTTGATGTGAAGTGAACGTTCTGTTGGTCCAGCAAGGAAACTTTCATCTCCATCATAAGGTGTGTAGTTAGCTTGAACAAAGCGAGAAATACTTGCTTTTTCTTTCCAATCTACGCCTTTGAAGCCTTCCCAAGCTTTATCAAAAATGTCTTGTGCTTCAACAACTGTCTTAACAACCATGTTAATGTCCTCTTTTTTCTAGTAACAGTCATCTGTTACATTCTTGAGACAAGTATACCATACAGTAACCGATTTCAACAAGAGAAAATCGCTATTTTAGACGCTTTCTTTTATAATACAGTCTCTTTTTCGTTCTTATCTGTATTATATTTTTGAAAGTCAGGTTGGACTTTTCCACTTTTTCAGAAAAAAGGGTATAATAAATAGAAAACGACACTAGAAAGGGATTGGAATGCTCATATTTCCATTGATAAATGATTTGTCCAGAAAAATCATCCATATCGACATGGATGCCTTTTTTGCAGCGGTGGAAATAAGAGATAATCCCAAGTTAAAGGGCAAACCTGTCATTATCGGAAGCGACCCCAGACAAACAGGTGGTCGAGGTGTCGTTTCTACCTGTAGCTATGAGGCGCGAGCTTTTGGTATTCATTCAGCCATGAGCTCTAAAGAAGCTTATGAGCGCTGTCCCCAAGCTGTCTTTATCTCAGGAAATTATGAAAAGTATAAGACTGTAGGACTTGAGATTCGAGCTATTTTTAAACGCTACACTGATTTGATTGAACCTATGAGTATTGACGAGGCTTACTTGGATGTGACAGAAAATAAACTCGGTATCAAGTCAGCCGTCAAAATTGCCCGCCTCATCCAACAGGATATCTGGCAGGAACTACACCTGACTGCTTCTGCAGGCGTTTCCTACAATAAATTTCTAGCTAAAATGGCCAGTGATTATCAGAAGCCACATGGTTTGACAGTGATTCTACCTGACCAAGCCCAAGACTTTCTCAAACAAATGGACATTGCTAAATTTCATGGTGTAGGAAAGAAGACAGTAGAAAAGCTTCATGAAATGGGCATTTATACTGGTGCAGACTTATTGGACGTCTCTGAAGTCACTTTAATCGATCGCTTTGGCAGACTCGGCTTTGACCTTTATCGAAAGGCAAGGGGCATTCATAACTCACCAGTCAAGTCCGATCGCATTCGTAAGTCCATTGGCAAGGAGAAAACCTATGGGAAGATTCTCCAGGTTGACGAAGACATCAAAAAAGAGCTGACTCTCCTCTCTGAAAAAGTAGCTCTCAATCTCAGCACACAGGACAAGTCTGGAAAAATCATTATCCTAAAAATACGATATGCTGACTTCTCCACTCTGACTAGACGAAAAAGCCTTCCACAAGCAACACAGGACGCTAGTCAGATTTCTCAAACTGCCCTTCAACTCTACGAAGAGCTAGCTGAAAAAGAAAAAGGTATCCGTTTACTAGGAATCACGGTGACAGGATTTTAAAAAGCTTGAAGGAAACTTCCCTCAAGCTTTTTTCTTATACAAACAAACGCACAAAACTATAGAGCAACAAGACACTACCGAGTACAATACGATATTTACCAAAGAGTGTAAAGTCGTGTTTCTTCACATAGCTGGTCAAGAAACGAATAGCAACCATGCTGACCCCAAAGGCAACCCCCATGGCTACCAAAAGCAAGAACAGTTGACCAAAACTCAAAAGTTGACCTGCTTTAATAAATTTGAAAATCTTTAAAGCACTGGCTCCGAACATAACAGGAATTCCGAGATAGAAGGTAAACTCTGTTACGACAGAGCGACTTGTTCCATTCAATAAACCACCAACAATCGTCGCCCCTGAACGACTTGTTCCTGGGAAAAGGGCAAGGACTTGGAAGAGACCGATGTAAAGGGCTGTTTTATAAGGCAACTTGTCTAACTCAGTTACTGTTGGTTCAATAGCTTGGGCCTTATTTCGTTTTTCAAGATAGATAAAGGCAACACCATAGATAATCAACATAATCGCAACTGAAACCATGTTATGGAATTTGGCATCAAACCAATCATCTAATTTAAAAACCAATAGCAAAGGCAAGGTTGCAACGAAGACTTTTGACCACAATTGCCAAGTTCTACGAACTTCGACCTTAGTTTTACCAGGTTTGAAGGGATTGAGCTTATTAAAGTAAATGACCGTAACTGCTAAAATGGCACCAAGCTGGATGACAACATTAAACATGGATATGAAGGCTGCATTCTGGTCCTTGTATTGTACAAATTCTTCAACCAAGATCAAGTGGCCAGTACTTGAAACGGGCAACCATTCTGTAATTCCTTCAACAATCCCAAAAAAGATTGACTTCAAAATTTCAATAAAATACATACATTACTCCTTTTTCTGTCCTCTATTATAGCATAATTTCAGATGTTGCGATAGATTTTTTAGAAGGCGCCGATGCTACCACCGCCTCCGCCTCCTGAGAATCCTCCACCTGAACTTCCACTTCCAGAAGATACAGAGTAATTGCTAGCTGTATTTGCGACAGCAGTATATTGCTTGATTTGTGCAGTTGAGGTGTAGAACTGTGAGTGCCAACCATAGGCTACATAAAGATTCAAATCTGGATTTTCAAGCTGAATATGGCGAACTTTCATTAACTTGCTCACCTTCTTGGCATAACCAAAGAGAGTCGCATAGACCAGTAGACGGTTCCAAAGGACGATGCTCTCTAGCTCGGCCTGATCCAGATGAGAGATGTCGCGAAGCATATTTTCAAAACTCGTCCAGAGATAGAAGATCTCCGCTCCTTCCTCTGTTAGAACTCCATCGCGATAGGCTCCTCGCGTGGCAAGATAAACCCAGAAACTAGTCCCTAATCCTGTCAATCCTAAGAGTAGAAATGGGATCGAAAAGAAGCCATGTGTTTGCCAACTATAATAAAAGAAAAGCAATCCACCTAGAGCTGTTATGGCTGAACAGACCCGCATCCCAAGAGCAAGGCGACGTTCCTCACTTGTCAAGGGACGATAGTAGCTTGGGATACGAAGTACATGGACCTTATCCTTGACACAAGACTGAATGCGTTGAAGTCTTCCTTCAAAGGAGCGTTTGAGACGCGAGCCTGTTTCTCGGATATGTTTTTCATCTGACTCTTTGGCACCACGGTAAAGGGAAGATGAAACTTGGTAATCAGGGAAGAGCTCTGAAATAGCCAATTCTTTCTTATTTGACAAAGTCATGCGCAGACATTCCTTCTCAAAATTGGACAACCCCTTTTCACTGATAATGCGCACATAAGGTTCCTCATCCCCTTGAAAAATAGATAAATGACCTCGATCGACTAAATCCAACAAGGTTGCCTGAATCAAACGTTCAAAAGTAAATTTACCAAACCCTGATTTGTTTAGGGGATTGACTTCCTCTAAGGAAGTTGAATACACTGCTTCTGCTAGAACCATTGGAGGCAAATCCATCGGCGGCTCATAAAGCCTGTGGTCTTTTGGAAAGACCTTTTTAATGGTTGTACTCTGACGAAACATTCTATAAAAGATAGGAATTGGAAGTAAGAGACTCATAAAAATGACCGGGAAGACCCATTTCATCATAATCTCACTTTGCGCTTTTTCTGTCGCTATATTGCTTTCAATTCGGTTAAAATCGGTTAAACGTTCTTCCTCTAATCCTTGATCTGGAGCTCCTGCAAAAGCACTTCTAGGCCAGTATGCGTGTAATTCGATCTGTCGCTTTCTAGGAAGATCTTTCATTTTGACATGATAGAGATTATTTGTTTTTTCAACACTAGAGTCCCTTAGGAGTTGGCCTGCATGAAAATAGAGTTTCTCCGCTGGATGGTCCGAGCTGACCTTGAACTCAATCTCTTTGATGTCTCCAGTACTATCTGTCAAGGGTTGCCAATTTAGCTCTGCGATATCCTTATATAAGAAGAGAAGGTTTGTTAGTTTCCAGGTAACCGTTACCCGAACAGTATCTCCAGCATATCCAGCA
This sequence comes from Streptococcus oralis Uo5, assembly GCF_000253155.1. Classification (NCBI taxonomy): domain Bacteria; kingdom Bacillati; phylum Bacillota; class Bacilli; order Lactobacillales; family Streptococcaceae; genus Streptococcus; species Streptococcus oralis. Next base: position 1,648,561 of record NC_015291.1, read on the forward strand.
TTGTAAATTTTTACCTTGTAACCGTCCTCTTCCTCCATAGTATAGAAGGGAGCATTTTGAACAATTCTTCCATTTTTAGAGACCTGAACGGTCGGATCGGGATCAATGTCAAATCCTTCTGGCATTTTCCCAGCTTTTCCGAGTCCAACTAACTGACCATTATAATCATCTCCAAAGCGGTAGGTAATTGTTTCCTTAAAAATTGCAGTATTATCTGCATGAATATTCAAATCACCCTGATAGGACAAGATATCAAAGTCTACTGCAAAAACCAGGCTCGGTATAAATAATAAATAAGCAAATACCAAAGCCAACAGCCATCTTTTTTTCATAATCGGTTCCCTTTCAATCTTTTTACCATTATATCATTTTTTATAAGTAAAGGCTTACTTGTATTGAAAATCTCACCATTTTTAGATACAATAGAGAGAAGTCATTTTTAGACTAGAAATAGGAGAAAACATGAAAAAATTATGCTTATCTATCCTTGCTAGCTTAGCCCTTACCTTAGGACTAGTTAACCAAGTCCAAGCCGACGAATATTTACGCATCGGGATGGAGGCAGCTTACGCTCCCTTCAACTGGACCCAAGACGACGATAGTAACGGCGCCGTCAAAATCGACGGTACCAACCAATACGCCAACGGCTACGATGTTCAAATCGCTAAAAAAATTGCCAAAGACCTAGGCAAGGAACCATTGGTCGTGAAAACCAAGTGGGAAGGACTTGTTCCAGCCCTTACTTCTGGCAAAATCGATATGATCATTGCCGGTATGAGCCCAACCGCTGAACGCAAACAAGAAATTGCTTTTTCAAGCAGTTACTATACTAGCGAGCCAGTTCTATTGGTCAAAAAGGACTCTGCCTATGCGAATGCCAAATCTTTAGAGGACTTTAGCGGAGCAAAAATCACTTCTCAACAAGGTGTTTACCTTTATGATTTGATTTCCCAAATCCCTGGTGTCAAGAAAGAAACAGCTATGGGCGACTTTGCCCAAATGCGCCAAGCTCTGGAAGCCGGTGTTATTGATGCCTATGTTTCGGAACGCCCTGAAGCCCTGACCGCTGAGTCTGCCAACGCTAAGTTCAAAATGATCCAACCCCAACCCGGTTTCAAAACTGGAGAAGAAGATACAGCTATCGCCATTGGACTTCGTAAAGATGACAGTCGTATCAGCCAAATCAATGCTAGTATTGAAACCATCTCCAAAGATGAACAAGTTGCACTGATGGATCGTATGATTCAAGAGCAACCTGCCGAAGCCACAACAACTGAAGAAAGTAGCAGTAATTTCTTCAACCAAGTTGCTAAAATTCTTTCTGAAAACTGGCAACAGCTCTTGCGTGGTGCAGGTGTCACTCTTTTAATCTCAATCATCGGAACTATCGTAGGTCTCATTATCGGTCTTGCCATTGGTGTCTTCCGTACGGCTCCTCTCTCTGAAAACAAAGCCATTTACGGCCTACAAAAACTAGTCGGTTGGATTCTCAATGTCTATATTGAAATCTTCCGTGGTACACCGATGATTGTTCAATCCATGGTTATCTACTATGGGACTGCTCAAGCTTTCGGTATCAATCTCGACCGGACACTGGCTGCTATCTTTATCGTCTCAATCAACACGGGTGCCTACATGACAGAAATCGTTCGTGGTGGTATTCTAGCAGTTGACAAGGGACAGTTCGAAGCTGCAACTGCTCTTGGTATGACCCACAATCAAACCATGCGTAAGATTGTCCTTCCTCAGGTTGTCCGTAATATTCTACCTGCTACTGGTAATGAGTTTGTCATCAATATCAAAGATACCTCTGTATTGAACGTTATTTCAGTTGTCGAGCTTTATTTCTCAGGAAATACTGTAGCGACTCAAACCTATCAATACTTCCAGACCTTTACCATCATTGCAGTGATTTACTTTGTCCTCACCTTCACTGTGACCCGTGTCCTACGTTTTATCGAACGCTATATGGACATGGACACTTACACTACAGGTGCTAACCAAATGCAAACGGGGGATTTGAAAAAATGACACAACCAATCCTTGAAATCAAACACCTAAAAAAATCCTATGGACAAAATGAAGTGCTAAAAGACATTTCTCTCACCGTCCATAAAGGAGAGGTTATTTCCATCATCGGAAGCTCGGGAAGCGGAAAATCAACCTTCCTTCGTTCGATTAATTTACTAGAAACACCTACAGGAGGAGAGATTCTCTATCGCGGAGAAAATGTCCTCGAAAAAGGCTATAACCTCACCCATTATCGTGAAAAGCTCGGTATGGTTTTCCAATCTTTCAATCTCTTTGAAAATCTGAATGTCCTTGAAAATACTATCGTTGCCCAAACTACTGTACTCAAACGCGACCACTCTGAAGCTGAAAAAATTGCCAAAGAGAATCTCGAAAAAGTTGGTATGGGAGAACGTTACTGGCAAGCCAAGCCTAAACAACTTTCAGGTGGACAAAAGCAACGTGTAGCTATCGCTCGTGCACTCTCCATGAATCCTGACGCCATTCTCTTTGACGAACCTACATCTGCCCTTGACCCCGAAATGGTCGGAGAAGTCCTCAAAATTATGCAGGACCTAGCTCAAGAAGGCTTGACCATGATTGTTGTAACCCACGAAATGGAATTTGCTCGCGACGTCTCCCATCGTGTCATCTTCATGGACAAGGGAATCATTGCAGAAGAAGGTAAACCTGAAGAACTCTTCACGAATCCTAAAGAAGAACGGACAAAAGAATTCCTTCAGCGTTATCTCAATTAATAAATAAAGACTGCATACAGAATGCAGTCTTTTTAGTTTGTAATTGTAAAGAAAAGGCAGACTCGATTCATGAATCTGCCTGTAACCACAGTTCAATCTTCAAATTTTTCATGATTTTTTTCATAGAAATCGATTAAACTAAGAGCTGTTTCAAATGAAATATTTTTAACCTTTGCGCGTCCTTGTGCTAGAGCAATGATAGACATTTCACGCGCATTCGTTTCTTTAGAGATACGGTAACCTGTGATCTTCTTATCACGAACCCAGCCAACAACTGCTTCTACCTTTTCAAAGTTTGACTTAACCATGTTCTTCTCCTGAATTATTCTTTACAATTCTTAATTGTATACGTTTTTATTTCATCTGTCAATAAAAAAACATATATTCGTCACAACTATATTATTCTGCATATTTTTATTTGGCTTTTAAAGCCGATAATATATGAGTTCTTATATCCTCAACTCCATTAGGATTTGCTGGTAGGAAGATTGTATTATTACCCTCTTTATCCGCAAAATTATTCAACGTATCTAAATACTGGTTCGTTAATAGGATAGACATGATTTGTTCTTCAGTCAGCTCAACATTAGCTCCCTTTAACTCTTTGATAGAATCAGCCAGTCCGTCAACAATCGCTTTACGCTGTTCTGCAATCCCTACACCATGTAGGCGATCTTTTTCTGCTTCTGCTTCTGCTGCGGTCACAATCTTAATCTTATCTGCTTCAGCAAGTTCTTGCGCCGCAACTCTCTTACGTTGGGCTGCGTTAATTTCATTCATTGATTGTTTTACTTCAGCATCAGGTTCAACCTTAGTAATCAGCGTTTTGACAATGATATACCCATACGTAGACATTTCTTCTGCCACTTGTTTTTGAACTTCTAAGGCGATTTCATCCTTCTTCTCAAACAACTCATCTAGGGTTAACTTTGGTACAGATGAGCGCAAAGCATCTTCAATATAGGATTTGATTTGGGCTTCTGGACGCATCAATTTATAATAGGCATCTGTGACATTGTTTTCATTCACTCGATACTGAGTTGCCACATTCATCGTTACAAATACATTATCTTGCGTCTTTGTCTCTACAACGATTTCACTCTGCAACAAGCGTAGTTGTACTCTTGCTGCAATTCTATCAATCCCAAAGGGAGCCCGCAAATGAATACCACTATTGCTCAACTTTTGGTATTTACCAAAGCGTTCTATAATAGCGACAGATTGTTGTCGTACCACATATACAGAACTAATCGTAATCACTGATGCAATCACCACTAAAATCAATACAACAAGTAAAATTTGTAAAACCATGGGAATCTCCCCCTTTCATCACCCTCATTATAACACCATCGTTATCATTACGCAAATAATATGATAATAATTTTATTTTAGTTTAAACTAGCATATTATACAGTGTTTCATTTCCATTCAAATTAATATAAGACGGGTCAAACTTTTCCATTCGATGAATCAATCCATTATAATCATTCTTATCCGCAAGAGCAATCCCAATCAAGACTGGTCCTGTCCCCTTGCTGGCCCGTTTGATATATTCAAAACGAGTGATGTCATCATGCGGCCCCAAAATGTCATTTACAAACTCTCGTAGAGCTCCTGGACGTTGTGGGAAATTCACTACAAAGTAATGCTTGATTCCATCGTAAATCAAGGCACGTTCTTCCATCTCTGGCATGCGGTTGATATCGTTATTTCCTCCAGAAATGATACAACAAATCGTCTTGCCTTTGATATAGTCTGATAAAACTTCCAAGGCTGCAACGCTGGCAGCTCCGGCTGGTTCTGCTACAATACCTTGTTTGGAATAAAGATCAATCAAGGTTTCAGAAATCAATCCCTCGTCCACCCCAATCAGCGTTTCAACATTCTTACGAGTCGCTTCATAGGTCAATTGTCCAACCTTTTGTACGGCTATCCCATCAGCGAACTTATCAATTTCTTTGAGCTTAACTGGTCCCCCAGCTTCAAAGGCAGCCTTCATAGAGCGAGCACCATTAGCTTCTACCCCGATCACTTCAATAGTCGGGTTGGTTTCCTTAATATAAGTAGAAACACCGGCAATCAATCCGCCACCACCTACTGGTACAAGTACTGTATCAAAATCAATAGACTCTTTACGGGCTTCTTCAAGAATTTCATAGGCTACAGTCCCTTGACCAGCCTGAACATGCGCATCATCAAAAGGATCGATGAAGGTGCGGTTTTCTGTTAATGTAAATTCTTGTGCTGCCTTAGCAGAAGCATCAAAGGTATCCCCAACCAACTTGATTGTCACGAACTCTCCACCGAAAAAGCGAACCTGCCCAATCTTTTGTTGCGGTGTTGTAATGGGCATAAAAATGGTTGCAGGAATCTTCATCTCATTACAAGTATAGGCGACACCTTGGGCATGATTTCCCGCAGAGGCACAGACTACACCACGCTCGCGTTCATCTTTTGATAGTTGAGAAATGGCATAATAGGCTCCACGAATTTTAAAAGAGCGAACTCGTTGCGCATTCTCCTTTTTGAGATAAATCTTTGCTTGGTATTTTTCTGATAAATAATGATCATATTCTAGTGGTGTATCAACTACTACACCACTCAAAACTTTGTGGGCTTTCACCACATCTTTTGCACTTAGCATTGTCTCCTCCTCAAATACTGTTCAAGATAAAAAACGAGTTAGGTACCCCCAACTCGCCTTCTGTCTCTCTTTACAAGAATTAATTGTAGATTTTGAATGCGTCGTCGTCGTTTTTACCAACGAAAGGCATTGCTTTACGCAATTCTGCACCAACTTTTTCAATTTCAAGGTTAGCTGCTTGTTCACGGTAAGCAGTTAATTTTGGACGACCAGCCTTGTAGTCATTTACAAAGTCATTTGCAAATTTACCATTTTGGATATCTGCCAAAACAGCTTTCATGTTTTCTTTAACTTGCTCAGTAATCACACGTGGACCTGATACATAGTCACCGTATTCAGCAGTGTTTGAAATAGATTGACGCATTTTCTTGAATCCACCTTCATAGATCAAGTCAACGATCAATTTCATTTCATGAAGAACTTCAAAGTAAGCCAATTCTGGGGCATAGCCTGCTTCTGTCAAGACTTCAAAACCTGCTTCGATAAGGGCAGTCAAACCACCACAAAGTACAGCTTGTTCACCAAACAAATCTTCTTCAGTTTCTTCTTTGTAAGTTGTTTCAAGCAACCCAACACGAGCAGCCCCAACACCTTTACACCAGTCCATCGCAATGTTTTTAGCATTTCCTGTAGCATCTTGGTAAACTGCGTAAAGAGCTGGCACACCAAATCCTTCTTCGTAAGTACGACGTACCAAGTGTCCTGGTCCTTTAGGAGCACACATGAAGACATCTACATCTGCAGGAACTTTGATAAATTCAAAGTGGATATTGAAACCATGAGCAAATCCAACTGCATTTCCAGCTTCCAAGTTTGGAGCGATTTCTGCTTCGTACAATTCCTGTTGGATTTCGTCTGGTGCCAAGATCATGATAACGTCAGCCAATTTAGTGGCTTCTGCTACTGTGTAAGTGTCAAAACCATCTTCTTTTGCTTTGTCAAAAGATTTACCTGGACGCACACCGATGATGACATCACGACCTGAATCACGCAAGTTTTGCGCATGCGCATGTCCTTGTGAACCATAACCGATTACGGCGATTTTTTTACCGTCAAGCGCTGCTACTTTAACATCTTTTTCGTATTCCATTTGAACTGCCATAGTTTTTCTCTCTTTTCTATTTTTATTGCCTTATAGGCTGGTTTAACAAATTTATGCTGGATTTTATACTAAGAGTATTAGTCGCGGGTAAATCCAGTTGCACCCGTACGAGCGATATTTTTAATACCATATGGTCGAATCACTCGCAATAAAGCTTCACTCTTTTCAGCATTTCCCGTCATCTGGATGGTGATTGAGCTTGGAGCCACATCTACTACCGTTGCTCGGAAAGGTTGGATAATGGCCAAGATTTCTGCACGCTTCTCAGCAGGAGCAGATACTTTTACCAAGATAACTTCTCTTTCCAAGTGTGGTTTATCTGTGATATCTCGAATGCGAATCACATCAATCTGACGATTGAGTTGTTTAATGATTTGCTCTACTTCATCATGAGAAGCTACATCAATAATGATGGTGATGCGAGATACATTGGGATTCTCTGTCGCACCAACTGAGATACTCTCAATATTGACTTGACGACGAGAAAGGACACCTGTAAAACGATTCAAAACTCCTGAACGGTTTTGCAATCTAGCTGTTAACATTCTACGCATGGAACTTCACCCCCAACATCTCATGATTGCTCTTACCAGCTGGTACCATCGGTAAGACCTGTTCCTTACGAGAAATATCCACCTCGATAAACATGGGCACATCCTCCAGAATGACTTCTAGATCCTTCTCTATCGTCTCTGGATTATCAAATTTATAGTTTTTGATGCCATAAGCCTGTGCCATCAACTGGAAGTCAGGAAGGGTATCAAAGACTGACTCGGAAGTTCTACCCTCATAGAAGGATTCCTGCCACTGACGAACCATTCCTAGTGAGTGGTTATTCAACATGACAACCTTAATCGGCACCTTGTAGATGTTTAGGATTGCTAGCTCTTGGTTGGTCATTTGGAAACCACCATCACCGACAAAAAGGATGACCTCTTTTTCTGGATTGGCAATCTTGGCTCCAATAGCTGCAGGAACTCCGAAGCCCATGGTACCCAAACCACCTGAAGTGACTAACTGACGCTCATTTTGGTAAGGATAATACTGAGCTGTCCACATTTGGTGTTGCCCTACGTCTGTGACAACAATGGCATCTCCATTCGTCAACTCACCGATGCGTTCAATAACGGCCTGAGGTTGAACCACACGTTCTTTCTTATCATAAGAACGAACTCGATTCTTGTCCTTGGTGACTTTTTCAATCCACTTTTCAGTATTGTTATGAACAGTTGGTTCTGCCAGTAGCATCTGCAAGGCTTTCTTAGCATCCCCCACTACAGGAATATCTGCACTGATAATCTTACCAATCTCAGCTGGGTCAATGTCGATATGAGCAACCTTAGCATTCTTCGCGAAGGTCTTAGGGTTCCCAGTCAAGCGGTCATCGAAACGGCAACCAATACTAATCATAAAGTCCGCTTCCGTCATTGCAATGTTGGCTGCGAAAGAACCGTGCATGCCTCCCATCCCTAGGAAGAGCGGATGACTCGTTGCAATGGTTCCTTGCCCCAAAAGACTAGTGACTACTGGAATTTGGTAACGTTCAGCAAATTCATTGAGCTCCTTAGAAGCTTCTGCATAGCTGATACCGCCCCCTGCTAACAAAACAGGTTTCTTGGCTTTTGACAATTGCTTCAAGATTTTCTTGATTTGCATGTCATTTGGATCAAGTGTCGGTTGGTAACTTGGTAAATTCACCTCCGGCGAATAGATGAAATCTGTCTCTAGGGCTGATACATCCTTGGGCAAGTCAATCACAACTGGACCTGGACGACCTGTCGTTGCGATATGGACAGCTTCCGTAATGATACGAGGAATATCTGCTGTCTCACGAACTTGGTAATTGTACTTGGTAATGGGCATGGTAATACCTACGATATCCGCCTCCTGAAAGGCATCCTTCCCAATCCCAGCTCGCGCAACCTGACCTGTAAAGACCAAAAGGGGAACGCTATCGCTCATGGCATCTGCAATCCCTGTAATGGCATTTGTTGCTCCCGGCCCACTCGTGACGACGGCAACGCCCAACTTTCCAGTTGATTTGGCATATCCTTCAGCTTCGTGCAAACAACCTTGCTCATGGCGTCCCAAGATGTGGCGAATACCTTTAAAATTGTATATCGCATCATACAAAGGTAAGACCGCACCACCAGGATAACCAAAAATGGTATCAATCCCTAAGTCCCGAAGTGTTTCCAAAACTAGGTCCGACCCCGTCTTAGGAGATTCTAAACTGATTTTCTCCATTGTTCCCCTTTCTCTTCTCTTAAAAAAATAGCTTGTTACTATCATACCATTTTTTCAAAAATTTTCAAGGCAAAAGAGTCAATTTTCTGAATTTTCTATCTAAAAGTGTATTTATGAATCATTTCCTTATTTTTATTAAGTTATCTACGGAATTAGGAACCTTTATTTATTTTAATTTATCAAATTAGAATATTTTCTTTCTTGGTAGAATTAGTATTTTTCTCACTTAACGACCAAATTTGTATACTATATTCAGCAAAAATGAATAGTTAAAGACAAAAAAAGGAAGCCACTAAGTGACTTCCTTCTAGAGTGAGGACTGATTAGTCTTCACCTTTGTTTTTCTTAATGATTTCTTCTTGTACTGACTTAGGTACATCTTCGTAGTGGTCAAATACCATCATGAAGGTACCACGTCCTTGAGATGCAGAACGAAGAACTGTTGCGTAACCGAACATTTCAGCAAGTGGAACGTAAGCACGAACGATTTGGCTGTTACCGTGTGCTTCCATACCATCTACACGTCCACGACGAGCAGTTACGTGACCCATAACATCACCAAGGTTTTCTTCTGGAACAGTGATGGTTACAAGCATCATTGGCTCAAGGATAGCTGGTTGTGCTGATTTAGCAGCTTCTTTAAGGGCAAGTGAAGCCGCGATCTTGAAGGCTGTTTCAGATGAGTCGACATCGTGGTATGAACCGTCGTAAAGCTTAGCTTTAACGTCAACCATTGGGTAACCTGCAAGAACACCGTTAGCCATAGATTCTACCAAACCTTTTTCAACCGCTGGGATAAATTCACGAGGAACCACACCACCGACGATTGCGTTTTCGAATTCGAATCCTTTACCTTCTTCGTTTGGACTAAACTCAATCCATACATCACCAAATTGACCTTTACCACCAGACTGACGTTTGAAGAATCCACGTGCTTGAGTAGAAGCGCGGAATGTTTCACGGTAAGATACTTGAGGAGCACCTACGTTCGCTTCAACTTTGAACTCACGACGCATACGGTCAACAAGGACGTCAAGGTGAAGTTCACCCATACCTGAGATAACTGTTTCACCAGTTTCAACGTTTGTTTCAACGCGGAATGTTGGATCTTCTTCAGCCAATTTTTGAAGTGCGATACCCATCTTATCTTGGTCAGCTTTAGATTTTGGCTCAACCATCAACTGGATAACTGGTTCTGGAACGTGGATTGACTCAAGGATGATTTTAGCTTTTTCATCTGTCAATGAATCACCAGTAGTTGTATCCTTCAAACCAATAGCAGCTGCAATATCACCAGCATAAACGGTTTCGATTTCTTGACGACTATTGGCATGCAATTGCACAAGACGTCCGATACGTTCACGTTTACCTTTAGAAGTGTTCATTACGTAAGAACCTGATTGAAGAACACCTGAGTATACACGGAAGAATGTCAAACGACCTACAAATGGGTCTGTTGCAATCTTGAAAGCAAGAGCTGCGAATGGCTCTTCGTCAGATGCTGGACGAGTTTCTTCTTCGTCTGTATCTGGGTTGATACCTTTGATTGCTGGGATGTCAAGTGGGCTTGGAAGGTAATCGATAACCGCATCAAGCATCAATTGAACACCCTTGTTCTTGAAGGCAGAACCACACAATACTGGGAAGAATTCAACGTTGATAGTTGCTTTACGGATAGCAACTTTCAATTCTTCGTTAGTGATTTCTTCACCTTCAAGGTATTTCATCATCAAGTCTTCATCAGTTTCAGCAACTGCTTCAACCAATTTTTCACGGTATTCTTGAGCTTGGTCAAGGTATTCAGCTGGAATATCTTCTTCAAGGATATCTGTACCAAGGTCGTTAGTATAGATTTCAGCTTTCATCTTGATCAAGTCGATGATACCGCGGAAGTCATCTTCAGCACCGATTGGCAATTGGATTGGGTGTGCGTTTGCTTGAAGACGGTCGTGAAGTGTGCTTACTGAGTAAAGGAAGTCAGCACCGATTTTGTCCATTTTGTTAGCAAATACGATACGTGGAACTCCGTACTCAGTTGCTTGACGCCAAACTGTTTCAGTTTGAGGCTCAACACCTGATTGTGAGTCAAGAACAGTAACCGCACCGTCCAATACACGAAGAGAACGTTGTACTTCGATTGTGAAGTCCACGTGTCCTGGTGTGTCGATGATGTTTACGCGGTGGTTGTTCCATTGAGCTGTTGTCGCAGCAGATGTGATAGTGATACCACGTTCTTGCTCTTGCTCCATCCAGTCCATTTGTGACGCACCTTCGTGAGTTTCACCGATTTTGTGGATTTTACCAGTGTAGTAAAGAATACGCTCAGTAGTTGTTGTTTTACCGGCATCGACGTGAGCCATGATACCGATATTACGAGTTTTTTCAAGTGAAAATTCGCGTGCCATGAGGTTTGTTTCTCCTATTTATTTTAATTTCTATTCTATTATAACACGATTTTAATAAAAACGGATAGGCAGGACCTACCCGTTCTCAATGTTTATCTTGTTTTTGTTGGTTTCAACTTGTAGATAAGTTGAATTGAACTCGGGCTAAAAGCTCAAGTTAACTGATTTGAACTCAATTGAACTCGGGCTAAAAGCTCGGAAAATAGATAAGCTTTCCTAGAATCTTTGATTCTACGTCAAGCTTCCTAATTTTCAGTCGCTTTTTTAACGCCCTTAGTATCTTATTCTTACCAACGGAAGTGTGCGAAGGCACGGTTAGCTTCAGCCATACGGTGAGTGTCTTCACGTTTCTTAACTGCTGCACCAGTGTTGTTCGCAGCATCCAAGATTTCTTTTGCAAGACGGTCTTGCATTGTGTGTTCACCACGAAGGCGAGCGATGGTTACCAACCAACGAAGTCCAAGTGTTGTACGACGTTCTGGACGAACTTCAACTGGGACTTGGTAGTTAGATCCACCAACACGACGTGCACGTACTTCAAGTACAGGCATGATGTTTTCCATAGCTGTTTCAAATACTTCAAGTGCATCGTTTCCAGTAGCTTCTTTGATTTGCTCAAAAGCACCGTAAACGATTGAAGCAGCTGTACCACGTTTACCATCAAGCATAACGCGGTTGATAAGACGAGTAACTAGTTGTGAATTGTAAAGCGGATCTGGCAATACGTCACGTTTTGGAGCTCTATTTTTACGACTCATTTCTCTTTATCCCCTTTCCTTATGCTTTTGGACGTTTAGTACCGTATTTAGAACGGCCTTGTTTACGATCGTTAACACCTGCAGTATCAAGTGCACCACGGACGATATGGTAACGTACCCCTGGAAGGTCTTTTACACGTCCACCACGAAGAAGCACCACGCTGTGCTCTTGCAAGTTGTGTCCGATACCTGGGATGTAGGCAGTAACTTCGATAAGGTTGCTCAAACGTACACGAGCGAATTTACGAAGGGCAGAGTTAGGTTTTTTAGGTGTCATTGTTCCCACACGAGTTGCAACACCACGTTTTTGTGGTGAAGAAACGTTTGTTTGAACTTTTTTATGACTGTTGTAACCAACGTTCAAAGCTGGTGATTTAGATTTTTCTACTTTTGATTTACGCGGTTTGCGAACCAATTGGTTAATTGTAGGCATCTACATTCTCCTGTGTTTTTTTATTTTTGGTGATGATACACTTGGTGACAGCTACCATCTGTGTGTACTTTTGCAACATTTGTCAGCACGTCCCTGTACACTTTTGAGAGACCAAAAGTAAAAAGTACCGTCTATTATTGTAACACAATTTTTCCTTCATTGTCAAGATATTTTTCATTTTTATTCTGATCTTTTAACTCTTTGACACTAGTTCTAACCGCTTTTCTAAACCAAAAAAGGAGGCGATTTGCCTCCTACATTTTAGTATGGATTTCTTTCAACTCAAGCTATTGTTTTGGAATTTTTTAACCCTTCTTATCAAAGCCAACCAGATTCTGTTGCAATGTTGGCTGCCTCTGTTCGATTACCAGCATCTAGTTTCGAAAGAATATTGGTGACATAGTTTCGGACGGTTCCATTTGATAGATAGAGTTGGTCTGCAATTTCTTGGTTGGATAAACCCTGAGCGATTCCCTTTAAGACAGCAATCTCTTGTTCTGTCAACGGATTGGGATGGGTCATAACCACTTCCATCAATTCAGGTGAATACTCCTTGCGCCCTTCGAGAACAGTGTGCAAGGTTTGCATGAGGTCTGCAATGCTTCTTTCTTTCAAGACATAGGCATCCACTCCAGCCTTAATCGCGCGTTCAAAATAGCCAGGGCGCTTGAAGGTTGTCACCACAACCACCTTTGTTTCTAGCTTTTCTGCTCGTATCCACTCCAAGACTTCGAGGCCTGTCTTAACAGGCATTTCTACGTCAAGAATGGCGATATCGACAGACTCTTTTTCTAAAAGTTGGATTGCTTCTTGGCCATCCTTGGCTTGTAGGACAGAATCTACATCTGGTTGAAAGGTAAGCAACTGGCACATAGCATCTCGCAACATACTTTGATCTTCTGCAACAAGTAATTTCATCTTAGTTTCTCTCCTTATAAGGTAGCCGAACCTGCACTTCAGTCGGATGTTTCTGACTGATCACCTTTACTTCTCCTGAAAAAGGAAGGACACGGTCTCGAGCAGTATGGAGTTCATCCCCTTTTAGAGAAGCAAAGCCACAGCCATCATCTCTCACTGTTAGAATGAGTTCTTTCTCTGTTCGTTCTAATTTCAAGTAAGCTTTGGACGCTTTGGCGTGTTTGATGATATTGGTCACTAACTCAAGCAAAATCATGGAAGCTGTTGATTCTAATTCCTGAGTTAAGCTAGCTGTATCTAGTTGGTGATTGATTTCTGTCTCAATTCCTGCAATTTCCAGCATTTTTTTAACAGTCGCAAATTCGGAAGCAAGGGTTCTGGTTTTAAGATTTTCGATAATTGTACGAACTTCACGCATTGATTCTTTGCTAATTTGCTGTATTTCTCTTAATTCCTTTTCCACCTGTGGATAGGCCTGCATTTGAAGAAGTTGTAGGGCAAGGTCCGTCTTCACACTCAACATGGCAAAGGTATGGCCTAGACTGTCATGAAGATCCTGACCGATACGACTGCGTTCGTTTTCGGCCAAGAAAAGATTGAGCTTGGCATTTTGTTTCATCTTTTCTTCTTTTATGTCCTCCGACAATCGAATTCGATAAAGACCAAAGGTCATTGCATCGGAAAAGATAAAGGTCACCAAGAAAAAGAGTAGCTGCCAGGGACTAACATGATTGACCATATAGATTCCGGTCAGAATGAACGGTTGCAAGACAACAAAACTGACAAAACGCCAAGAGTGAAAAGAAATCTCATCCAGCTCATAAATAAGGAGATTGGATAAATAGAAGATAAACCAGGTGAAACCCGAACTCAGCCAAACCGATGTATAAAAAATGTAGGCAAGCATGATCCACCAAGCCATCCACAGCACAGTGCGATTTTGGTTGACTAAAACCGAGTAGAAAGCTAGGACAAATAGTAGGGTCCATAGCAAGGTTAAAAGCGGGTAATCTCCAACGATGACACCCGCTATAGGAAAGATGATAAACACAATTGAAATATGAAACATATAATGAATGTTTTTAAATTTTTCCAACATAGATTTATTTTACCTCAATCCTTTTTTTCAGCTGGATTACCAGTACACCAAAGAAAACTGTATAGCCTAGCACAACCAAGGCAGCAAGAATATTAAATTCATGGTGTTCCAAATAAGTAGAGACGACCTGCATCAGTTGATAGGTTGGAGTCAGCTTTCCAATAGATTGGAGCCATTCTGGGAAGGAATCCAAGGGGAACCACAGTCCACCTAGAACAGCCAAAGCAATATAGGCAATATTTCCAACAACCGTCATCAGTTGAGCACTGGGTAGCAAGCTCACCAAGACCCCCATGCTGATAAAGACCACGCTTCCGATCAGCAAAATAGCACCAATTACCATCCAGTCAAGCCAAGGCAGAGTCACTCCACGGACAAAATGACCAACTGAAAAGACAACTGTAATTGATAACAAGAAAGTCAGTAGGGTACTGAACAGTTTTGATACATAATATTCTACCATAGATACGGGAGAATGTTGAATCAATTTTTGCCAGTTGTTTGTCTTATCAGACTCGAGTGTGCTTGGGATACTGAAAAAAGCACTTGACATGATACTAAAGAGCGTCATGGCAAAAAGATAGGCTTGAAGAGCAATTTCTGGAATATCTGACCCTGACATCATACCAGAAAAGATAAGGTAAAACACACTTGGAAGTCCGATGGATAGCAAATAGTAGACGGCTTGCCGTTTCATCAGAATGATTTCCACTTTCATGAGACTTGTCATATTTTTCATCATCAATCTCCTTTAATCTTGAGTCGTTTCGAAGATACTGTCTAAGAGAGTTCGATTGCGAACTTCAATTTCTTCGATCATGCAGCCCTGTTCTTGCAAGACTTTCCATACCTGGCTGGCTTCTTTGGTTGTGAAGGAAAGAGCATTTTGCTTGATTTCAAGCCCTTGAATCTGGTCCAAAGTGCTGATAACTTCCTGATAAGTTAGTGGTACCGTAAAATGTTTTTCTTGTTCTTCACCACGCATGGCATAAGGTGTCGTATCCCGGATCAATTCACCCTTGTGGAGGACCAAAATGCGGTCAGCCGTATGTTCTACCTCTTCGATATAGTGAGAAGAGTAGACAATGGTGACACCATTTTTCTTTAACTGATTGACAATTTCCCAAAAATGCTGACGTGTCGAGGTATCCATGGCAGCAGTTGGTTCGTCCAAAAATAGAATTTTCGGACGACCTATTAGTGCCAACACGAAAGAGAACAAACGTTTTTGCCCACCAGACAACTTGCCCGCTAGCTGATTTTTCTGTTTGTCCGAAAATCTCAGCAAGTCATCAATTTCTTGATTGGAGAGACTGTTTGGATAGATTGATTGAAAGAAGGATAAGAGTTCTTTCACTTTCAAGTCTTGAACCACCGTATTTTCTTGAGGTAAGATAGAAATAAGCTGCTTTAATCGAGGATCTGTTGGTGCAAAGCCTTGAATAGCTATCTGACCTGAGCTCACGAACTTGTCGCCCAAGAGGCAATCAATCAAGGTCGTCTTACCTGCTCCGTTAGGTCCGATCAAGGCGACACATTCTCCGTCATTGATTTCAAAAGAGATGTTCCGCAAGATCTCCTTGTCTTTTATTTTCTTACTCAATTTCTCAACTTTAATCACAGTCATGAGATTCTCCTTTCAACCACTTCATTCCCATAGGGAACACAACGAAAATCATAAATCCGAAACCCCAAGCACCACGAATAAATTGGCGAAGCACGGTTTGGTCAAACCAACCAGTAAATATTTCCACTAACCATACCAAGAGTGACAGGCCGATAAAGAAATAGATGATTGCTTTTTTCATTCCTCAAACTCCTTTTTCACATCTCTGACTAATTTCAAACCTTCTCTGACAAGCCAAGACATCATTCCAAAGCCAGCAAAGAGTTCCCAAGGAAAATGATAGAAACCCTCGTCCAATCCTGAAAACATGAGATAAGTCATAACTCCTGCTGCTACTAAACTCACTGCGACAATCATTTTATTTTTCATTTCTTCTTCCTCCATTTCATACTTCAATTATAGTCTTTTGAATTTGGCGGAGCTAGATGCTTCTGTCACTAGGAAATATGACAAATGTCATAAAAAAAAGAAAGCTGTAAAATCAACTTTCTTTTTTATCTATTAAATTTTTATTCCACACTGAAAAGATATGGATATACGGGTTGTTGACCTTGGTGAATCTCTACTTCAACATCTTCAAATTCTTCTGCGATTTCTTGGGCAATTTCATTGGCAAGTTCTTCGCTTCCGTCTTCACCGACATAGAAAGTCACGATTTCACTGTCTTCGTCCAACATATGTTTCAAAGTTTCAGTCAAGGTTTGGTGCATATCAGGGTTTGACACGAGGATTTTCCCATCTACCATACCAAGATTATCATTTTCATGAATTGTTAATCCATCGATAGTTGTATCACGAACGGCTGTTGTTACACTACCGCTGATAACATCACCAAGGGCTGCAGTCATGCGTTCTTTGTTTTCTTCGATTGATTTGCTTGGGTCAAAGGCAAGAAGGCTGGTCAACCCTTGAGGAATTGTACGCGCTTCTACCACAACAGCAGGTTGTTCAAGCACTTCAGCCGCAGACTGAGCTGCCATAAAGATATTTTTGTTGTTTGGCAAGAAGATAATGTTGCGAGCATTGACCTGTTCAACAGCCTTGATAAAGTCTTCTGTTGAAGGGTTCATCGTCTGACCACCTTCGATAACATAATCCACACCTTGGGCACGGAAGATATCTGCTAAACCTTGACCAGCTACTACTGCGATAAGAGCATACTCTTTTGTTTCAGCAGGCTTGCTTCCTTGAGTTGCTTCTTTTTCAACTTGCGCCTCGTGTTGGTTACGCATGTTGTCCACTTTTACCTTGATCAAGCTACCATATTTGAGACCTTCTTGCATGACAAGACCTGGATCTTCTGTATGGACGTGAACTTTGACGATTTCATCATCGTTGACAACAAGTAGAGAATCACCTAAGTCATTCAAGTAGTTACGGAATTCATCGTAGTCAAAGTCCTTAGAATAAGTTGGACCTTGTTTGAGGGCTACCATGATCTCTGTACAGTAACCAAAGGTAATGTCCTCAGTTGCCACATGCCCTGCTACAGACTTGTGGTGCTCTGCATTGATCATTTCACTCATGTTAGCAGGAGTCGCTACAAAGTCTTCAGAAGCACTGTATTCACCAGTAAGAGCTGAAAGGAATCCTTCATAGATAAAGACCAAACCTTGACCACCTGAGTCTACCACACCAACTTCCTTAAGGACTGGAAGCATTTCTGGTGTCTTAGCCAAAGCTGCTTTCGCGCCTTCCAAGGCTGCACGCATAACCTCAACGGCATCATCGGTCTGCTCTGCTTTTTTCTTAGCACCGATGGCAGCGCCACGTGATACAGTCAAAATTGTTCCTTCAACTGGTTTCATAACCGCTTTATAAGCTACTTCGACACCGGATTGGAAGGCAAGAGCCAAGTCTTGACCTGTTAATTCATCTTTTTCCTTGATAGCCTGAGAGAAGCCACGGAAGAGCTGAGAAGTGATAACCCCTGAGTTCCCACGCGCACCCATCAAGAGCCCTTTAGCAAGAATGCTCGCTACTTCTCCAACTGTAGAAGCAGGCTTGTCTGCTACTTCTTTCGCACCATTTTCAATGGTCATTCCCATGTTTGTCCCAGTATCTCCATCTGGAACTGGAAAGACGTTCAATGAATTGACATATTCTGCTTGCTTATTCAAACGAGTTGATGCAGCTTGCACCATCTCTTGGAATAAACTGGTAGTAATTTTTGACACGATTATTCTCCTACAACTTTGATATTTTGAATGTAGACATTCACAGTCTGAGCAGTAATTCCTAGTTGATTTTCTAAACTAAAACGAACACGCTCTTGAATGTTTTTTGACACTTCGCTTATCTTTACTCCGTAGCTCAATACGGTATAAACATCAACTGCAATGCTACCATCCTCGGCTGCCTTCACGACAACACCCTTAGAATAATTTTCCTTACCAAGAAGGGCTTGGAAATTGTCTTTAAGGGCATTTTTACTAGCCATACCGACCACACCAAAAATCTCAGTTGCGGCACCACCTACTACGGTTGCAATCACTTCATCTGTCAGTTCGATTTGACCATCTTTTGTATTAATTTTTACAGTCATTTTTTTTACCTCAACTAGTTGATACTCTATTTTATCATATTTCAGCCCAAGTGTAAAAGCAGAATGCTGTATCGGCGGATATTTACTCTATTTTTCAAATGGTTTTATCCTTAGAGCAAAAGAAAAAGACCAGTTAGGTCTTTTCATTTTTATTAAACGCGTTCAACTTTACCTGATTTCAAAGCACGAGCTGAAGCCCAAACTTTTTTAGGTTTACCATCGATAAGAACAGTAACTTTTTGAAGGTTTGGTTTTACGGCACGTTTTGTTTGGTTCATCGCGTGTGAACGGTTGTTTCCTGATACAGTCTTACGACCTGTAAAGTAACATACTTTAGCCATTGTGTTTTCCTCCTATTAGATCTAATATAGCGGATGTGCTAGCACCACATACCGTACTATGTTATCACACTTTCTTGAATTTATCAAGGGCCTAAACTATTTTTTTATTTAACGTAAACAACTCCAAGTTTACCAAAAGCAACTTCCCCACGGATAATCAAGGTTTTGTTTGTTGGCGCTACAGGAGAATCTGCCTTAGCTGCACCAAAGGAGGTTTCTACTTTCAAATCGACACGCCAGTGTTGCGGAACATAGACTGTTGCATTACCAAAAGCCACTTCGATATTCAGAGTTGCAAAATCACCTAGCATCTCTGCATTATCATAGTAGATTTTAGCATCCCCAAAAGCGACTTCCACTTGGTCATCTACGAGATCTTGATCTTGCTTATAGAAGGTCCCGCTACCAAAAGCGACTTCCTTATCCGTGACGACTGTTTTTTTCCCATTGTACCACCATTTTTTTTCATTCCAAAACTTACTTGAATGCGTCAGATAACCAACACCTAGCACTGCTAAGATACTAGCCCAAAACAAAGACTGGTTTGGAATAGGAAAAATGTTATAAAAATGATTCGCAATCATTAAGGCTACTAGAGCGGTAAAAACTGCTGAAGTTAGATGACGACGAAGCAAAGCTTCAACTGATTGGTAAGCAAAAAAGGCGATACCAATCAAAGGCCATATTTTACCATCCAAAGAAGGAATTCCAAAATTCCCTTGCAGCAAGATCCAAGCTGCTAAAACCAATAAAACAATACCAAATGCTTTCTTTTTCATATTTTTTACCTCATGTTTCTTAGATTTTCTTTTAGGAGGGATTGGTAATGCCGTGAGACATGAACCTCCTTGTGCGTCTGATAAAAGGAAATGGTGCCCGTTCCTGAAAAGGACTTGTCCACTGAGTAAATCTGACGGATGTTTGCGATAGTTGACTTGGAAACTCGACTAAAATAGCGAGGCAAGATAGACTCCAACTCATAAAGTTTGAGACGAACTTCATAGGCTTCCTTCTGGTTATGAGCGTAGATCTTGCTCCCTTCAGTTTCAAAGAAGAGAATTTCTGACAGGTCTAGATAATATTCACCTGTCCCCTTGTAAAAAGTCAACCTCGGAGCCTTTGACTCTTGCAAAAGTCGTTGTAAGTCTGCAATTTCATCTGTCAAAGCAGGGGTCTTGATGACAATTTCAGTCTCATCTAAATTGCCGTCAATCTCAATTCGTAACTTCATCACATCTCCTTTCTGACTCTACTATATCAAAGCTAAGTTAGGAATACAAGGGCAAAAAAGCAAGTGGTCATTTTGAAGCAGTAAGTGGTTGTAGGACTAGCTTAACTTACATGTCAGAATAGGAAGAAAAGGAGCCCCCACATGAGACCACAAGCATAGCCAGCGATGACATCCTTGGGATAATGAACACCCCCTAAAACCCTCACCAATCCCAGCAAAGCTGAAAAGAGCAAGCATGCTAAGCCAACAGGTAGACTAGCATGCAGACAGGCCATGGAAATGATAGTTGCCGAAAAGACATGGCGACTGGGCATCGACTGTCCCGAGCTATCTTTTTCAAGCAGGGGACAGATATCCCAAGTTTCATAAGGTCGCGGGTGGTTGATTTTCTTACGAAAAAGAGACAAAATCACAAAACCTGATGCAGGGATAAGCACATAAACCCCAACTTGCTGACCCAATCCTAGTTGCAGGTAAGTGGTGACTAGCAAGATCAGATAGACCAGGGGCATGGCGACTGTCATCAAACAATTGAAACTGCGTAATAGAAATAAAAGGGTGGGATGGCTAGTTAGTTTGGAGCTAAGGTTGCTATACCATTCTTGATAATTTTTCATGTATTCTTCTCATTATCACTTTATTTTTACCTCTAGGTGAGGCGCTTGTCTTCTAGTATAGTGCAGAAAAAGAAGGCCGTCAAGCCTTCTTTTGGTTTATTCTTCTGCATCATCTTCTGTAAATTGACTATTATAGAGATCCGCATAGAAACCACCTTGAGCCATTAGTTCTTCATGATTGCCTTGTTCGATGATATTTCCATCTTTCATGACCAAGATCAAGTCGGCATTACGAATCGTTGACAAGCGGTGAGCGATGACAAAGGAAGTTCTACCCTCCATCAAACGGTCCATGGCTTTTTGAATCAACTCCTCTGTACGTGTGTCGACTGAGGATGTCGCTTCATCCAAAATCAAGAGCGGTGCATCTTTTAGAAGGGCACGAGCAATGGTCAAGAGCTGTTTCTGTCCAACAGACAAGGTCACGGTGTCATCCAAAACAGTGTCGTAACCATCTGGCAAGGTCATGATAAAGTGGTGGATTCCCACAGCCTTGCTGGCTTCCATCATCCGCTCATCACTGATGTCTGTCTGATTATAGATCAGGTTCTCTCGAATCGTTCCTTCAAAAAGCCAAGTGTCCTGCAAGACCATTGAGAAGGCATCGTGCACTTCTGAACGCTTCATAGCCTTGGTATCCACACCATCGATGCGGATACTTCCCTTATCTATCTCATAGAACTTCATCAAAAGATTGACAATAGTTGTCTTACCAGCCCCAGTCGGTCCAACGATAGCGACTTTCTGACCTGCATGAGCAGTCGCAGAAAAGTCATGGATGATAGTGCGCTCTGGTGTATAGCCAAAGGACACATGATCAAAGACTACTTCCCCTTTCATGTTGCTCAATTGTCTTTCCTTATGAGATTCATCTTGCATCTCTGCTTCAGCCAAAAATTCTAATACACGAGTCATGGCTGCACTCGCTTGTTGCAAGCTCGTAATCCCTTGGGCAATCTGTGACAGAGGTTGGGAGAAGGTCCGTACGTAAACCATAAAGGCTACAATAATCCCTATTGTGATATGCCCTTCTAACGCCAGCGCAGCTCCAACGATGATGACTAATACATAACTAAAGTTCCCAACAAAAATCATGGCTGGCATCATGATACCAGAGATAAATTGAGATTTCCAGATACTGTCATGCAAGTCTTGGTTTAAACCAGCAAATCTCGCTTTGGAGGTATCTACTGCGTTGTAGCTGGTCACTACATTATGGCCAGAGTACATCTCTTCCACATAACCATTGACGGCTGCTAGATTATTTTGTTGAGCTTTAAAATAACCCTGTGACTTGGCCATGATTACGGAAACCGCCACAAAACCAACAAGGGTTGATACAACTGTTACCAATGCTAAAATCCAGTTCATCCCAAACATGGTCACCAAGACAGCAATCAACAAGAAACTAGCTGAAAGAACGGTCCCTAAACTTTGGTTGAGAGATTGCGCTGCCGTATCCACATCATTGGTCACGCGCGAAAGGGTGTCTCCTTGTGAATGGCGGTCAAAATAGCCAAGTGGCAAACGATTGATTTTTTCAGCGATTGCTGTCCGCAAGCGTTTTGAAAAATGCTGAATGCTCGTTGAAAAGATATAGGCCTGTGTATAATTAAGGATAGCTCCAAATACATAGAGAATCACTAAAAAGCTAGCAATGTTTGACACAGCTACCAAGTCGATTTCTGTAGCCAAGCCATCTGAAATCAAGTTTGTAATTTCCTTAATCTTGGTTGGACCATAAACGGTAATGATACTTGAAATGACTGCAGCCACAACTGCTATTAGGAGAGGGAGTTGGAGGCCTGCCATATAAGGTTTGCACTGTTTCCAGACCGACACTTTTTTATTTTCCATGTTCCAATTCCTCCTTCGATAGTTGTGAGTAGGCAATTTCTTGGTAGACTTCGTTGGTAGCTAGAAGTTCCTTGTGGGTGCCTTGTCCCACGACTTTACCTTGATCCAAAACTAAGATCAGGTCGGCGTCCATAATGGTAGAAATCCGTTGCGCTACGATGAGCTTGGTCATGGATTTTGTTTTCTCAGCTAGTTCTTGGCGTAGGACACGATCTGTCTTGTAGTCCAAGGCTGAGAAGGAATCATCAAAGATGAGAATCTCTGGTTTACGAGCCAAGGCACGCGCAATGGCCAAACGCTGTCTTTGACCTCCTGAGAAGTTGGTTCCACCTTGGGCCACTTCTGATTCAAGTCCTGCTTCCTTTTCCTCGATAAAGCTTTTAGACTGGGCCAATTCCAAGGCTTGCCACATAGCAGCTTCGCTTAGAGGAGTTTCTTTGCTCTTACCAAAGTCCAAGTTCCCCTTGACATCTCCAGAAAAGAGTACAGCTTTTTGTGGAATATAGCCGACCTTATTGCGCAAATCTTGCAAGTCATAATCTTGCACATTAACTTCGTCCACTAGGATTTCTCCATCTGAAACGTCGTAAAAACGAGGCAAGAGGTTGACAAGCGTGGACTTACCTGATCCAGTCGATCCAATGAAGGCTACGGTTTGACCCGCTTCTGCTTTGAAAGTGACCTGTTCCACGACTGCTTCTGAATTTTTAGAGTAGCGGAAAGTCACATCACGGAATTCCACTTGTCCTTGAACTGAAGGATTCGCTGTCTGTGCATGACTAGGATTCTCAATAGAAGAATGCAGATCCAATACTTGATTGATACGTCCTGCCGAAACCAAGGTACGGGGAAGAACGATAAAGAGTGCTCCCATGAGCAGGAAGCCCATCACGACCTGCATAGCATAGGACATGAAGACCACCATATCACTAAAGAGTGGCAAACGTTCTGCCAAACTTGCGTCGTTGATGATATAGGCACCAATCCAGTAAATAGCTAAGGTCAAACCACTGGAAATTGCCATCATAATCGGGTTCATAATCGCCATCAATCGATTGACAAAGAGATTGAGACGCGTCACTTCATCATTGGCTGCTTCAAATTTCTCATCTTGGTAATCCTCAGCATTATAAGCACGAACAACCCGAATCCCTGTCAAGCTTTCACGAGTGATGCTATTGAGTTTATCTGTCAATTTTTGGATGACAGATTGTTTTGGAAAGGCCAGAGTCATGAGAACGGTGGTCATCAAGACATTCACAATAACAGCCACAACGACTGCCCAGAGCCAGTATTCGGACTTACCAAGGATTTTTCCAATAGCCCAGATTGCCATGATTGGCCCACGAGTAACCACTTGCAAGCCCATGGTAAAGAGCATCTGTACCTGTGTGATATCATTGGTCGTCCGAGTCAAAAGACTTGGGATTGAAAAGCGTTTGATTTCTGTCTGTGAAAAATCTAAAACCTGATGAAATACATCTCTACGTAGATGGGTTGTATAGGAGGCTGCAACGCGAGCAGCAAAGAAACCAACCATAACAGATGAAAAGAAAGCCAATAAAGACAATCCAATCATCTTCGCAGCTGGTGACCAGAGTTCACCCAACTGCGTTCCAGACGTTCCCAGTAATTCTGTAATTTGCGAAATATAAGTCGGCACCTCTAACTCGAGATAGACCGAGAAACAAGTGAACAGAATCGTAAGGACAATCATTCCCCACTCTTTTCCTGTAATACGTTTAGCGAGTTTCTTCATTCTCTCCTCCTATCTTCTCAACATTTTCTTGCAATTGCTCGAGTACCTTTTCAAAGATTGCCAAGTCTGACTTTGAAACACCCTCTAGCAGGCTCTGATCAATCCGATCAAAAAAAGCCTTAACTTCTTGCATCTGCGAACGCGATTTATCCGTCAGGCGAACAAATTTTGCCCGCTTATCGCTCGGACTCGCCTCTAACTCGACCAAACCATTTTGCACCATGCGCTTGACTAAATTACTCGCAACAGATTTGGTAATATTGAGTTCCTGCTCGATATCCTTAATCAGGACCAGTTCCTCTTTTTGTTCACAATGATCTAAAAAACGCAGAACCTGCCCTTGCGGTCCACCCATAAATTCAATGCCACATCGCTTGGCTTCTTTCTGTACCATCAGATGAACCTGGTGTCCAAAACGTTTGAACATTAACATCGGCTTGTCCATGATTGCTCCTTTCTCATGATGAATATAGTTCTCACAAGAACTATTTAAGTTTCAATGAGAACTATTTTATCATTTTCAGAGAATATGTCAAGAAAAAAGTTTCCAAGAGAACTATTTTAGTTTAAATTGACATTAGGCAATATTTTTTCTATAATAAGCACTAACTACTGTGGATAGAAATTCATTCACTCGATGAAGGGAGAAAGTTTTCAAATGAAACCAGAAGAACAAAGAGTTTTAGGAATCTTAGCAACCATTTTTGGAGCCATCGCACTTTTAGGATCCTGGATCCCGTTTATTAACTATCTATCATTTTTCATCGCCATTGTCGCATTTATCTTGGGGATTATCGGCCTTATCGTCAACCTCAAAAAACGAAAAACAATGGCCATTATCGGAACATCCCTGGCAGTTGCCTCTGTTGTACTTTTCTTTACGACCCAAGTACTGTACGCTAATGTCTACAAAGAGTTTATCAGGGAGTTTAACCGTTCCTACAGCGAGGCAAGTGCCTCAATGGAGCGCGAAGAAGAAAGCGACTTGACAGATGATAGCGCCTATTCCATCCCTGAGGAGGAAGAAAACGATACCTTCACCTGGACCCAAGAACAGTTCGACGCCTTAATCGAAGGTGACCTTGACAACAAAGGAAAAGGTGGTACCAACTACAAGGATATTATCAAAAAACACGGACTACCAGACTCCGAGTTTGACTCCACTATCGGAGGATACGATACGAGAAAAATCACCTATATCTCCATTGGCGACAAGATCAAGACCGTTACCTTAACTTTTGCAAAACAGGACAATGGACAGCTCTTGCTCGTCCAAAAACATGCAGTCGGTCTAGGTCTAGAAAAAAGCAAGAAACAAAACGATTCTGAAACTAGAGTATAAGTTCAAATATCAAAAAAACGAACAGCTAGTAAAACTGTTCGTTTTTCTATTAGAATCCATCTACGTTTGTGTAGATCTTTTGTACGTCTTCGTCGTCCTCAAGAACGCTGTAAAGTTTTTCAAAGGTTTCAAGGTCTTCGCCTGACAATTCCACTTCAGACTGAGGAATCATTTCCAATTCAGTCACTTGGAATTCTTCGATGCCAGACTCACGAAGGGCAACGATAGCCTTGTGAAGGTCTGTTGGAGCTGTGTAAACCGTGATTGTTCCTTCTTCTGCTTCTACATCGTCCACATCCACATCTGCTTCGAGCAATTGCTCAAAGACCGCATCAGCGTCCTCACCTGCAAATACGATCACACCCTTGTTATCAAAGAGGTATGAAACTGAACCTGAAGCACCCATGTTTCCGCCGTTTTTACCAAAAGCTGCACGGACATTAGCTGCGGTACGGTTGACGTTAGAAGTCAAAGTATCAACGATCAGCATAGAACCATTTGGTCCAAAACCTTCGTAACGTCCTTCTGTAAAGGTTTCGTCTGTGTTTCCTTTTGCTTTATCAATCGCTTTATCGATAACGTGTTTTGGCACTTGGGCTTGTTTAGCACGGTCGATAACGAATTTCAAAGCAGTGTTTGATTCTGGGTCTGGATCCCCTTTTTTAGCTGCTACATAGATTTCTACACCAAATTTTGCATATACTTTAGAGTTAGCTCCATCTTTAGCCGTTTTCTTGGCTACGATATTGGCCCATTTACGTCCCATTAGGAATCTCCTTTTTTCACATTTTAATCTTTCTTATTATAACACAAGTTTTTTCGATTTTCACTAGAGGAAAGGGATTTTATTTTATACTCAATGAAAATCAAAGAGCAAACTAGGAAGCTAGCCGCAGGCTGTACTTGAGTACGGCAAGACTAAGCTGACACGGTTTGAATTTGATTTTCGAAGAGTATTAGCAAATCCAGCTAGGAGTGTCCTTTAGCAGCCAAGACTGCCTTGCCTTCTTTTATCAGGGGATGGCGGAAAAGTGAGAAGTACAGTTGGGTGGTCATGGCAACCCAGATAAGGGGTTCGCAAAGGATAACTCCCCTATACCCTGCCCAAGGGATAATCAAAACCACAAAAACGATTTTCCCGATTAGTTCAATAAAGCTAGAAACTAGAGGGAGGAATTTCTGCCCCAAGCCCTGCAAGCAATTCCGATAAATCAGCAAAAGGCTCAAAATCGGATAAAATACTGAACTGATTTGCAGGTAGAGACTACCGTTTTCTACCAAGTAAGTATCTGTTGAACTGGCCAAGAAGGAAACCAAGGTCGGACTAGCAAAAAAGAGGAAAATACAAATAAAACCTGCCCAGGACATGCTCAGGCGACTCCCAACACCAAGGCCTTGAACTATGCGGTCTGGTCGCTTAGCCCCGAGATTTTGAGAGGCAAAGGTCGTCATAGCAGAAGAAATAGCCGTCATCGGAAGCAGAGCAAAAGCCATAATGCGTCTAGCTGCTGTTTGGGCACTAATAATCACAGCTCCAAAGGTATTGACAGAAGACTGTAAAATCACGCTACCAATGGAGACAATCGAACTCATCAAGCCCATAGCCAAACCTTGCTCTAAAAGATCCGCATACAAGGCCTTGTCCCATTTAAAATGCTTGAGTTGAGGGATCAGTTCTGGAACACTCTTACGGATATAATAAAAACAGAGAAGCGCTGATAAGCCTTGTGAAATGATGGTAGCAATCCCCGCAGATTGAACTCCTAGATGCAGTTGCGTAATGAAATAGAGATCCAGAACCACATTGACCAAGGCAGAAAAAATCAGAAAACCAAGCGCAGCCAGACTGTCTCCAATGGACCGCAACAAGCCTGCAAAGAGATTATAGGCGAAGCTGACACCGACACAGGTCACTATCATAGAAATATATTGATAGGACTGAGGAAGGATTTCTGCAGGAGTATCTAAATATTGCAAGAGTGGATACAGACCGACAAATCCCATCAGCATGACCACAATGCTCAAAAGAGCACCTAAAATCCAAGTTGCTGCTACTGCTTCTTTAATTTTAGTGAAATTACGAGCCCCATAATAGCGGGCAATGACAATCCCCATGCCATTGCCAACACCAAGCGTAAAGCCTATAATCAAGTCAAAAATGGCCGTTGTCGCCCCTACTGCAGCCAAGGAATCTTTACCAAGAAATCGCCCAACAATCAAGACGTCCGCAGTATTATAGAGCTGTTGGAAAATATTTGACAGCAAGATTGGAAAGGCAAAGCTTAACAGCGCAGGAAGAATAGGACCATGTATCAAGTCCACGGATCGTTTCTTATTCATAAAGCTATTATATCAGCTTTCTAAAGGAGCGACAAGGCTCTGTCACTAAGTTTGCAATCAATTGCTTACAGAGAGACAATTTGCTATAATCAAGAAAAGGAGGTCACTTATGAGTTTGACCAGTCAATTAATTACCGATGTATTTCCTGATCTGGATAAGGTTGAAAAGCTAAACAAGGAAGCGTTCCCCGAGGAAGAACGAGTTCCTCTGTCTGAGTTCTTGCGCTATCAGGACCGAGAAGACGCCCACTTTTTTGCCTTTTATAACCAAGAAGAGTTTGTCGGCTTTGCTTTTGCCATCTCCAATCCAAAGGCCTTCTATATCAGTTTTTTTGCCATCATGCCCCACTTGAGAAGCCACGGATATGGAAAAGAAATCATCGAAAAGCTGACTGATTTTTACCAGCGAACCATGTTACTCGAAGTCGAGCGATTGGATGAAGAATGCGATAACTTGGAGCAGAGAAAGGCCCGCATGGATTTCTATCGCCAAAATGGCTTTAAAACAGCCAACGCTTTTCTAGAGTACGATGGTTTGAGTTTTGAAATTCTCTACCGTGGCGACTATTTTGACGAAGAAGCCTATCGCGATATCTTCCAAAAGTTACAGAATGAACATTATTTTGACTTTCATATAGAGTATCGTCGTTTTAGTGACCATTAAACAAGACTTATCCATCTGGTGAAGAACCTCTCTTTTCGATAGAAGCTACATATAAAAATGCATGCAATCTACGATTACATGCGTTTTTTATTTTCAACTGATCAGAATAAACTTTTTATTCTCTCTATGGCTTAAGCTTCTGCATTGCCTTCTGGAAGAAGGAAGTAGAGAACAGCATAAGCTAAGATTCCAGAACCACCAAGTAGGGTGAAGATGATCCAAAGTGCACGAACAAGTGTGTGGTCCATGTTAAAGTAGTCAGCGACACCAGCACAAACACCAGCAATCTTTTTATCTTGTACATTACGAACAAGGCGTTTTTCCATTATAGTAGTCTCCTTTTTATAGAATGTTTTAATTTTATCATCAAATTAAAAAAATTGCAACTTGTTTTTTTTAATTTTTTTTGATTAAATACTCTTTTATTACGCTTTTAAGGCTTATGGAGACTTAATAATTAAACATAAAAAGCAGAGAAAGGCTTCTCCGCTTTTATTTTTAATCTTCAATTTCGATTTCAAGTCCATCACCTAGGTCAAGCGTTACTTCTTGGTTAGGTGCTAGATCTTCTGCGACAGAGGTAGGAGTTGTCCCTTCTTCATCTTCAATCAAGCCATATTGGACACGAACTTGATGGTCAATGGCATCAAAGATTTCTGGGTGATCCGCCAAATATTTCTTAGCATTTTCAGATCCTTGTCCGATTTTTTCACCCTTGTAAGAGTACCATGCTCCCGCTTTTTGGATGATATCGAGATCACTTGCAATCTTCAAGAGCTCACCAGTCTTAGAGATTCCTTCTCCGTACATGATTTCAACAAAGGCTTCCTTAAATGGTGGAGCCACCTTGTTTTTCACGACCTTGATCTTGGTTTCCTTACCGACATTGGTATCTTTTTGGTCACCAGTTCCCTTGATTTGCGTACTTCCACGAACATCCAAACGGACTGAAGCGTAGAATTTCAGAGCACGTCCACCAGGTGTTGTTTCTGGATTTCCAAACATAACCCCAACTTTTTCACGCAATTGGTTGATAAAGATGGCAATTGTTTTGGTTTTATTGATAGAAGCTCCGAGTTTACGCATGGCCTGGCTCATCATACGAGCTTGCAAACCAACGTGACTATCTCCAATATCCCCATCAATTTCTGCACGAGGTACAAGGGCCGCAACCGAGTCGATAACGACAAGGTCAACTGCACCTGAGTCAATCAATTTTCCAGCAATTTCAAGACCTTGTTCACCTGAGTCTGGTTGTGACAAGAGCAATTCGTCAATGTTCACACCAAGGGCTGCAGCATAGGCTGGGTCAAGAGCATGTTCCGCATCGATAAAGGCTGCAATACCACCTTCTTTCTGTGCTTGCGCAACAGCGTGAAGGGCAACCGTTGTCTTACCAGATGATTCTGGTCCATAGATTTCGATGATACGTCCTTTAGGATAACCACCTGAACCAAGGGCAATGTCAAGAGCCAATGAGCCTGAGCTCATCACTTGAACTTTTTGCTCCGCGCGCTCACCCAAGCGCATGATTGAGCCTTTACCAAAGTCTTTTTCGATCAATTTAAGAGCATCGTTCAATGCTTTTTCACGGTCTGCTCCAAATTTTTTCCCAATTTCATCTAATTTTTTTGGTTTTTTCGCCATTTTGTTCTCCTATATTCTACTGGTCCTTAGACCTATCTTTCATTATACCAAAATTTAGTCACTTAATAAAGCCTTGCGAACTAGGTAAAAGGCATGCATGACCGCAATATGTCGGACATCTGCTCGACTCCGTCCTGCGATATTAGCCTTGATAACCTCTGTCCCTTTTGCATGTGCCAGTCCAATAAAAACTGTACCAGCTGGATGACCCTCTAGGCTATCTGGCCCAGCTACACCTGTCAGACTGACTCCATAATCAGACTGAGTCTTGATCCGTGCCTGCTCTGCCATTTTTCGAGCCGTAAACTCAGAAACAACCCCGTGTTCTTTTAGCTCTTGCTCGGAAATATCCAACATCTTGGACTTTTCTTCTAGGCTGTAAGTGACAAAACCGCCATTAAAGATTGCTGAAACGCCCGAAAAGTCTGCTAATGTCGCTTGAAAGAGACCTGCCGTCAAGCTTTCTGCCGCAGTAATGCTTTTCTGTCTCTTCTTTAGCTCTTCTACAACGACACTTGCGAGGCTGGTTTCTTCCCCATATCCGTAACAGATGTCTCGTAAAGAAATTCCCTCGAAAGTTTGGCGACTCAAGATTTGATTTTCTAAGATATCCAGCGCTTGATCAGCCTTTTCTTGACTAACTGCTTTTGTAGACAAGCGCAAGGTCACTTCTCCTGTTTTGGCATACGGCGCCAAAGTCGGATCGGTTTGATGGTCAATCAAATCCGCCAAAATGGTCACCAACTGACTCTCCCCAATTCCAAAGAAACGGAGCACACGTGAGTATAACTTGGTACCAGTCATTAACTTGGGTAAGAGTTGGTTTAAGACCATAGGTTTCAACTCACTCGGCGGTCCTGGAAGGACCACGTAGGTTACGCCATCCACTTCCGACACCCCTCCTACTGCTAAACCTGTCTCATTTGGCAGTGGAGTCGCCCCTTCTACAATTTGGGCTTGGCGCTCATTATTCGGTGTCCGAGCATAGTCAGGTCTATGAGCAAAGAAGATATCCAGTTTCTCTTGCGCTTGAGGGTCAAACACTAGATTTTTTCCTAAAAATTTTGCCAGAGTTTGTTTGGTCAAATCATCCTCAGTTGGTCCCAAGCCCCCTGTCAAAATCACAAGATTGCTACGTTGACTCGCAATCTCCAGCAAGGACAAAAGACGAGCTTCATTATCTCCAACAGCTGTTTGGAAGTAGACATCTACCCCGATTTCGGCAAGTTTCTCTGATAAAAACTGAGCATTGGTATTGACAATCTGCCCTGTTAAAATTTCTGTTCCGACAGCAATAATTTCTGCTTTCATGTTTCCTCCTACTTATCTATTCGAATTTTTTTGAAAAAATCGCAGGAAATTTCCCACGATTTGATTCTTTTCTTATTCTGCTTCTTCGTTTGAAGCGTTCGTACTGGTTGAAGGCGCTGTCCGACCAAAGGCTGTTTCGTACAGTACCGCATTGGTTTCCAATTCTGTCACTGGCTCTTTACCTAGTGAACGACGCAAGAGATTTTGCATCTCGAGCATATGTTCTGAAGTGACAATCTGATAAGAAATTCCCTGTAGCTCAGCATCTTCCCCACGCAATTGATGCGTTTCAATATTCTTGAAAGAATCTTGATAGCCGAGCAATTGTGGAATGCTCTTAGCTGATAAGTCCACATTGGTCTGCATGTTATCACTCAAAGCTTTGAGGATGCCTTGATAATGACTCACACTGTTTAGGCTCAAAACCTTCTCAACGATCTTTTGAATGACTTCACGCTGACGTTTTTGACGACCATAGTCTCCTTCTGGGTCTTGGTAACGCATTCGTGAATACACCAGAGCTTCCTCACCATTCAAGGTTTGTTCTCCAACACCGATAGAAATCTTATTAAACTCTTCTTGGTCAGCAATCGAAATCGGGAAACCAAGTGTATTGTTGACGGTAATTCCACCAACTGCATCCACCAATTGTTGAAGCCCCTGCATGTTAACCATCACATAGCGGTCAATGTGGATATTCATCATCTTTTGAATAGTAGAAATTGCAAGTTCCGCACCACCATTAGCATAGGCCGCATTGAGTTTGGCTTCCTGAACTTGACCGTTTCCAGTCTCAATCTTGGTCAAAATATCCCGTTCCAAACTCATCATTGTGGTTTTCTTTGTTTTGGGATTAACCGTCAAGAGAATCATGGAATCACTATTCCCCGCCCACGGGTCTGTACGTTCCACATTTCCCGTATCTACCCCCATCAAGAGGATAGTCAGAGGCTCCGTCGCTTCGATAACGTTGGTTTCTTCCCCGATTTTTTTGTAAGTCTTTTTACTTAGGGTTTCTGTTCCCTGTTGGTAGATGGTATAGCCATAAACCGCTACACCTAAAACTGTTACTGCTAGGAAACCTAGCACCATTCCAATTAATTTTTTAATCATCTCGTTATTCATTTATCAGCTTGCCCATAAGACAAACATCTAAAAATATCCCTTCTGCTAAATAGGCTCCTCTTTCTTGTAAGCCTTCTGTGATAAATCCCATTTTTGAGTAGAGGTGGATCGCAGCCTCGTTTCGTTTTTGTACACTGAGTTGCAAACGGCGCAGGACGCCACTGGCTTTCGCCCACTCAATGCCTTCTTCTAGAAGTATAGTTGCCAAGCCTTGGTTCCAAAATTTCTTGCGAACTGCTAAAAAAATATCACCGATATGTCGAACTCTTAAATGTTGGTCTGCTGTGATATTTAAGACTCCTGCAATCTCATCATTCAGTAAGGCGAGGAGAGTAATTTGATTCTCTGATGCAGCTTGTTTTTCGATAAAAAGAGCCATTTCAAAAGCTGTCATCATGATGCCATTTTCATCTAGGCTAGTAAAGTCTGTCTCTTGACCGACACAATCTAAAAATGCAATCAAGGCTGTAGCATCTGACATCTCTGCCTCACGAATACACAACTCATACTCCATCTTGAAGCTCCTTGATGAGTTGTTCAGCCCGAGAGCCATGAGCCGTAAAATGAAGACAACGACCATCAGCTTCTTTCAAAATTTCCAACTCCAAGTAAGAATCTGGTAAATCTTCACCCAAAAGATGCCCCCACTCAATAACAGTCACACCACCACCAAAGAGAAACTCATCCAAGTCAATAGAATCAGCATCACCTTCGATACGGTAGACATCCAAGTGGTAAAGTGGCAAACGCCCTTCGTACTCTCTGACAATGGTATAGGTTGGACTTTTAATCATCTGACGGATATCCAAGCCCTTGGCAAGACCTTTTGTAAAGGTTGTTTTACCCGCACCCAACTCTCCAGTCAAGATCAGAACATCGTCTTTTTGAAGCAAATGGCCTAATCTTTCTCCGAGAGCCAGAAGCTCTTCTTCATTTTTTGTGTGCATGCTACTATTATACCAAAAAGTTTTCTTTTGTGTGAATTTTCTTTATGGACTTACTATAACAATTTTGAAAAATTCTCCTCCACTTAAAAGAATACAACTATTGAAAAAACAAACAGGATATCCCGAATCAGGTGCCCATAAAAGGAGATTTCCCTTTGAATACATTTTGGAAAAAGGAAACGTGCGCATAGAAAACCAACACTGATATAAATGAGAATCGAGGAAATCACTAAGGGATTCCTCAAAAAAACCATCGTAGCTAGAACGGAAATGACGACTGTTTTCTTTTTATTTAGGTGATTTTCTATATCGCGAAAAATTTTATCAAAAGGTAAGAAAATCAATAGATCTACTCCTAGCAAGAAAAAGAAGGAGGGTAAAAAGAGGTCAACCAATTCTTGTTGCAATTTGCTAGTAGTTTGGATGCTTTCTGAGAGAACCAGACAGGTTGCCAAAAGATTGACTACTAAAAGGAGGCAATAAACTAGACTCACTTTCTTTTGAACATGTAAAATACTGTGCCTAGACTGGTCTGCTGTATGGAAATAATTTATCCCAGCACAGAGAACAGAAATTCCTACTATCAAAATCAAAAAATAAGCATTGGTCTGTTTTAAAGATAAAAAGGATTCTTTCCATAATAGGCAACTACTAAAACTAATCTGGACGACTGCAATCAGTAACAATAGGCGAATTGATTTTACCATTTCTTTTCCCTCCCTATATGGGATTATACCTTGTGAGGAGTTTGAAATGATCGTTACCGCCTCAAGTGTCCTTTTTTTGTGCTCAACTGACCAAAAAACAGCTCTGTTGTGCACAGAACTGTTCTTTTACCAGTCTAATCCTTAAACCAGAGAGCAATTTCACGTTTTGCAGAAGCTTCCGAATCGGATCCATGAACTACATTTTGAATGGCTTGATTGTCTCCTGCAGCCTTGGCAAAATCTCCTCGGATAGTTCCTGGCAGAGCTTCTTCTGGACGAGTAGCACCCATCATGGTCCGCCAAGTTTCAATCACTTTCGGTCCTGATAGAATGCCCACCACTACCGGTCCTGAAGTCATAAACTGACGGATAGGAGGATAAAAACTTTTTTCAACCAAGTCTTGATAGTGTTGATCAATCAAAGCTTCTGAAACTGCTGAACGTAACTCTAATTTTTCGATTTTGAAACCACGCTCCTCAATTCTTTTCAGAACCTGACCAACCAGCCCTCTTTTCACACCATCTGGCTTAATGATAAAGAATGTTTGTTCCATACGGACACCTCCTTGGCATTTTAGTTCTTCTATTCTACCACACTTTATGAAAAAGTGGGAAAATTTTCTGAAACAAAACAAAGAGAACCTTTGGGTTCTCTTGTTTGCTTTTATTCTACTGTTTCTTCAACTTGGATTTCCACAACTTCCTCTACAGGAGCAAGTTCTGCCTCTTCTTGTTCTGGAGCCAGATATTCTGCTTCATTGATAGCTTGTGGTTCAAGGTTACGGTAGCGAGCCATACCAGTACCAGCTGGGATGATCTTACCGATGATAACATTTTCCTTGAGTCCAAGGAGATGATCTTTCTTACCACGGATGGCCGCATCTGTAAGGACACGAGTTGTTTCCTGGAAGGAAGCCGCTGACAAGAAACTATTTGTTTCAAGTGAGGCTTTGGTGATTCCCATAAGAACTGGGCGACCAGTCGCTGGAACTCCACCTGCGATAAGAACATCCTTGTTAGCATCTGTAAAGTCGTTGATGTCCATGAGAGTACCCATAAGAAGGTCTGTGTCACCTGGATCCATGACACGAACTTTACGGATCATTTGACGAACCATTACCTCGATGTGTTTGTCACCGATTTCTACCCCTTGGCTACGGTAAACTTTTTGTACTTCACCGAGAAGGTAAGTTTCAACTGACAAGACATCACGAACAGCAAGGAGACGTTTTGGTTGGATAGAACCTTCTGTCAATGCCGCACCGCGAGAGACTTGGTCTCCAACTTCGACACGCATACGTGCTGTAAATGGTACCACGTACTCACCTTCGCCAGTTTCACCCTTAACGAAGACTTTCTTGGTACGAGTTGACGCGTCTTCTTCGATAGCTGTAACTTGTCCTTTGACCTCTGTGATGACCGCTTCCCCTTTAGGATTGCGGGCTTCAAAGATTTCTTGGACACGAGGAAGACCCTGAGTGATATCGGTATTTGAGGCAACCCCACCCGTGTGGAAGGTACGCATTGTAAGCTGTGTACCAGGTTCCCCGATAGATTGGGCAGCGATTGTACCAACTGCTTCACCAACTTCAACCGCATCACCAGTCGCCAAGTTGATACCGTAACAGTGACGGCAGACACCATGACGAGTGTTACATGTAAATACAGAGCGGATAGTAACTTCTTCCACACCAGCATTGACAATTTCACGCGCCTTGTCTTCTGTAATCAACTCATTTGGACCGATGATCACTGCACCAGTTTCTGGATGTTTAACAGTTTTCTTAGTATAACGACCATTGAGACGTTCTTCGAGAGACTCGATCATCTCTTTTCCTTCTGCGATAGAACGAATCAAGAGACCACGGTCTGTTCCACAGTCGTCCTCACGGATGATCACATCTTGGGCAACGTCAACCAAACGACGAGTCAAGTAACCTGAGTCGGCTGTCTTAAGGGCCGTATCGGTCATACCCTTACGGGCACCGTGAGTTGAGAAGAACATTTCGAGTACTGACAAACCTTCGCGGAAGTTTGAAAGGATTGGCAATTCCATGATACGTCCGTTCGGAGCGGCCATCAGACCACGCATACCGGCAAGCTGTGAGAAGTTTGAGATGTTACCACGGGCTCCAGAGTCCATCATCATAACGATTGGGTTCTTAGGATCTTGGTTGGCAACCAAACGTTTTTCCAATTTTTCACGGGCTGCACGCCATTCAGCTGTAACAGCGTTGTAGCGCTCGTCGTCTGTGATCATACCACGACGGAATTGTTTGGTGATTTGTTCTACACGTTTGTGTGATTCTTCGATGATTTCAGCCTTGTCTTCAACGACTGGGATATCGGCAATACCGACTGTCAAACCTGCAAGAGTTGAGTGGTGGTAACCGAGGTTCTTCATACGGTCAAGTAGGGCAGAAGTTTCTGTTGTACGGAAACGTTTGAAGATTTCAGCGATGATATTTCCAAGGTTTTTCTTCTTGAATGGAGGGTTAAGTTCAAGATTGCTGATAGCTTCCTTGATATCTCCACCTAGTGGCAAGAAGTATTTAGCTGGAACACCTTCTGTTAAGTTAGCATTTGTTGGTTCTTGCAAGTAAGGCAGACCCTCTGGCATGATGTCGTTGAAGAGGATTTTACCAACTGTTGTCAGCAAGACCTTGTGTTTTTGCTCTTCTGTCCATGGTTTGTTGAGGCTGTCTGTTGCAATACCAACACGTGAGTGGAGGTGAACATAACCATTGCGGTAAGCCATAACCGCTTCGTCACGGTCTTTGAAGACCATTCCTTCACCTTCACGACCAGCTTCTTCCATGGTCAAGTAGTAGTTACCCAAAACCATGTCCTGAGACGGAGTAACAACTGGTTTACCATCTTTCGGATTCAAGATATGCTCAGCAGCCAACATCAAGATACGAGCTTCTGCTTGAGCTTCTTCTGAAAGCGGTACGTGGATGGCCATTTGGTCCCCGTCAAAGTCGGCATTGTAGGCTTCACAGACAAGCGGGTGCAAGCGAAGGGCCTTACCATCAATCAAGACTGGCTCGAAAGCTTGGATACCCAAACGGTGAAGGGTCGGTGCGCGGTTCAAAAGAACTGGGTGTTCTTTGATTACTTCTTCAAGAATATCCCAGATACGTTCATCTCCACGTTCCACCAAGCGTTTAGCCGCTTTGACGTTCTGCACGATGTCACGAGCAACGATTTCACGCATCACAAATGGTTTAAAGAGCTCGATGGCCATTTCACGTGGCACACCACATTGGTACATCTTAAGAGTTGGACCAACGGCGATAACGGAACGTCCTGAGAAGTCAACACGTTTTCCGAGCAAGTTTTGACGGAAGCGTCCTTGTTTCCCTTTAAGCATGTGGCTCAATGATTTCAGTGGACGGCTACCTGGTCCTGTGATTGGACGACCACGACGGCCATTGTCAATCAAAGCATCAACCGCTTCTTGAAGCATACGCTTCTCATTTTGAACGATGATACCTGGTGCATTCAACTCAAGCAAACGAGCCAAACGGTTGTTACGGTTAATAACACGGCGGTAAAGGTCGTTCAAGTCAGATGAAGCAAAACGGCCACCATCCAACTGCAACATTGGACGAAGATCTGGTGGAATAACCGGAAGGATGTTGAGAATCATCCATTCAGGTTTGTTTCCAGACTTGTAGAAGGCATCCAAAACATCCAAACGACGGATGGCTTTGACACGTTTTTGTCCAGTAGCTGTTTTCAACTCTTCTTTGAGTTCAGTAATTTCTTTTTCAAGATCTACTTGTTTCAAAAGGTCTTGGATAGCTTCGGCACCCATCTTGGCAACGAATGATCCATAGCCATACTCACGCAAGCGCTCACGGTATTCGCGCTCTGTCATGATAGACTTGTGCTCAAGCGGTGTATCCTTAGGATCAATCACCACATAAGCCGCAAAATAGATAACTTCCTCGAGGGCACGAGGACTCATATCAAGGGTCAAGCCCATACGGCTTGGAATCCCCTTGAAATACCAGATGTGAGATACAGGAGCTTTCAACTCGATGTGCCCCATACGCTCACGACGAACTTTTGTACGCGTTACTTCAACCCCACAGCGGTCACAAACAATTCCTCTATAGCGAATGCGTTTGTACTTCCCACAAGCACATTCCCAGTCTTTTGTAGGACCAAAGATGACTTCGTCAAAGAGTCCTTCACGTTCTGGTTTCAAGGTACGGTAATTGATTGTTTCAGGTTTTTTGACTTCTCCATAAGACCATGAACGGACTTTGCTTGGAGAAGCTAGGGTGATTTGCATACTTTTAAAACGATTTACATCAACCACTATTTCTTCCCTTTCTATTCTAAGTGAACTGCTTATTCTTGTTCAGCAGCTTCTTCTGTTGCTTCCGCTTTTGTTGCTTTCTCAGCTTCTTCAGCTTCAAAGGCTGCTTTAGCCTCTTGGGCTGCTTTTTCGCGGGCTTTTTCAAGGTCATCTACGTGGATGACATCTTCGTCCATTCCTTCATCCAAGTCGCGAAGTTCCACTTCTTGGTCATCTTCGTCAAGGACACGCATGTCAAGACCAAGAGATTGCAATTCTTTGACAAGAACTCGGAAGGATTCTGGAACACCTGGTTTTGGAATTGGTTTTCCTTTTGTAATAGCTTCATAAGCTTTCAAACGTCCGTTGATATCGTCAGACTTGTAAGTCAAGATTTCTTGAAGGACATTTGACGCACCGTAGGCTTCAAGAGCCCAAACCTCCATCTCACCGAAACGTTGTCCACCAAACTGAGCTTTACCTCCGAGTGGTTGTTGGGTAACAGTTGAGTATGGTCCGACTGAACGAGCGTGCAATTTATCATCAACCATGTGGTGGAGTTTGATCATGTACATGACACCAACTGATACACGGTTGTCAAATGGCTCACCTGTACGTCCATCGTAAAGGATTGTCTTGGCATCACTGTCCATACCTGCTTCTTTAACAGTGTCCCAAAGGTCTTCCGAACTTGCTCCGTCAAAAACTGGTGTTGCGATGTGGATACCAAGAGTACGAGCTGCCATACCAAGGTGGAGTTCCATAACCTGACCGATATTCATACGTGATGGTACCCCAAGTGGGTTCAACATGATATCGACTGGAGTTCCGTCTGGAAGGTAAGGCATGTCTTCTACAGGAACGATACGAGAGACAACCCCTTTGTTTCCGTGACGTCCGGCCATCTTATCTCCGACTTTGATCTTACGTTTTTGAGCGATGTAGACGCGAACCAGCATGTTGACACCTGATTGCAACTCATCTCCATTTGCACGTGTAAAGATTTTAACATCACGAACGACACCATCGGCACCGTGAGGTACACGAAGAGAAGTATCACGCACTTCACGAGACTTGTCTCCGAAGATAGCGTGCAAGAGACGTTCTTCAGCTGAGAGGTCTTTCTCACCCTTAGGTGTGACTTTACCTACAAGGATGTCCCCTTCTTTAACCTCAGCACCGATACGGATAATCCCCATTTCGTCAAGGTCTTTAAGAGCATCTTCACCAACGTTTGGAATTTCACGAGTAATTTCTTCAGGTCCAAGCTTTGTATCGCGTGTTTCTGATTCGTATTCTTCGAGGTGGACAGATGTGTAGACATCGTCTTTGACCAAGCGTTCGCTCATGATAACGGCATCCTCGAAGTTGTAACCTTCCCATGTCATGTAGGCAACGATTGGGTTTTGTCCAAGCGCCATTTCACCTTTTTCCATAGAAGGTCCGTCAGCGATAAAATCGCCTTTTTCAACGACATCGCCAACCTTAACAAGTGTACGTTGATTATAAGCAGTACCTGAGTTAGAACGACGGAATTTTTGGATGTGGTAAACGTCTAGCGAACCATCTTCACGGCGTACTTCTACCTTATCAGCATCTGCGTAAGTAACTTTACCACCATACTGAGCAATCACAGCAGCACCAGAGTCATGAGCTGCTTGGTATTCCATACCAGTACCAACGTAAGGTGCTTTTGGATCAATCAAAGGCACAGCCTGACGTTGCATGTTGGCACCCATGAGGGCACGGTTGGAGTCATCGTTTTCCAAGAAAGGAATACATGCTGTCGCAACGGCAACTACCTGTTTTGGTGACACGTCCATGTAGTCAACCACTTCTGCTGGATACTCTTGGTTGACCCCTTGGTGACGTCCCATGACAACTTTCTCAGCAAAAGTACCGTCCTCGTTGAGGCGAGAGTTAGCCTGCGCTACAGTAAATTCATCTTCTTCATCGGCTGTCAACCAAACGATTTCGTTGGTCACAACACCTGTTTCACGGTCAACCTTACGGTATGGTGTTTGAACAAAGCCATACTTATTCAAGTGTCCGTAAGATGACAAGTTGTTAATCAAACCGATGTTAGGTCCTTCAGGTGTCTCGATTGGACACATACGACCATAGTGAGTGTAATGCACGTCACGTACTTCATATCCAGCACGGTCACGAGTCAAACCACCAGGTCCCAAGGCTGACAAACGGCGTTTGTGAGACAACTCAGAAAGCGGGTTGTGTTGGTCCATGAACTGTGACAACTGTGATGAACCAAAGAATTCTTTAACCGCAGCTGTTACAGGACGGATATTGATAATTTGTTGTGGTGTTAAAACTTCATTGTCCTGAACAGACATACGTTCACGGACATTACGTTCCATACGAGAAAGTCCAAGACGTACTTGGTTAGCAAGCAATTCACCAACTGCACGGATACGACGGTTCCCAAGGTGGTCGATATCATCCACACGTCCGATACCTTCCGCCAAGTTGAGGAAGTAGCTCATCTCTGCAAGGATATCCGCAGGAGTTACAACACGAACCTTGTCGTCTGGATTGGCATTTCCGATGATGGTTACAACACGGTCTGGGTCCGTTGGGGCAACAACCTTGAATTTTTGAAGCACAACTGGTTCTGTCAGAACAGCTGCATCGTTTGGAATATAAACGATCTTGTTCAAGTCGCCATCCAAGTGACTCTCGATACTTTCGATCACGCTACGAGTCATAACGGTACCAGCTTCTACCAAGATTTCTCCTGTTTCAGGGTCTACCAATGGCTCCGCAATGGTTTGGTTGAGCAAGCGTGTTTTAACGTTGAGTTTTTTATTGATCTTGTAACGACCAACAGCTGCCAAATCGTAGCGGCGCGGGTCAAAGAAACGTGCCACAAGCAAGCTACGTGAGCTTTCAGCAGTCTTAGGCTCACCTGGACGAAGGCGTTCGTAGATTTCCTTCAAGGCTTCGTCTGTACGAGAGTCCATTGGATTCTTGTGGATATCTTTTTCAACAGTATTGCGAACCAATTCGCTATCACCAAAGATATCAAAGATTTCATCATCACCTGAGAAACCAAGCGCACGAACTAAGGTCGTAAATGGAATCTTACGAGTACGGTCAATACGAGTATAAGCGATGTCTTTTGAGTCGCTTTCAAGTTCCAACCAAGCTCCACGGTTCGGGATAACAGTAGAACCGTAACCCACTTTACCGTTCTTGTCTACTTTGTCATTAAAGTAAACACCTGGTGAGCGGACTAACTGAGAAACGATAATACGTTCACCACCATTGATGATGAAAGTACCCATTTCGGTCATGATTGGAAAATCACCAAAGAAGACTTCTTGAGTCTTGATTTCGCCTGTTTCTTTATTGATCAAGCGGAAGGTTACAAAAATTGGTGCTGAGTAGCTAGCATCGTGGATACGTGCTTCTTCGAGCGTGTATTTGGGTTCCTTGATTTCATAGCCAACAAATTCCAACTCCATAGTTTCTGTGAAGTTTGAAATTGGCAATACATCTTC
Source organism: Streptococcus oralis Uo5 (assembly GCF_000253155.1). NCBI lineage: Bacteria > Bacillati > Bacillota > Bacilli > Lactobacillales > Streptococcaceae > Streptococcus > Streptococcus oralis. The sequence goes on from NC_015291.1 coordinate 1,690,822, forward strand.
AAACACTTCCTTCAGACCGTGGTCTAGGAAATCTTTGAATGAGTCAGTTTGAATTTCAATCAAATTTGGTAAGTCAAGAACTTCTTTGATTCTTGAAAAACTACGACGGGTACGATGTTTCCCGTATTGAACGTCATGTCCTGCCAAGATGATTCTCCTTTGTAAATAAATTCCAAGCCTTGTCAATCAGGCTTTTCTAATCGTCATATGGTTTTTAAAACCCCTATCACCGTGTCCCTTTGATGAATTTTCAGAATCTTTAAATCTTTGTTACAAGCACTCAAAAACCTGAAAAAAAGCACAAAAAGAGCAGCTAAATCTGACTTTTTCAGAAGATTTAACTGCTGTGAGCCTTGTCTGGACAATATTTCAGACAAAACCTACGACAAATGATTACTCATATTATACCTTATTTAGCTAGATTTTTCAAGGTTTTTTTACTTATTTTTTAAATAATCTTTTCCTATATATTATTTTAAAATTTCAAGAGAATGAAGCATTATATTTTCTCTTAAAAGTTAGGAAAACGCTTGCACTAATGTTTACCTCGTGCTATACTGATAGGGAACAACTACACAAGGAGAATTGTGATGAAAAAGATCCCATCTCAAACTGAGAAAAAAATGATTTATGGTATCCGTTCCTTGAAGAACGGAACTGGTTCTGTCCTTATTGGTGCTAGCATTGTCCTGCTTTCTGCTACAATGCCAACTATTTCGGCCAACGAAAACCTTCCGCAAATTCAGGAAAATACCAGAGCTGTGACCAAGGCCCCTACTGAGACTGAAACGAGTCAAACTCAAACGGAAACGCCTATTTCTGAACAAAAGAATGCAAACGCTTCCCTTGATTCTAAAAAAGAAGCTCCAGCTGGGGAAACTACTACAGCGCCAGAAACACCCAAAACAGAAGATGCTACTACAAGCCAGGCTAACAGCAAGGAAGAGAAAGTAGATAACAGCACTGCAACGCCAACTTCAGAACAAAAACCACAAGCTGACACATCCTCTGAAGAACCCATCGCAGACAACCACTTCCGCATCCATGTAAAAAAACTCCCTGAAGAAAACAAAGATTCTCAAGGTCTTTGGACTTGGGACGATGTTGAAAAGCCGTCTGAAAACTGGCCCAATGGAGCCAAGTCCTTCAAGGATGCCAAGCAAGATGACTACGGCTATTACCTAGATGTCAAACTCAAAAATGAGCAAGCCAAGAAAGTCAGCTTCCTCATCAACAATACCAAGGGGGATAACCTGACAGGGGACCGTTCTGTAGAGCGCCTCTCTCCAAAAATGAATGAGGCCTGGCTAGATGAAAACTACAAGGTACACAACTACCGCCCTCAACCAGCAGGAACTGTCCGTGTCAACTACTACCGCACCGATGGCAACTATGACAAAAAATCTCTCTGGTATTGGGGCGATGTCAAGAACCCAAGTAGCGGAGAATGGCCTGACGGTACTGACTTTACCGCAACTGGAAAATATGGCCGTTACATTGATATCCCACTCAATGAAGCTGCAAGAGAATTTGGATTTTTATTACTAGACGAAAGCAAGAAAGGCGATGATGTGAAAATCAGAAAAGAAGATTATAAATTCACTGATCTAAAAAATCACAGTCAGATTTTCCTCAAGGATGATGACGAAACCATCTACACCAACCCCTACTATGTGCACGATATCCGCATGACTGGTGCCCAACACGTAGCTAAATCTCGTATCGAAAGCAGTTTTTCTACCCTCGTTGGAGCTAAGAAAGACGATATCCTCAAACACTCCAGCATCACTGATTACCAAGGGAATAAAGTAGCTATCACAGACGTGGAAGTGGATGAGGCAGGCAAAAAAGTGACCTACATCGGCGACTTCTCTGACACTCAACACCCTTACACTGTCAGCTACAATTCAGACCGCTTTACCACACGTTCAAGCTGGCGCCTCAAGGATGAGTCCTACAGTTACGATGGTCCACTCGGCGCAACTCTGAAAGAAGATGGCAAGCGTGTTGACCTCACCCTCTGGTCTCCAAGTGCTGATAAGGTTTCCGTTGTTGTCTATGACAAGAAAGACCCTGAAAAAGTAGTTGGAACTGTCGCCCTTGAAAAAGGAGAAAAAGGAACCTGGAAACAAACTCTGGATGCAAACTCTGGTCTCGGTATCAGCAACTACACTGGCTACTACTACCACTACCAAATCGAGCGCCAAGGTAAAACTGTCCTCGTTCTTGACCCTTATGCCAAATCATTAGCGGCTTGGAACAGTGACCTAGCAAAAACAGATGCCGCTCATAAGGTCGCTAAAGCTGCCTTTGTCGATCCAGCGAAGTTAGGTCCGCAAGACTTGACCTATGGAAAGATTCGTAACTTCAAATCACGTGAAGATGCTGTCATCTATGAAGCCCATGTACGTGACTTCACTTCGGATCCTGCCATCGCAAAAGACTTGACCAAGCCATTTGGTACCTTTGAAGCCTTTATCGAAAAACTAGACTATCTCAAAGACTTGGGTGTGACTCATATCCAACTCCTTCCTGTCTTGTCCTACTACTTTGTCAATGAATTGAAAAACCATGAACGTTTGTCTGCCTACGCTTCAAGCAACAGCAACTACAACTGGGGATATGATCCTCAAAACTACTTCTCCTTGACAGGTATGTACTCAAGCGATCCTAAGGATCCAGAAAAACGTATCGCAGAATTCAAAAACCTCATCAACGAAATCCACAAACGTGGCATGGGGGCTATCCTGGACGTGGTCTACAACCATACTGCAAATGTTGATATTTTTGAAGATATTGAGCCAAACTACTATCACTTTATGGACGCAGACGGAACTCCTCGTACTAGCTTTGGAGGCGGCCGTTTGGGAACTACCCACTACATGTCTAAACGTGTCTTGGTAGACTCCATCAAGTATCTGGTTGAAACTTACAAAGTGGATGGTTTCCGTTTCGATATGATGGGAGATCATGATGCGGCTTCTATCGAAGAAGCGTACAAGGCTGCACGTGCCCTCAATCCAAACCTTATCATGCTAGGTGAAGGCTGGAGAACCTATACTGGTGATGAAAATACGCCTGTACAACCTGCTGACCAAGATTGGATGAAGAAAACAGATACTGTCGCTGTCTTTTCAGACGACATCCGCAACAACCTCAAGTCTGGCTATCCAAACGAAGGTCAACCTGCCTTTATCACAGGTGGCAAACGCGATATCAATACCATCTTTAAAAATCTCATTGCCCAACCAACTAACTTTGAAGCTGACAATCCTGGAGATGTGATCCAGTATATCGCAGCCCATGATAACTTGACCCTCTTTGACATCATTGCCCAGTCTATCAAAAAAGACCCAAGCAAGGCTGAAAACTACGCTGAGATTCATCGTCGTTTGCGACTTGGAAACCTCATGGTCTTGACTGCTCAAGGAACTCCGTTTATCCACTCTGGTCAGGAATACGGACGTACCAAACAATTCCTTGATCCAGCCTATAAGACTCCTGTTCCTGAAGATAAGGTTCCAAATAAGTCTCACTTGTTGCGTGACAAAGACGGCAAGCCTTTTGTCTATCCTTACTTTATCCATGACTCTTACGACTCTAGTGATGCTGTCAACAAGTTTGACTGGACCAAAGCTACAGATAGCAAAGCATATCCTGAAAATGCCAAGAGCCGTGACTACATGAAAGGTCTGATCGCCCTTCGTCAATCGACAGATGCCTTCCGACTCAAGAGTCTGCAAGACATCAAAGAGCGCGTCCACCTCATTACTGTCCCAGGACAAAACGGTGTTGAAAAAGAAGACGTGGTCATCGGCTACCAAATCACTGCTCCAAACGGTGATGTCTACGCTGTCTTTGTCAATGCGGATGATAAGGCTCGTGAATTTACTCTAGGAACTGCCTTTGCTCACTTGAGAAAGGCTGAAGTCCTCGCAGATGAAAATCAAGCCGGACCAGTAGGAATCGCTAAACCTCAAGGTCTCGAATGGACTGAACAAGGCTTGAAATTGAACGCTCTCACTGCTGTCGTTCTCCGCTTGTCTCAAGGTGGCGCCATCGTCGCTCCAGCTGTGGAAGAAAAACCAGAATTTGATCTTTCTAGCTTGGAAACCCAACAAGACAAAGCCCAGAACCTAGTAGCAAACCCTGACTCTCAAGAAACTGCTACAGAGACTCTTTCTCAGAAAGTCCTTCCAAACACAGGTACTGAGAACAAATCCCTTCTTGCCCTTGCTGGATTCAGTATCCTTGCCCTTCTCGGACTTGGATGGTTGATAAAAAACAAGAAAAAGAAATAACCTAGCCCTCCTATAGAGAAAACACCCCATGGTTAGAAGACTCTTCTAGCCATGGGGTGTTGTTTTTATGATACACTTATCTATCAAATCATATATTCTACACTATAGGTTGCATCTGATAAGATACGAGCCAGAAACTGCTTGGTTCGTTCTTCTTGTGGACGACTAAAGAAATCGTGGGGATTGTTCTCCTCTACGATACGGCCTCCATCCATGAAAATAACGTGGTTTGCGACATCTCTAGCAAATCCCATCTCATGCGTGACGACAACCATGGTCACACCTTCTCCCGCCAACTGTTTCAGAACATCCAAAACATCTCCAACCAACTCAGGGTCTAGTGCTGATGTTGGTTCATCTAGCAAAATGACCTCCGGCTTGACGGCAATAGCACGCGCAATTCCTATTCGTTGTTGTTGCCCCCCAGAAAGCTGGGAAGGGTAGTAGTCCTTATAGGCCAGTAAACCAACTTTTTCCAAGGCAGATTCTGCACGTTTTAGCGCTTCTTCCTTGGGAACTTTACGAGCGACGATTAGGCCTTCTAAAATATTTTCCAGAGCAGTTTTGTTTGCAAAGAGATTGTAGTGTTGGAAAACAAAGGCTGTTTTTTGGCGAATTTCTAGAATGTCTTTCTTGCTTAATTTGGCTAAGTCATAAGTTTTTCCTGCCAAGGTCAAACGGCCACTGTCAGCTTTTTCTAAGTGGTTGAGACAACGGAGAAAGGTCGTTTTCCCCGAACCTGATGGTCCTAAGATAACGACGACATCCCCTTGGTTGACCTGGAGATTGACATCCTCCAGGACCTGTCTCTCACCAAATGTTTTTGCGATATGTTCTACTTGTAACATCCTGTCCTCCTATACAAAACGCGCGCTAGATGCTTTCGCTCTCTTTTCTTTTTTCACATAGCCTTTTTCTAATACAGAAAAGCCCCACTGAATCAAACCACAGATCAAAATATACTGCAAAAATATTACAAAATAAGACTCAAAATACTGGTAACCGTAGGACGCTTCTACACGAGCAATAGCGGTGATATCCTTGATGGTCATAACAAAGACTAGGGAGGTCCCTTTGACGATATTGATCACCAGATTGGCCAAGTTAGGCAAGGCTGAGCGCAAGGCTTGAGGAAAAACAATCCTTAGATAGGCCTGGGTCGTAGTCAGCCCAATCGCATGCGCCGCCTCTAGTTGTCCCTTGTCCACCGTCAAGATCGCTGAACGCAAAATCTCCGATAAACTCCCGACTGTCATCAAACTATAAATGATAAAGGCATAGTAGAGAGGATCAAGCTTGAAAATATCAAAGTCACTTCCTATGCTTTTGAGAAATTGATTCAGCAAACTTGGAAACAAACTATAAAAGAAGAGAATCAATAAAATCGGTGGAGTCGCTCGGATAAAAGCCAGATAGACCAGAGAAAAACTCCTCACCCCTCGAACCTTGTAAATCTGCCCCAAGGCTAAAAATAGAGCCGGTAAAAAGCTTAAGACCATAGCCACAATCATGATAATCAAGGTGATTGGCACACCCTTCAAGGTCTCCAGAAAGGTCTTTACAATATAGTCTATATCCATTTCTTACCTCCCTTTTGTTTCCAAAGACTTCTCAAGCAAACGACTCAAGCTAGAAATAACCAAGGCAATCCCCCAGTAAAGAAGCGCAACTGCCGTATAGGTTTCCAGAGAGTAGTTCCCTAAATTGCGACTGATCAAGAGATTGCCTGCCCCCATAACATCAACAAAACCAATCGTATAAGCCAAGGCAGCATCCCGCATGAGATTGAGAATAGCGGTCGTTATATTGGGAAGAGCAACTTGAAAAGCTTGGGGAAAAATGATTCTCCAAAAAGTCTGACTTGGAGTCAAACCAATACTAAGCCCGGCCTCTGTCTGCCCCTTTGGAATAGCTTGATAGGCCGCCTTGAAAACCTCGGCAACAATAGCCGCAAACAAGAGAATCATCGTCAAGAGAACAAAAATAGTTTTAGACCAGTTGTTGATATCCAAACCAAGCCACCATTTCAGAAATTCTGGCAAGCCATAAAAGACTAGAAAAAGCAAGACAATCGGCGGTGTACAACGAAGGGTAAAGATATAGCTTTTGGAAATCGCTGCAAAACTCTTGTCATCTCCTACTTGTGCCCAGGCCAAGAGACCTCCAAAAAGGGAACCAAGAAGAGTGGTAAAAAAGAGAATGGACAAGGTCATAGGAAGTGCCTTCCATAAGGTCGGCAAAAACTGAAAGACCTTGGAAAAATCATAAGAAACCATGCAAAACCCTTTCTAGTCTTGTAATTTCTGGTCTAGTCTTTGTCTACATAACTAAAGACATCTTCTTTAAAGTATTGCTGAGATAGCTTAGCAAGCGTGCCATCTTCCTTCAACTCTTTGATTGCTTTTTCATATTCTTTAGCGAATTGCTCACCCTTTTCATCACGGTGAATCAAGGGATAAGTTGGAATACCCTTGTATGGGAACCAGCTGAGTTTATCCGCATATTGGTGGTAAGGGCCATCTTCTGCGGTAACTGCTTTTTCAAAGGACAGTTTGATATCAAAGAAGGCGTCATAACGTCCTTCCAAGACCCAGGCATAGGCATCTGCCACTTTAAAGGATTCAGCTGCTGTTAGCTCAATCGGTGCATCCTGATGTTTTTCATTGTAGCTGGTGATGACATTCCATTGAGCATTCTGTGGAGAGATGGGAACCAATTTCCCTTTATTCTTAGCAAAGTCATCAATGGTTTTGTATTTCTGTTCATCTTCTTTTCTGACAGTAAATCCGATGATGCTCGCTCCGACTGGTTCAGATGGAATGACAAACTTTTTAGCTCGTTCATCTGTGTACCAAGCTCCCTTGGTTCCGATGTCATACTTGCCTGATTCCAGACCAATCAAGAGGTCATCATCACTGGTACCCGTATATTCAAATTGATAGTTTGCCAACTTCTCATCAACAGCCTTCAAAACAGCTACCTCATAACCATCTGATTCCCCTTTTTCATTGACAAAGTCATAAGGTACATAGTTTTGTGTATGGGCAACCTTCAAGGTTATAACTTCAGCAGACGAAGCCGTTTCTCCCTCCTTGGCTGGAGCGCCAACTAAACTTCTCCCGATAATCGTTGCCCCAATTACTGCAACAACTGCTACACCACCGATAATCCATGCTTTTTTACTCATCTTTTTCTCCTTTAGTTTTCAAGCGCTTCTCTCACCCACTGGATACGTTCAACTGCGATATCACTTGGAATGGTACAATCTGCCCCAAGTACCAAGCCCTGTTCCCCAGCTTCTGCAACTAGTTTCTTTGCCTCAGCCTGAATGGCATCCTTGCTACCAGTATACAGCAAGCCTGTCTTGCCATTTTCGAATCCTCCAAGAACCGTACGTCCCTTGAAAATCTCACGACCTTCCTTGAGAGTGATTCCCTCTGGTCCTACAGCCCAGTTAAAGACTTGGGCTGGGTAGTCTGCAAAAAGATGAATATCATTTCGCGCTCCCTCGTAGCCACAGATATGAAGAACAGTGACGCCACCAACAGCACTAGCTGCTTCCAGAACCGTTATCTCGCTAGGGGCAATGACGGCTTGATAATCTGCTGCCGACACTCGTTGATCTTGGATACTCTGCACGCTGAGATAGATTCCATCAGCACCAGCCTCTTCGATGACAGCTCGACTGAGACTCGCAATATCTTCTGCAATCACATCCAACACCTTTTTAAGGGCTTCAGGATCTTCCACCAGAAAGTCTGCAATAAGGTCATCGCCACCAGACACTTCCCCCAGTAGCCACTTGAGATAGGTCACAGGAGCAAAAATATTGTAAATCGCAACAATATCTTCTGTAAATTCTTGCTTGATTTTCTTAACCAAGTCCACCTGCTCTTTTATCCAAGCATGATCTGTTCCGAGTGGTTGAATAGTTGCCAATTCTTGAAGTGATTTTCCTTTGGCAATCGCTGGATTTGGATAAGCAAAGTAGCCATCACTCATGAGTTTGATAAAGTCTGGCTGAACTTCTCGTATAAAGCGCTTATGGCCCTCGATATTCTTCTCGATAATGACTGGATTTGAGAAACCGTGTAGCCATTCGTCTTCGGATGTGAAATGGTGCCAAAAGCCAACTGGCACACGTTCAACCTTTTCACCTCTAAATGCTTTTAAAACCCATTCTTTTTTTTCTGACATTCTTATTCTCCATTTCTTACTTTTTCAACTAATAAACTGCTTGCGATATCATTCGAGCGTAGAAAGGGGAGACTGGACTTGGAAAAATCCTGAACTCCACGACATCTCTCTCCATTTTTGCAGTGCCCATTTTTTACGACGCTTATGGCAATCAAAGCCAGCAAACCGACAACTGCAATGAAGATTCCCCATCTTTTACTTTTCATAGCTCCTCCTTTTAGAGAACAGCTGCCTGCCGAATCCAGTCCAACCTCTCTAAGTCAAAGTCATCTGGAACAGTACAGTCAGCTCCCAGAAGAACGCCTTTACTACCAGCTTCAGCCAGCAACCGTCTTGTTTCATCTTGCAATTCCGCCTTGGAACCTTGATAAAGCAAGCTTTTCTTGCCATTTTCAAATCCACCTAAAAAGGCCTTGCCTGGAAACAACTCTTGCCCCTGTGTCAAACTAACATCCTCATGGTGGGTCGCCCAGTTGACCACTTGAGCTGGATAGTCCTTAAATATCGTCACATCATTGCTCGCACCTTCAAAACCACAGATATGGAGGATATTGGTCCCACCAACCTGATTGGCTGCCTCCAAAATCGCTATATTGCTCGGTTCGATATAGGTTTTGTAGAGTGCTGGTGTAATGCGCTCATCTTGAATTTCCTGGGTGCTGAGGTAAATCCCGTCAACACCGCCTTGCTGGATGATTTTCTGAGTTAGGATAGCAATATCTCCTGCAATCACATCTAGAATCGCTCTGAATTGCTCAGGATTTTCAAGCAATAGATCAGCCACTTCCCTATCTCCTCGAGAAGTTTCTGTACGGAACCAGCGCTTGAGGTAGGAGATAGGCGAAAAGATATTGTAGAAAGAAGCAATCTCTTCGGTAAAGGTCTCTCGAATCGCTTGTACCACTTCCACCTGTTGCTGAATCCATGGGTGTTCCTCACCAATCGACTCAATAGAAGTCAGCTCCTGAATGCTTGCGATCTTAGGACTATAGACATTACTTGGATAAAGGAAAAAACCGTCGCTCATAATTTTGACAAAATCAGGGCGAATCCTTTCCACATAGTTGCGATGCCCGTCAACACTTTTTTGAAAGATACGTGGATTGTTTAATCCCTGCCCCTTTTCTTCGAGTGTTACAAAATGAAACCAAAATCCCACAGGAACTCTTTCCACTTCATCGCCTCGAATCGCTCTAAAGACTAAATCTCTTTTACTTGCCATACCTTTCTCCTTCCATTTGGATTGAAACCATCTTACCACTCCTTTTCCCCTTTTCCCAATATATATTGACTATCAACTCGATTAGAAATTTTTATATCTATGAAGAAAAAAATCCTTGAAAAGCTTGACGTTACTAGCCTTTCAAAGATTCTCTTTATTTTCATCTATTTTTCAAAAAGGAGCTGATATAGATTTTCTATCAAGCCGATTGGAAATTTTTATATCCATCTTCATTCCCAAATTAAGTACATAATTTTATCCTAATACCAAATTACTACTGAAAAATTTCTTTTATCACGATATTTCCTTGCACAAATCCCATGAAAACGCTACAATATTAATAGACTATTATTAGGAGGATGGGATTATGAAAATATCCAAAGTTACCATTACAATTGCTTCTACACTTGCTTCCGTCATTTTACTGACTGGCTGTGGCACAAATTCGGTAAATTCACAGACAACACAAAGTAGTACATCTGACAATCAGGTTACAATGACCTATGATCAGTTGCGTTCAAGAGAAAATACTATGTCAACTCTTTGGTATCAAAAAGCAGCTGAGACCAAGGCACTCTATCTACAAGGTTACAATGTCGCTACTGATCGTTTGAAAGAACTACTAAAAACACAGACAGATAAACCCTACTCTATCGTTTTGGACTTAGACGAAACAGTATTAGACAATAGCCCTTATCAAGCGCAAAATGTCAAAGATGGAACAGCATTTACCCCAGAAAACTGGGATGTCTGGGTAAAAAAAGCTGCAGCCAAGGCTGTACCAGGTGCTAAAGACTTTCTCCAATTTGCAGACAAAAACAGTGTCCAAATTTACTATGTATCTGACCGTACGATAGATCAGGTAGATGATACGATCAAAAACCTAGAAAACGAAGGAATTCCTGTACAAAGCCGCGATCATCTCATGTTCTTAGAAAAAGGCGTCAAATCTAAAGAAGGTCGTAGACAAGCAGTCCAAGAAAAAACCAACTTAGTCATGCTACTAGGAGACAATCTTGTGGACTTTGCAGAGTTTTCGAAGACCTCTGAAACTGAGCGCGACCAAAAATTAGAGGAATTACAAAAAGAGTTTGGTGAGAAATTCATCATTTTCCCTAACCCAATGTACGGATCATGGGAAAGCACTGTTTACAATGGTAATAAATTGGATGCCAAGGGTCAAACTGAAGAGCGCCAAAAAAACTTACAAGGTTTTGATAAATAAAATAAGAGAGCTATCTACCAGTTTACACAAACCACAAGATATCGTATTTGCGAGAATATCAAAAAAGACGACTTCCAAGCGGAAATCGTCTTTTTTGATATTTTATCTTGTACTTGGTATAAACTAGTATATATTCCACTAGATAGTATGCTCTATCGCTTGTACCACTTCCACCTGTTGCTGAATCCATGGGTATTCCTCACCAATCGACTCAATCGATTGAATTTTTTTATATCCTCTCTTTCATGGCAAAGTAAGCTCGTACTTTGGGGGCCACTTGTGTGCCGAAGAGTTCAATAGCTCTCAAAACTTGATCATGTGGCATAGAACCAAGCGGTAGATGGAGCATGAAACGGTCCAAGTCTAAATCCTCAATCATGCGAATCAATTTTTCTGCTACCTGATCTGGATTTCCCACAAACATGGCACCATTTGGACCAACTTGCTCCAAATATTGCTCATAGGTCAACTCCTGCCAGTGTGGACGGTCTTTGGAAATTGCATCCACCACTTGCTTGGTCGGATGGAAATAATCTTTGACAGCCTGCTCGCCATCTTCCGCAATCCAGCCCCAAGAATGAGCACCCACTTTCAGGTCTTTATCCGCATGACCGGCTTCCCTACCAATCTCACGATAAGCTTGAATCAACTTTTTAAAATAACGTGGATTGCCACCGATAATGGCATAGACAATCGGCAACCCCGCCTGAGCAATCTTCACTGTTGATTCGACATGGCCACCTGTCGCCACCCACAATGGCAATTTGTCCTGAACTGGACGGGGATAGACTTCTTTTCCAGCAATGCTTTGGGTCAATTGACCTTGCCAGTCTATCTTGGTCTTTTCATTGACTAACTGGAGCAAGTCTAATTTCTCATCAAAGAGAGCTTCGTAGTCTTTCAAGTCATAACCAAACAGAGGGAAGGATTCGGTAAATGAACCACGCCCAGCCATAATCTCCGCACGGCCATTTGACAAGGCATCGATGGTGGCATACTGTTGGAACAAGCGAACCGGATCCATACTCGAGAGAATGCTGACTGCACTAGTCAAACGAATCTTTTTGGTATTGACTGCCCCAGCTGCAAGAACAATCTCTGGCGCCGATACCGCAAAGTCCTCCCGATGATGCTCCCCAATCCCGTACACATCCAAACCAACCTTATCAGCCAGCTCAATTTCTGCCACCAACTGACGAATGCGTTCATCATGACTGTAAATCTGCCCAGTCGCTTCTAGAGCTGTTGCTTCACCAAATGTTGAAATCCCTAATTCTACCATCCTGTTTCCTCGCTATCTCTTTTAGTTTTAGGGTATTTTATCACTAATTAGTTTTATTTTCAATACATTTGCTCATTAGAAAAAGTCTAGATGAACTAGACTTTCTTAGCTTATTCTACCTGTAGTTTATTGTCTTTCAGAGTTAACTTCGAGTTTTCTGTCAATTCTGTTTGTTCAAAAGTGTAAATCGTCTCACCCTTTGTATCAATCATGTACCATACTTGGTCTTTACGGACAACCAGGGCAAGCTCCGTACTATTTGTGTCCTCATTTTTGACAGACAATGGAAAGGCCTTGTCCACACCTTCCAGAGCTACTTTATTCCCTGTTTTTAATTCTACTAGGTAGTACACGCCATCCTTTGTACCAAAACTGTAGTTCCCATTAATCTTTGTGTGGCTATCATAGTTTTTCATTAGAATGGAAGTTTTATCCATACCATCAAATGCCTTTTTAAATTGTTCTTTCTGCTCTTCAGCTTTCTTTTGATCTTGAGACTGAACCGTCTCTTGCACCGCAGCAATCCGTTCCAGGTTTTGCTTTTTCGCTTGTCTCTGCTGATGGATCAAGATCGTACGTATCAAGTAAGAACTAGACAAGACGATACCAACCAGCATAGCAATAATACTTTTTTTCTTCTTCATTTTCTTCTCCTTATAAAAAATTAAAGGCGAGCAAAAATACTCCTCACTCAAGTATACCAAGAGAGAGCAAAAAAGTCTAGATGAACTAGACTCTTTTAGTTTATTCTACTGTTACTGACTTAGCAAGGTTACGTGGTTTGTCCACATCAAGACCACGGTGGAGGGTTGCAAAGTAAGCGACCAATTGTGTTGGCACGACCATTGAGATTGGTGAGAGGTAAGGGTGGACGGTCGTAAGGACGATATCGTCTGTGTCTTTAGCAACATTTTCCTCTGCGATAGTGAGAACCTTGGCACCACGAGCTGCGACCTCTTGGATATTTCCACGAGTGTGGTTGGCAAGAACTGGATCTGACAAGAGGGCCAAGACAGGTGTCCCCTCTTCAATCAAGGCAATGGTTCCGTGCTTGAGTTCTCCTGCCGCAAAGCCTTCACATTGGATGTAAGAAATCTCTTTGAGTTTGAGACTGGCTTCCATGGCTACATAGTAGTCTTGACCACGTCCGATGTAAAAGGCGTTGCGAGTTGTTTCAAGAAGGTCACGAACCTTTGCATCAATGGTTTCTTTTTCAGAAAGAGTTGATTCGATAGACTGAGCTACGATTGACAACTCATGAACCAGGTCAAAGGCTTGCGCTTTGGCATTGCCGTTTGCTTCTCCGACTGCTTTTGCAAGGAAGGCAAGGGCTGCGATTTGTGCTGTGTAGGCCTTGGTTGATGCCACGGCAATTTCAGGACCCGCGTGAAGGAGCATTGTATGGTTGGCTTCACGTGAAAGAGTTGATCCTGGAACGTTTGTCACTGTCAAGCTTGGAATGCCCATTTCATTAGCCTTGACCAAAACCTGACGGCTGTCAGCTGTTTCACCAGACTGGCTGATAAAGATGAAGAGTGGTTTTTTGCTGAGAAGTGGCATACCATAGCCCCACTCAGATGAAATTCCAAGTTCAACAGGTGTATCCGTCAACTCTTCCAGCATCTTCTTAGAAGCAAATCCTGCGTGGTAAGATGTTCCAGCTGCAAGGATGTAGATGCGATCTGCATCTTGAACAGCCTTTATGATAGCTGGATCTACAACAACTTGACCAGCCTCATCTGTGTAGGCTTGGATGAGTTTACGCATCACCGTTGGTTGCTCATCAATTTCCTTGAGCATGTAGTAAGGGTAAGTCCCCTTACCGATATCTGACAAGTCTAGCTCAGCAGTGTAGCTAGCGCGCTCACGGCGATTGCCATCATAGTCTTGAACTTCGACACTATCAGCCTTGACGATTACCAACTCTTGGTCATGAATTTCCATGTATTGGTTGGTCTCACGAATCATAGCCATAGCATCTGAGCAGACCATGTTGTAGCCTTCTCCAAGACCAATCAAGAGTGGTGATTTGTTCTTAGCGACATAGATGACATCTGGATTTTCAGAGTCAATCAAGGCAAAGGCATAAGAACCACGAATGATGTGAAGGGCTTTTTTGAAGGCTTCAAGAACTGAGAGACCTTCTTCTTCTGCAAATTTCCCAATCAAGTGAACAGCGATTTCCGTATCGGTTTGCCCCTTGAAGTGGTGACCTGCAAGGTATTCTTCCTTGATTTCAAGGTAGTTTTCAATCACTCCATTGTGCACCAAGACAAAACGTCCCGTCTCAGAGCGGTGTGGGTGAGCATTATCTTCCGTTGGTTTCCCGTGAGTCGCCCAACGCGTATGTCCGATACCTGTTGTTCCCTCAACACCAGCTGTCTTAGCAGATAATTCTGCGATACGACCGACAGCCTTGACTAGATGATTTTCAGCACCACCTAGGACAAAAATCCCCGCAGAATCATAGCCACGGTATTCGAGCTTTTCAAGCCCTTGAATCAAAATATCAGTTGCATTTGTGTTTCCAACAACACCAACAATTCCACACATAGTATATACGACACAGACCAGCTGTGCTTTCTCCTTAAATTGGTATAGTCTAATTCTCGCTTTACGGAATCAGCAAAAACAGTATATACTTGTTTTTCTTACTTGTCAAGAATAAAAATTGGTATAGTTTTTCTATCTGATATTTTATCAAGATTTCACTTGATACCTGACAAGTTAGCATCAATTACTTATAATAAGGGGAGGAGGTATTTGCCATGTGGTTTTTCTTCGCACTTTTATCAGCTATCTTTGCAGCCTTAACATCAATTTTAGCCAAGATTGGGATTGAGGGAGTTCCATCCAATCTAGCAACTGCTATTCGTACGGTCATCGTCATTCTGATGGCCTGGGCAATGGTTTTCTTGACCAATAGTCAGACCGAAATTGTCAATATCAGTAAAAAAAGTTGGCTCTTTCTCATCTTATCAGGCTTAGCCACTGGCGCCTCCTGGCTCTGCTACTACAAGGCACTACAGATGGGCAATGCGACTGAGGTATCTGCTGTCGATAAATTCAGTCTCGTCATTACCCTCGTTCTAGCCTTTTTCTTCCTACAGGATGTCCTGACGTTTAAAACAATTATTGGCTGTATCCTGATTACGATTGGGACCTTGGTGATGATATTGTAATAAAAAGTGAGATGAATACCATCTCACTCTTTTTATTCTTAAAATCCATTACGATAGCTGAGTTCCTTAAACCAGTGGCCTGATTTCTTCAGGCGACGTTCCTGCGTTTCCAAGTCAAGCTCAACCAGACCGTAGCGATTTTTATAACTGTTGAGCCATGACCAGCAATCAATAAAGGTCCAAATCAAGTAGCCCTTACAGTTAGCACCGTCTTCGATAGCACGGTGGAGTTCACGCAGATGCCCTTTGACAAAGTCAATACGATAGTCGTCCTGAATCATGCCATTCACACGGAATTTATCTTCCCCTTCAACACCCATGCCATTCTCTGTCAACATCCACTCGATATTACCATAATTTTCCTTGATATTTTGAGCGATATCATAAATCCCCTGCTCGTAGATTTCCCAACCGCGGTGAGGATTGATTTTACGGCCCGGCATGATATAAGGCTCATAGAAATGTTCTGGCAAGAGTGGACTGTCTGGATGCTTAGCAAAACGTGGCGCCATAACGCGCAAAGGTTGGTAGTAATTGACTCCAAGAAAGTCCACTGTATGCTCCCGAATGAGTTCTAACTCTTCAACAGTGTACTCTGGCAGCAAATCATACTCAGCTAAAATCTCTACTAACTCTTCTGGATAAGCTCCCAAGACAGACGGGTCTAGGAAAGATTGGGCTTGAAAGAGGTCGGCAATGCGCGCAGCCTTGACATCTGCGGGATGCTGACTACGTGGGTAGGCTGGTGTCAAGTTGAGAACAATCCCAATCTTAGAATCAGGCAAAATCTCATGACAAGCCTTAACCGCAAGACTACTAGCCAGTTGCGTATGATAAGCAACCTTAACCGCCGCTTTGGCATCTACCTTATGAGGATAGTGGGCATCATAGAAATAGCCAAATTCTACAGGGACAATGGGCTCGTTAAAGGTAATCCATTGGTCCACCAAGTCGCCGTAAGTCTCAAAACAAAAACGAGCATAGTCTTCATAAGCCTTGACAGTTTCCTTATTTTCCCAACCATCGCCGTCTTCTTGGAGGGCAAATGGCAGGTCGAAGTGATAGAGATTGACTAAGAGACGAATCCCCTTGGCCTTAATGTCTTCAAAGACCTGACGGTAGAAAGTCACCCCTTGCGGATTGACCTCTCCACGCCCCTGTGGGAAAATACGAGACCACTGGATAGAAGTTCGGAAGGCTGTATGCCCAGTCTCTACCAAAAGCTCAATATCCTTTTTCCAGTTTTCATAGAAGGTAGATGTTTTGTCAGGTCCAATTCCATTGTAATAACGGTTTGGCTCCACCTGATACCAATAATCCCAGAGATTATCTCCCTTGCCATCACCTGGCACTCGTCCTTCTGTCTGTGGTCCAGAAGTGGAGGAACCCCAGACAAAATCCTTTGGAAATTTTAACATTGTTATACCTCTTAACTTGATGATGTATTCTTCACTCTCATTATATAGAAAAAACAAGGTAAAAACTAGTTACATTTTTGCCTTGTTTTTCTTCTGATTAAAGTTTTTATTTCTTGCTTAGAATTTCAAGGGTTTCGAGCAAGTTGTCTGCATGAACTTCGATGGTGTCACCAGTCGCCTTAATCTTAACTTCTACGATGCCATCAGCTGCTTTTTTCCCGACAGTGATACGGATTGGCAACCCAATCAAGTCGCTATCGCTAAATTTAACCCCGACACGTTCGTTACGGTCGTCTGTCAAGACTTCGTAACCAGCTCCCATCAAGCTTGCTTCAAGTTTTTCTGTTAAGGCTTGCGCTTCTTCGTCTTTGACATTGACAGTGATCAGGTGCACATCAAATGGTGCCAATTCTTTAGGGAAGTTAACTCCCCAAGCATAACGGTATTCCCCTTTAGGCGTTTTGTTGACAAAGAGGCGAGCGTGTTGTTCCATAACTGCCGAGAGAAGACGGCTAACACCGATACCGTAACATCCCATGATAATTGGCACAGCACGACCATTTTCATCCAAAACATCTGCACCCATGCTTGCTGAGTAGCGAGTTCCGAGTTTGAAAATATGACCAATCTCGATACCACGGGCAAAGTTAAGAACACCTTGTCCGTCTGGTGAAATTTCACCCTCACGAACTTCGCGAATATCTACGTATTCTGCAGTAAAGTCACGACCTGGGTTCACACCCGTCAAGTGGTAGCCATCTTCGTTAGCCCCCACAACAGCATTACGAACATCTTGCACCTTACGGTCTGCAATGATTTTCACATTTTCTGGCAAACCAACTGGGCCAAGCGAACCAAAGCCAGCTGAGATAACATTTGCTACTTCTTCCTCGCTCGCAACATCAAAGAAATCTGCTCCCAAGTGGTTCTTCAACTTGACTTCATTGAGTTGGTCATTTCCAACTAGAAGGGCTGCAACAAGCTCACCATCTGCCATGTAGAAGAGGGTTTTGATTGTTTGTTCTTCTGGAACGTTGAGGAAGGCTGCCACTTCATCGATGGATTTAACACCTGGAGTTTCGACGCGAGTCACTTCTTCTTCCGCAACGACACGGTTACTTGGTTTGTACTCGTTTGTTGCCATTTCTAAGTTAGCCGCATAGCTAGACTCACTTGAGTAGGCAATAGTGTCTTCACCAGAAACCATCCATTTGAGCAATTCTGCCTTGATTTCTTCTTGTACTTCTGCAGGAATTTCATCAAATGAGGCAACTGACTTGTCTAAGACAACCCAGCGATCAAGGTCTGTACGGGCTGGTGTAATGGCCATAAATTCTTGGCTATCCTTACCACCCATAGCGCCACCATCACCAATGATGGCCTTGAAGTCCAAGCCACTACGAGTGAAAATACGTTCATAGGCCGCCTTGTACTCGTCATAAGTCACATCCAAACTATCGTAATTAGCATGGAAACTATAGCCGTCTTTCATGATAAATTCACGCGTACGGAGAAGTCCGTTACGTGGACGTTTTTCATCACGGTATTTCGGTTGGATTTGGTAAAGGTTGAGTGGCAATTGCTTGTAAGATTTCACAGAGTCACGAACAATAGCTGTAAAAGTTTCTTCGTGTGTCGGACCTAAGATAAAGTCTGACTTTTCACGGTTTTTCAGTTTATAAAGGTCTTCACCATAGGTTTCATAACGACCTGATTCACGCCAAAGATCAGCACTGAGAAGTGCAGGAGCCAACATCTCCACCGCACCAATCTTATCAAACTCTTGGCGCATAATATTCTTAGCCTTTTCAATCACACGGTTAGCAAGTGGCAGGTAAGAATAAACACCAGCAGAAACTTGACGAACATAACCAGCACGCAACATAAGGGCGTGGCTGATAACTTGAGCATCGCTTGGCATTTCGCGAAGCGTTGGGATTAGCATTTTACTTTGTTTCATAATATTCCTCGATTATCTAAAAGAAGAGTCGCATAATGTCATTCCAGGTCACAGCTAGCATCAAGACAACCATGATAACTACACCAGCCATGGTGACATAGGTTTCAATTTCTTGTTTAAGGGGTTTCCGGCGGATAGCCTCTAGGATATTGAGCACAATCTTTCCACCATCCAAAGCCGGAATCGGAATCAAGTTAAAAATCCCGATATTGATGGAAATCATAGCTAGGAAATAGAGGACATTCTCAAGACCATTTTTAGCAGCATCGCTACTTGCCTTAAAAATGGCAACGGGACCACCGAGTTTGTTCAAATCTGGATGGAAAATCAAGTTTTTCAGAGCCGAAAGGATGCGGAGCCCAGAGTCAGCAGCTGTCGTAAATCCACCAACAAACATGGATAGAAAGTCTGACTTGACCCCCGGTTGAACTCCGAGAATATAGCGTCCTTGATTTTCTTCTGGAGTCACAGTGACTTGTTTTTCGCTACCATTTTCAGAAATGGTCACATCTAAGGTCGGGGCAGTCTTGTCCTTGGTATCTGCTTCCACAGCCTGGGTCAAGTCTTGCCAATTCTTAACCTCATGCGAGCCGACCTTGGTGATTTGAGCTGTCTCAGCTACGCCCACCTTAGCCAAAGCTCCTTCTGGCATGACATGAAAGAGATTGGTCTGAGTATCTCTAACACCGCCCTGCAAAAAGATCAAGATCCAAAAAACAACAACACCTAAGATAAAGTTATTCATAGGACCTGCAAAGTTGGTGATGAGTTTGCCCCAGATAGAAGCATTTTGATACTGTACATCCAAAGGAGCGATGCGCACTTCGGTTCCGTCTTCTTCAACAACCGTTGCATCATGATCCACTGTAAAAGTCTTTTCTTCTTCCAGGACCAACCCCTTGATAAAGAGCTTGTCTTCAAAGTCAAACTGGGTTACCTGCATAGGAAGAGCCGTTTGATCCAGTTTCTTCCCTGAGAGGTTGATCCGTTTGACCTTACCATCATCAGCAAGTGTTAAACTGACTGGAGTTCCTGTCTTGATTTCTGTCGCATCATCACCCCAGCCTGCCATACGAACATAGCCTCCTAGAGGAAGGATTCGAATGGTATAAGCAGTGCCATCCTTACCGATATGGGAAAAAATCTTGGGCCCCATACCAATGGCAAATTCACGAACTAGAATGCCTGATTTCTTGGCAAAATAAAAATGTCCAAACTCATGCACCACCACAATAATCCCAAAAACGAGGATAAAGGTTAGCAATCCAATCATTCAATATTCCTTTCTTTAAAACAGGCCAAATAAGTGCATCATTGGAAACACAATCAGCATGCTGTCAAAGCGATCCAACACACCACCATGTCCAGGGATAAATTTTCCAGAATCCTTGACACCGAAATGGCGTTTCATGGCACTCTCAATCAAGTCACCAAACTGACCTGCTACACTGAAGAAGGCTGCAAAGAGACTCATTCTATAAATCCCATAAGGAAGAGCAACTGTGCTGTCCACTAACATGAAAATCACTGTTATCAGTACCGCACCTAGAATACCCCCGACAAAGCCCTCAATACTCTTATTAGGAGAAACTCTCGGCGCCAACTTATGTCTACCAAAATTCATCCCTGTCAGGTAGGCTGCGCTATCTGTCGCCCAAACGATAAAAAGGGCCAAAAGTACCTTGTCAAAACCTGCCACCCGAGCATCTAGTAAGGCATTGAAACCAAAACCAACATAAAAACTCACAGCAATTGGAAAGGCTGCATCTTCAATCGTATAGCTTCTACTGAAAACTGTCATCCCTAACATAATTGTAATCAAAACACTGTAGGCCACTACATTGCCATCAACCGGCAAAAAAGTTAGGTAATTTTCTAAGGGGATTGTGAGTGCAAAGGTTGCAAGGAGGGTCAAGGTGCCCTCAATGGTCATGGTCTTTAGTCCCTTCATGTGCAGGAGCTCATGGACGCCTAGCATTGCTAACAAGCCAATCCCTATCTGCAACAGGAGCCCGCCAACAAACAAGACGGGAAGGAAGATAAGCAGAGCCAGTCCGGCAAACAGTGTTCTCTCTTGTAAATCCTTGGTCATATTTTCTCCTAAACTCCTCCAAATCGGCGATGACGACGATTGTAGGCAAGAATTGCTTCCTGTAAGGCTTCCTCGTCAAAATCAGGCCACAGGGTATCCATAAAATAGAGCTCACTATATGCCCCCTGCCATGGAAGGAAATTGCTCAAGCGTAATTCTCCACTGGTACGAATAATCAAGTCCGGATCTCGCACATCCTTAGGTAAATGTTGGGTGAAGAGATAATTGCCAATCAATTCCTCTGTGATATCACCCGGATTGATTTTCGCATCTAAAACATCCTGAGAAATCAGCTTAACAGCCTGTGTAATCTCAGCACGTCCACCATAGTTAAGAGCAAAATTGAGAATCAAACCCGTATTGTTCTTAGTCAATTCCTCTGCTTTTGTCAAAGCTTCAAAAGTCGGCTTAGGCAGACGGTCCGTCTCACCAATCATCTGAATTTTAACATTATTTGCATGCAATTCAGGAACATAGTTATCATAAAACTCGACTGGTAAGTTCATGATAAACTTGACTTCCTGATCCGGACGCGTCCAATTTTCCGTTGAAAAGGCATAAACCGTGATGACCTTAACGCCCAGTTTGTTGGCCGCCTTAGTCACCTTTTGGAGGGCTTCCATCCCTGCCTTATGACCAAAAACCCGTGGTTGCATGCGTCTTTTAGCCCAGCGACCATTCCCATCCATGATGATGCCAATATGATTAGGAACCTGTATTGGAACCTCTACTTCTGCAGCTTTATCTTTCTTAAAAAATCCAAACATGATCTTATTCCTATTCAAAAATCTATCGTTTTATTATACCATACTTCCCTATTTTCTTCTATTGCTAAGTTACTATCATTACTTGTAAGTAACAAAAAATAAGCCGCCTGATTGGGCGACTTTATTTTATAGGGAGATTATTATGAAAAAGTTTTAGGAGTTTAAGTTAAGTTTCTCTTAACTTATGGACTTAGTATACCGTTCCTAACTTAAATTTTTCTTAAGTTTTTTGAAAAAGTGAGATTTTCCCATTTTTCTTGCCAATTTTTCTTGGACAGGCGTTCTTGATAGAGCTTCATCCGGTCCTCATTGTCTAGGAAATGAGGAGTTGGGGATACGTAAAAGTTAAAAATATCCTCTAAACCATAAGGCGCAAAGAGCTCTAAAGTTGCGTCGGCATGCAAGCGAAGCCCTATCGCTGTACAGCGCTCGGGATATTTACTCATGGCATCACGAGAACTCGTGTAAGGCGCTGTGTGGGGACTGTGTAGATGCATATAAACCTGATTTTTCAACTCCCACTGATACTGAGGGAAATCTTCTCTCAGCTTGTTCTCTAGGGATACTGTTTCCTCATAAGAAACATCTGGATCAAAGAAAATCACATCCACATCCGTCTCACGGTCAAAAGGCGATTTGTCTGACAAGAGATTCCAGATGAAATTCCTGACAGAACCTGCTGCCAACCACGAATCTTTCAGATCAAGGTCACGAATGATGGTCAGAATGGTCATCATATCTGGATTTTCTCTAAAAACGTCTAGAATTTCTTGCTTATTTTTCATTGTATTCATACCCTAAATGCTCATATGCCTTAGCTGTCGCCACCCGTCCAGAACGAGTTCGCATGATAAATCCTTTCTGGATGAGGTAAGGTTCGTACATATCTTCGACCGTCTCGCGTTCTTCTGCTATATTAACAGAAAGGGTTCCCAGTCCTACAGGACCACCACCATACATCTCAATCATGGTGCGAAGGATTTTTTGGTCCACATAGTCCAAACCTTCATGGTCTACATCTAACATGGTCAAAGCCTTATCGGTAATGACATCATCGATAACCCCATTTCCCATAATCTGGGCAAAGTCGCGCACGCGCTTGAGGAGACGATTGGCGATACGAGGAGTTCCACGACTGCGTAAGGCCAGCTCGGCAGCTGCCTCATGAGTGATTTCCATCTCAAAAATATCTGCTGTCCGCTCAACAATTTCCGTCAAATCATTATGGGCATAGTATTCCATATGACCTGTAATCCCAAAACGTGCTCGCAGAGGATTTGAAAGCATACCGGCTCGGGTTGTCGCACCAATCAAGGTGAATGGTGGCAAGTCCAAATGAACACTACGACTGCCTTCTCCAGCCCCAATCATGATATCAATGTAAAAGTCCTCCATGGCACTGTAAAGCACCTCTTCCACCGACATGGGCAGGCGATGAATCTCGTCAATAAAGAGAACATCTCCAGGCTCCAAATCATTCAAAATAGCTACCAAGTCACCCGCTTTTTCAATGACAGGACCAGACGTTTGCTTGAGATTGACTCCCAGTTCATTGGCAATAACAAAGGCCATGGTCGTTTTCCCCAAACCTGGAGGCCCAAATAAGAGTACATGGTCCAGCGCCTCATCACGCATTTTAGCAGCTTCGATAAAGATTTGCAGCTGGTCCTTGACCTTGTCCTGACCGATATATTCACGTAAATATTTGGGACGGAGGGTACGTTCTACCAACTCCTCATCACCCATGATTTCATTATCTAAAATTCTACTCATGCTCCTATTATAGCAAAAATCCAGCCTACAAACAAAAAAGCCACCTGATTGGGTGGCTTCTTTAGGGAGATTATTATGAAAAAGAAAAGTTTAGGATTTCATTAAATAAAGTTAGGAGGTCTTTATTTAATGATTATATAATACAAGATGAATCTTAAAGCTAACTTAACTTTTTCTCTGATTTATCATTTTTTTTAAATTTTTTTCAAATGGAATTTTCTTTTTCAAGCCACAAAAAAGCCACCTGATTGGGTGACTTCTTTAGGAGATTATGATGAAAAAGAAAAGTTTGGGATTTCATTAAATAAAGGGTACTCAATGAAAATCGAAATCAGACTAGGCAGATAGACGCAAGCGTAACGATAGTTAGCTAAGTCGACTCTAACGAAGGCTGGTGAGATTTTCGAAGAGTATTAGGAGGTCTTTATCTAATAACTATATAATACACGAGGAGACTTAAACTTTACTTAATAAAAAATAATTTTTTTATCTTTTTCGATCCACCCAAATCATCCCTGTGCAATCATAAGTAGATAGGGTTTCAAAGCCCAGAGAACGGTAGAATCCCAAGTTTTTATCTGTTTGGTCTGTCACCAGTTGGACTTGATAGGCATCTTTGTAATCACCTAAAGCCTCTTTCATCAAGTCGCTACCAATCCCTTGGCGCTGATAGCTAGGCAAAACGATCAAATCCTGGACAAAAATAGATGAAAAACCATCTCCGACCAAACGGACCAAGCCAACCACGGCATCTCCATCACGTGCCAAATAAATCGCTAATGAGTGACACAAGGCCTTCTCCAACATTTGAGGTTGATGTGTATAATTTGTCCATCCAACTGCCTGATAGAGATGCAAAACATCTTCTAACTTGACAACTTCTTGCTTTCTCACGCTAATCATGTCATCACCTCTTAGAGCTCTCTCAAGCTCTTATACTGCCGTCCATCTTTATCAAAGTTTTCAGGAGCCAGCCATGCTTCCAAACGAGCTTTAACTTGAGGCCAGTCCTTATCAATCATAGAGAGCCAATCCGTATCCCGTGTACGTCCCTTATAAACGACTGCCTGGCGGAAGGTTCCTTCATAGACAAAGCCCAAACGCTCCGCAGCTCGTCTGGATGGGAGATTGAGAGCATCGCATTTCCACTCATAGCGACGATAGTTAATCTCCTCAAAAACATACCGTGCCAGGAGATACTGGGCTTCTGTCCCTATACGTGTTCCCCTGAGTTCTGGAGAAAAAGTGACAGCACCCACTTCTATTACTCGGTTATTCTGATCAATGCGCATGAGAGAAAAAGTTCCCAAGGCCTTACCAGTTGCCTTGTCTACAATCGCATAGTAAAAGCGATCCTTACGAGCCAACATCTGATTTAAGACGGTAACCAGTTCCTCCATATCTGCCACTGGTTCCTGAAAGAGGTAGGTCCACATCTCCCGAGGAGTACCTGGACCATAAACAGCTAATAAATCCTCCGCATGCTTTTCCAGCGAAAGAGCCTCTATTCGAGCGTAGCGCCCTTCTAAGAAATCAATGGAAGGCAATTCTCCTGGAGTATAACCTTCCATTGACTCACCAATTATCTGACCATATTCATTTACTGGCATCGTTTTTCTCCTTGTTTTACACTGAAAATACTATATCCTAAATTGCTCTATATGGAAACTAGCGTTCTCCTCAAACCTCATCCTCAACACTACATTAGTGATTCGTTTTCTTTCTTTTATCTTCTAAGGCTTGATTAATTCGTTGGGTTAGTTTGTGAGTTTGCCAGATCTGGTACAACCATATCAGTCCATAAATTAATAAGAAAAAGAACCAAAGCAAGGGACTCAACAATGCTGAACCCCAGCCAAAAAATAAGTAGGTCAATACTAAAATAGTAGCTGTCGCTAATAAATGAACTCCCACACGCATACTATAAGCAAGAAACTCTAGCCTTTCAAGGATTAAGGTCAATACCCCCATAATTCCACTCATCAAAAACAAAGCTAGAATATTTTTTGTCGTTGGTGCGGGATAGGTAATACCTGAATAAAACTGAGCCAATAACACCAAACTCAAATAAACAAAGGAGGCCGTACGCATTCCTGATACAAAATAAGCAATCAATCGCTTCATGATTTTCTCCTATAAACCTAGATAATCCATTAAGGACTTAACGTATTTCCGACTCACACTCGATTTGAGACCCCGAGTCATCTTAGCCATCATGTTCCCTGAAAAGCTATCCGATAATGACTCTAAATGGTCAATGTTTATAACTGAATGACGTGATATCTGTATGAAATTACGCCGGTTAACCCGATTCTGAAAGTTTGTCAATGTTTCCTTAGTTTTATAAATCCCATCTACCGTATAAATGGTCAACAAATTCTTATCAATATCTGCTAGAATAAGATCCTCAATTTTCACCATAACCAGATGATCATCCGTTCGAATAGGAATGACCACCTGATTAGTCGTTGAAAATTGTTCTAAATACTCCATGACTTCTCTTGCTTGATCGGTTAACTGAGCTGCCTGAATTAAAATGTGTGGGTCTTTTTCTGAAAACTCTGTCTTCATTTCAAAACGAATCTTCATTTTCTCTCCAATACATCTTTATTTTCTCTTGCTAAACACTTTAACAAATAACATCCAAAGAAGAATAGCGACGAGACTGATAATAACTACTATAAAGTATGTTTCTTCCTTTGTCAATAGTTCTTGCCAGTTGATTTGGATTCCCATTTTTTCTTGAAATTCCTGTAACAGACTGTTATTTCCTGAAAATGCGGTCTCTAACTGCTCTTTCATCAAGACTTGTCGATAGAGAGAAGCAATATAAGTTGCAGGGGTACATTTCATGAAAAGCTGTGCAGAATCAGGTAATACTCCAATGGGGATATAAGTCCCTACTAAAAATCCAGAGGCAGTTCCCACTATCGTTGCCAGTTTACCAAGGCTATCTACAGATTGAAAACGGTAAATCAAGAGAACATTTACCAAACTTGAAAGCAGACTGCTTAACAGCATAATCAAAGCGATTTCCGGTAAATGACTGATAACTGGGCTCTCTTTAAAATAAAAACTCATAACAGCATACATAAACACCTGCATGACAAAAGAAATGACAATACTACTGATTAGATAGGACGCCTGTAAGCCCCAGTTACCTAAATCTGTCAAGAAAAGATCTTGATCCACTTGATTTTCGCGATCCTGTACCATTTGTTTAAGAGCCGTAAAACTGGTTGTCATCCCAGTCACAGCCAACGTCCCACCCATCAGCCAGTTATTCAAAAGGTTCGTACTATTAGGGAGTTGGGACCAAGAGTCCGTCAAATTCTTCTGCAAAAAAATGATATAAAGGAGGAAGGAAATCAATGCCCCCAATAATGAGAAAAATACCCCCGAACGATTACGAAAATATAAGATAAAATTCCGTTTCAATAAAGCTAACATTAGCGAACCTCTCTTCCTGTAAGTGCAATAAAGGCATCATCCATAGTACCCGGACGAAACTCAAAAGAATCAATTTCTTCTCGAACTTTTGCCAAATATTCAATGGCTTCCTGTGACGTCCCTGGATAAAAAAGATATTCCAACTCATTTTCTTCCTCTACTGTCATTCCAGCCTGTAGCAATTTTTCTAGAGCCTTCATTTCCTTAAAACGAATTTTTAGGATATTAGATGCATACTGGCTTTTAATAGCAGTCGCAGAACCTTGCGCAATCACTTTCCCATGATCAACGATATAGATCTGATCCGCTTCATCTGCTTCATCCAGATAATGTGTCGTTAAGATAATAGTCATACCTTCATCCTTTTGTAGTCGATACAGTAGATCCCAGATGGATTTGCGAGTCTGAATATCAAGACCTGTCGTTGGTTCATCCAAGAAAAGAATATCTGGTCGCGAAAGAAGAGCACGCGCAATATCAACCCGACGTTTTTGCCCACCTGACAAAGTTCCATAGAGTTGTTTCTGGAAAGCAGTCAAACCCAGTTGATGAATCAAATCATCCACACGACTTGCTGCAATCTCCTTATACTGTTGAGCACGAATCGTGAGATTTTCCCTAACCGTCAACATCTCATCCAGTACACTAGCTTGAAAAACCACTCCGATTTTCGTATTTGGCGCATATCGAATCTGACCTTGTGTCGGCTTTTTCAAACCGATTAACATGGAAATAGTGGTTGATTTCCCTGCACCATTGGGTCCCAAAATAGCATTGAAACTTCCTTTTTCAAACTCTAACTGAATATCATCGACAGCCATATGATTGCCGTACCGTTTAGTCAAATGTTTAGCTTGTAAAATCATATTTTTTCCTCCTCTTAACCACACTAGTTTAACAAAAAGAATGAAAGAAAAATTGACTTTTGAGATAAGCAGTTAAAATGAAAGGCCAAGTGGTAAAATAATGGGGGTTAAATTAAAGTAGAGCAGGCTCGTTTTTCTCCTATCGAATCACTAGAGGAAGTTTAAAATCACTTACAACCACACATTATATTTTTAAACATGTGCTATAAAAGAGGTGTTTTATAGCATCCGGCAGAAAAATCCAAGAGTCAATAGTATTGTTCTCGCTAAACCAAACAATAAAAAATGAATCAGAAATCATGTCACACACTCCCTTCTAGTAAAATGAAAATGCTGAATGGGGCAGGATTGAATTTGAAGCAAGCAAGTATGGTCCTAAATTTGAAACTGCCATTAACGATAAGTCTATCTATTAGGAAAGAAATCTTCAATACAAGCAAAAACAGCTCTTGTTATCCAAGAGGAGCTGTTCTATTTTATGAAAGAGAGAGTCACTAGTGCCCCTTGTGCTTCTCTCTACGTTTTTGCTGTTTGCGTTCAAATTTCTCTTGCTTGAGCAATTGCTTTTGGAGACTGGACTGTTGTTTTGAATACTTTTTTCATTCGTCATACTGCAACTGCAAGAGCTCTTGTGACTTAGAAGAAACTTTCTGCTTCACCTGTTTCTTTACAGCTCGCTGCAGACGCTTCGGATTCTTAATCTTCACATGCTGTTTGACTGTTGCCTCTGGACTAAAAGATAACCGAGCAAACTGAGTCTGTAAAAGTTTCAAAATTTCATCCTCTTTTGGTTCCTGACCAAATGTCACTCGACAAACTTGATAAGTTCCCTCATACTCTTGTTCAAACAATCCATGCCAAAATCCATCTTCAAAATAAACTGTCAAGCCAATTGAAACGATTTCCACGACAGCACCTCCTTAAATCTATCCCTAAGAATGGACAACCAAGGAGGAAGGTTACTGATAGGCTTGCCTACGTCTGGACTACCAACCAGAACTGTGTTTTTATCTTAGTTGGGACTATTATAGCATAATCCAATTTAAAAATCCTCCAGATTCTACTCTGAAGGATTCCTATCTTATTTCACAACGATATTAACGAGTTTGGTTGGCTCAAACAGTTTGGGGTACTGTCCAAGGTTTGAAATCAGTAAATAAATTGGTTATTCTTATCTCAAAAAAATCCAATTCTATATACAGTAACGAGATAACTACTTTCTCTCTAATTGAAATCAATCCAATAATATAATTCAAGGGAACTCTTGTATTATTTTTAATCATCAGATTGATCTGATCTCATAAGGGGCTTCCTATATGTTTCAGCTGATAGTTCCTCAAATTCTCTATCAGAAATTTCTGCACTATCAGCAGACATTAACACACTAGTGATTGTTAATAATGGAGTTAATATTGAAATAGCTTTCAAAGCTGAAATATCTCGCTTTTGCAATGTCCTTATATAGATATTCATATATTTTTTTAGTAATTCATCTACATCCTCAATAGTATTCATACCTAATTTTTTCAACCTCTGAATTAGGGAAGATAGTAAAGAAACATTAATAGCAACGTCACACTCTATACCGTTCAATGCTTTAATTACCCCACTCAAGCAATTAGTATAAAACTGATCTTCTTTTATATAAGTTTCGAGTGTACTACGATCTATTGGTAATTCTGCTTTTAAATTAGCTAATTTTTCTTTTGCCTCTTGTTCATAGTTCATAATATTATTTTTCAACTGCACAAAATCATCATCAGCCAATTCAATTAGTCCTGCCAATCTGGCAAATTGTCTCCTGTACTGATCAGGTATATCTTCCTTACTTTTATATCCTAAATCATGTTCAATTTCAGCCCAAGCATGTTGCATAACTGTTCTAATTTGTATCTCCAATTTTATATTTTTAAATTTGCTATATAAAATAGGGGAAGAGTTCTCTTCTTTTAAACTTACCACATAATGAAGTGAAATATAACCAAATTTTGTTGGGTCCTCACTTTTGCGTTTATCAATAGTATTTTCTACATCAACCTCGAACTCTTGACTGATTAGCTCAGCTATTTTATCGACATCATCACTAAAGTACGTTATGATACGAATGCCACATAAGTCGGTAATCTCAGCCAAATTAGAATAGTCTTTCCTTTTTACTTTGCCTGAAAGAGACTCTTCAGTTTTTACTCTCCCTATTATTTCATGAACGTTAATAGATTGACTTTTAATAATATTCTTTACAGTATTCTCTACATAATTTAGGCAATCTTCATAATTTCCCCGTGAAAGAGAATATTCTTCAACAATCTCCTTATGACTTTGAGTCCTCATTAATACCTCCCAAAAAGTGAACAAAAACTGTCTCTCTTTTTAATTAACTATAATTTACAATTATTTCACAACAATATTAACCAATTTAGTTGGCTTCAATAGTCCAGTGGACTATTGAAGGTGGGAAGATAGAGCTAATAAACTCGTTATTTAACGACGATATTAACGAGCTTGTTAGGTACCGCAATCACTTTCACGATTTCCTTGCCGTCAATTTCTGCTTTGACTTTTTCATCAGCCAGAGCGATTTCTTGCAATTCTTCGCGTGACAGGTCTTTAGCGACCATCAATTTGGCACGGACTTTTCCTTTGATTTGGACAACGATTTCGATTTCGTCTTCAACCAATTTGCTTTCGTCCCATGTTGGCCAAGCCACGTAAGAGATGGACTCACCTGTTGCAGCAACAGTTTGCCAGAGTTCTTCTGCCAAGTGAGGTGCAAATGGGGCAATCAATTGGATAAAGCCTTTGGCGTAGTCCACATAGAGTTTGTCTTCCTTATTAGCAGCGTTGACAAAGACCATAAGTTGGGCAATGGCTGTGTTGAATTTCATGGATTCGATTTGCTCAGTAACAGATTTAACGGTTTCGTTATAAACCTTGTCAAGAGCACCATTATTTTCCGCAACAATTTCTTTACTTGTAATCAAACGGTAAACACGGTCGAGGAACTTACGACTTCCTTCCAGACCTTCTTCTGACCAAGCAATCGAAGCATCGAGTGGTCCCATGAACATTTCATAAACACGAAGGGTATCAGCACCATATTGTTCCACCACATCGTCTGGGTTGACAACGTTCTTGAGCGATTTAGACATCTTAGCTGGCGCTTGCTCCAACTCTTCTCCTGTTTCCACATGGAAGAAAGAACCGTCACGTTTTTCAACCTTATCAGTCGCTACAAGAGCTCCACGGTGGTCACGGTAGCTTGTTCCCAAAATCATTCCTTGGTTAAAGAGTTTTTGGAATGGTTCTTTAGTTGGAACAACACCGAGGTCATAGAGGAATTTGTGCCAGAAACGAGCGTAAAGCAAGTGAAGAACGGCATGCTCTGCCCCACCTACGTAGATATCGACTGGCAACCATTGTTTGAGGAGATCCTCATCGGCCAATTTTTCTGTGTTATGTGGGTCAATATAGCGGAGGTAGTACCAGCTTGAACCAGCCCATTGTGGCATAGTGTTTGTTTCACGACGACCTTTGACACCATCTTCACGCGTCACTTCAAGCCAGTCTGCCAAGTTAGCCAATGGGCTTTCCCCAGTACCTGAAGGGCGGATATCCTTGGTGACTGGCAAGACAAGTGGCAATTCACTTTCAGGGACAGCTGTTGAAGTTCCATCTTCCCAATGAATGATTGGGATTGGCTCACCCCAGTAACGTTGACGGCTAAAGAGCCAGTCGCGGAGACGGTAGGTAACCTTCTCTTGTCCACAACCTTTCTCTTCCAACCAAGCCACAATCTTAGCAATCGCTTCTTCTTTGTTCAGTCCATCTAGGAAGTCTGAATTGACATGAAGACCATCTTCAGTATAGGCAGCTTCTGCTACGTTTCCACCTTCTAGCACTTCTACGATTGGAAGGTCAAATTGTTTGGCAAATTCCCAGTCACGTTGGTCATGGGCAGGAACAGCCATGACAGCACCTGTTCCATAACTAGCAAGAACATAGTCCGCGATCCAGATTGGGATTTCCTTTCCATTGACAGGGTTGATGGCATAGGCACCTGTCCAAACACCAGTTTTTTCCTTGGCGAGGTCGGTACGAGCCAAGTCAGACTTGAGGCTGGCTTGGTGTTTGTAGTCAGCTACGGCTTCAGCTTGTTCTGGACTGACGATAGCGTCTACCAAATCATGCTCAGGAGCCAGAACGGTAAAGGTCGCACCGAAAAGGGTATCCGGACGAGTAGTAAAGACGGTGAATTCCTTGTCTGTTCCTTTTACTTTAAAGGTTACATTGGCACCAGTTGATTTCCCAATCCAGTTGCGTTGCATATCCTTGATAGACTCTGGCCAATCCAACTCATCCAAGTCATTAAGCAATCGCTCTGCATAGGCCGTGATTTTAAGCATCCATTGACGCATCGGTTTGCGGACAACTGGATAGCCTCCACGCTCAGACGTTCCGTCAGGAAGGACTTCTTCGTTTGCGATAGCTGTTCCCAACTCTTCAACCCAGTTTACAGGCACTTCGGCTTCATAGGCCAAGCCTTTTTCGTAAAGCTTAGTGAAAATCCATTGCGTCCACTTATAGTAGTTTGGATCTGTTGTGTTAACCTCACGATCCCAGTCATAAGAGAAGCCAAGCGCATTGATTTGACGTTTGAAGTTGGCAATGTTTTCCGCTGTGAATTCTGCTGGGTCATTCCCCGTATCCATAGCGTATTGCTCTGCAGGCAAACCAAAGGCATCCCATCCCATTGGGTGAAGGACATTGTAGCCTTGCGCACGTTTGTAACGGCTGAGGATATCGGTTGCAGTATAACCTTCTGGGTGTCCTACGTGCAATCCAGCTCCTGAAGGATATGGGAACATGTCGAGAGCATAAAACTTCGGTTTTGATGCATCTGTTCCTGTCTTAAATGTATGATGTTGAGCCCAGTAGCCCTGCCACTTATGCTCAATTTCTTTATGATTGTAAAAACTCATGCTATTTCTCCAATTTTATGATGTTACTATTATACCATTTTTGGGGGAATTTGAAAGACGAGAAATGTTCTTTTAGACTTGGATAACAAGAAATACTGAGTCGCAAATCCACCTTATTTAACAGGAAAAAAATTAGCTCCCACTTGGAGCTAACTTCTATCAATTTTTTATTTCTTCCATCTTCTCACGTCCGAGCTCTCGATAGCTACGGTCACCAACAACTTCTACGCTAAACTGGCCATCCTCATATTCAAGAATCGTCACGCTACCATTATCGAGACCATGCGGATGCATACCATTAATCAAATAAACAATGGTTCCAATGGTCATTCCATGACTGACAACAAGAGCATTGCCTCCACCTTGTTCTTCCATTTCTTTGGCAATCGCTTCAAAGCCTTCCTTGATTCGACCACTGAGTTTTTCCCAACCTTCAGCCCAGCCTGCTGTATCAACCTCTACCAAACCTTCTGCTAGTTCTGCATAGGACAACTGATGAACATGGTCTACATTGAAAATTCTCGGAATCAAGCCCATAAAGAGGTCCCCATCATAGGCCCCATCAAAACTACCAAAGCACCACTCACGGATTCGCTTGTCCATGCGGTAAGGGATTTTCCCCTGTAGGCCAAGTTCTTCTAGGATAATTCCCATGGTTTGAATAGTTCGACCTGAATCACTGGAATAAGCGCGGTCAAACTGCAAACCAGACTCTCTCAAGCCAATTCCCAGTTCATGGATTCCCAACTCACCTTCTGCAGTCAGAGGCGTATCACTCCATCCTTGTGCACGTCCAATCGTGTTAAACATCGTTTTCCCATGACGGACCAAGTACAATCTTACTTTAGACATTTTCTATCCTCCATTTCTTCTATTATATCATGGATCAAAGAAATATTCGGCTTTCAAAAGCAAAGCCAACATTTGTAAATTATCCAAAAGAAAAGCTACCCTCATGGTAGCTTCCCTAGGAGATTATTATGAAAAAGTTTAGGATTTCTATTAAATAAAGTTAGGAGGTCTTTATTTAATGATTATAGTATACACAGTCATCCTTAAACTCAACTTAAATCCTCTCGCTTTTTTATTAATTTTTAAAACTATGGATTGGAGCTGGGATTTGCCCACCGCGAGAGATGAAATCAACAGACGAAGCCCCGTTGACCTTCATAACTGGAGCTGTCCCTAGCAAACCACCAAACTCAATCATATCGCCTTCTTTGCCCTTTGGAATAATACGGACAGCCGTTGTTTTCATGTTAATAACACCAATGGCCGCC
This sequence comes from Streptococcus oralis Uo5, assembly GCF_000253155.1. Lineage (NCBI taxonomy): Bacteria > Bacillati > Bacillota > Bacilli > Lactobacillales > Streptococcaceae > Streptococcus > Streptococcus oralis. Next base: position 1,724,816 of record NC_015291.1, read on the forward strand.
TCATCCGCAATCATAGCTGCAATGGTTTCAGCAGGCGTATCTTCCGGAATGGCAATCATATCCAGTCCAACAGAACAGATAGCCGTCATGGCTTCTAGTTTCTCTAAATTCAGAGAGCCATCTTGCACCGCAGCAATCATCCCCTCATCTTCAGAAACGGGGATAAAAGCACCTGACAAGCCACCGACTTGGTTACAAGCCATCACTCCGCCCTTCTTAACTTGGTCATTCAAAAGAGCGAGGGCAGCCGTTGTCCCATGCGTACCAACTGTTTCTAGGCCCATTTCCTCAAGGACACGTGCCACAGAATCACCAACTGCAGGAGTTGGCGCCAAGCTTAGATCGACAATTCCAAAGTCAACACCCAGTCTCTCGCTGGCCATCTGACCAACTAATTGACCGATACGAGTAATCTTGAAGGCCGTTTTCTTGACTGTTTCCGCTACTACATCAAAGCTCTGTCCACGAACTTTTTCCAAGGCACGCTTGACCACACCAGGGCCCGAAACCCCGACATTGATGATAACATCTGCTTCGCCAACACCATGGAAAGCCCCTGCCATAAAAGGATTGTCCTCAACAGCATTAGCAAATACGACCAACTTGGCCGCACCCATATCTGACAGCATAGCTGTTTCCTTGATGATACGTCCCATATCTGCAACTGCAGTCATGTTGATGCCTGACTTGGTTGAGCCAATATTAACAGACGAACAAACCTTGTCTGTCTCAGCTAGAGCGCGTGGGATAGAATTGATGAGAATTTCATCTCCTTTTTGGTAGCCTTTTTGTACCAAAGCTGAGAATCCACCAATAAAGTCAACACCGATCTCCTTAGCAGCCCTATCAAGAGCCTTTGCCAAAACAACATAGTCTGTCGCATCAGTCGCAGCACCAATTAAAGAAATCGGAGTCACCGATACCCGTTTATTAACAATAGGAATCCCAAGTTCTGCAGCAATTTCGTCTCCTACAGCCACTAAATTTGCAGCTTTAGTGGTGATTTTTTGGTAAATCTTTTCAGCAGCACGTTCAATATCTGGATCAATACAATCCAAAAGGGAAATCCCCATGGTGATGGTTCTGATATCGAAGTTCTGCTCCTCGATCATGGCAATGGTTTCTGTAACTTGTCTAATATCCATAGCCACCTCCTAGATATTATACATAGCGTCAAAAATCGCCGCACTTTGAATATTTATTTTGACATTCAAGGTCTGACCGAAAGTTTCAAACTCATTTCGAAGATAAGTGAAATCCTGTTTTTCGTCACTAGAAACGACCGCCATCATAGTAAAGTATTCATCCAACACCGTCTGAGAAATATCGTCAATATTCAAACCCAACTCTGCAATCTTAGTAGACACGCCTGCAACGATCCCAGCCTTGTCCTTACCAACCACTGTAATAATAGCCTTCATTCTTATACCCCATTTCTACGATTATTAGAAAACCTGAACGTTTTTGATTTTCTTTTTTCCTAGTATAGCATATTTCCAAAAAAAATACTAAAAAACGCCTGCTTACGAAGTTGTTCTTAAACAAAAAAACAATTTCGTAAACAAGCGTCTACCCTATCAAATGATGATGAGTGTTCCCGCTAGGACCGAAGTCCCAGCGGTAGACCAGAGCTAGACTAAGAGCACAAGACTCCATCATCATAACACTCAACAAAATTGATGATTTTATACTAATTCGATGATCGCCATTGGCGCAGCATCACCACGACGTGGTTCAGTTTTAAGGATACGAGTGTATCCACCGTTACGTTCAGCATAACGAGGTGCGATTTCTGAGAACAATTTTTGAAGTGCTGTAGTAGAAGTGTACTTATCAGTTGCTTCATCATAGTTTTCAGATGCGATTTCATTACGTACGAAAGCAGCTGCTTGACGACGTGCATGCAAATCACCACGTTTACCTAGAGTAATCATTTTTTCAACAGTTTTACGGATTTCTTTAGCACGAGCTTCAGTTGTCACGATTGATTCGTTGATCAAAAGATCAGTTGTCAAATCGCGAAGCATTGCTTTACGTTGTGAGCTAGTGCGTCCTAGTTTACGGTAAGCCATGTATTCCTCCTTTATTTATCTTTTAATCCAAGACCCAAGTCAATGAGTTTGAGTTTCACTTCTTCCAAACTCTTGCGTCCAAGATTTCGTACTTTCATCATCTCTGCTTCAGATTTTTCTGTCAAATCATGCACAGTATTGATACCGGCACGTTTCAAACAGTTGTATGAACGCACAGACAAGTCCAGTTCCTCAATCGTACGATCCAAAATACGATCGTCAGATTCAGTATCAGCTTCTTTCATCACTTCAGTTGACTTAGCAATCTCAGTAAGATTTGTAAACAAATCAAGATGTTCTGTCAAGATACGCGCTGAAAGCCCTAAAGCATCTTCTGGAATAATTGTTCCATTAGTCAAGATTTCAAGGGTTAATTTGTCAAATCCATCATTGCTACCTACACGAGCAGGCTCTACTTGATAGTTGACTTTTGTAACTGGTGTATAAATAGAATCTACAGCAAGTGTTCCAACTGGTGCATTATCTTTTTTGTTTTCATCAGCAGGTACATATCCACGACCACTGTTAACAGTCATTGTCGCTTTTAGAGAAGAACCTTCACCGATTGTAAAGAGATAATGATCTGGATTTACAATCTCAATATCACTGTCAGTCAAAATGTCTCCAGCTGTAATTTCAGCAGGACCTTCAACGTCAAGCTCAATGATTTTTTCGTCTTCAACGTATGATTTTACTGCAATCCCTTTAATGTTCAGAATGATTTGCATCACGTCTTCACGAACACCTGGAACTGTGTCGAACTCATGCAAGACACCTTCAATGTTGATAGATGTCACTGCTGCTCCTGGTAGAGAAGCTAGTAGTACACGACGAAGAGAGTTACCAAGAGTTGTACCGTAACCACGTTCAAGTGGTTCGATTACAAACTTGCCATAATCTTTATTTTCATCAATTTTTGTTATATTTGGTTTTTCAAACTCAATCATTTAGTTACTCCCTCTTAAACGAAAAGCAGTGTAATGCGATGATTATACACGGCGACGTTTTGGAGGACGAGCACCATTGTGTGGCACTGGAGTCACATCACGAATTGCTGTTACTTCAAGACCAGCGGCAGCAAGCGCACGAATAGCTGACTCACGACCAGAACCTGGACCTTTTACAGTAACTTCAACTGATTTAAGACCGTGTTCTTGTGCAGATTTAGCAGCAGCTTCAGAAGCCATTTGAGCAGCGAATGGTGTAGATTTACGAGAACCTTTGAAACCAAGAGCACCAGCTGATGACCAAGCAATTGCATTACCATGCACATCAGTAATCATAACAATAGTGTTATTAAATGTAGCGTGAATATGAGCAATACCAGATTCGATATTCTTTTTCACACGACGTTTACGTGTTGGTTTAGCCAAGACTTTTACCTCCTATATTATTTTTTCTTACCAGCAATCGCAACAGCTTTACCTTTACGAGTGCGAGCGTTGTTTTTAGTGTTTTGTCCACGGACAGGAAGTCCACGACGGTGACGAATACCACGGTAAGAACCGATTTCCATCAAACGTTTGATGTTCAAGTTTACTTCACGACGAAGGTCACCTTCAACTTTGATTGCATCCACTTCACGACGGATAGCATCTTCTTGATCTGATGTAAGGTCACGTACACGAACATCTTCTGAGATTCCAGCAGCAGCCAAAATTTTCTTAGATGTTGCAAGTCCGATACCATAAACGTAAGTCAATGAGATTACTACGCGTTTGTCATTTGGAATGTCAACTCCAGCAATACGAGCCATGTTTTCTCCTTTCTATCTTATCCTTGACGTTGTTTGTGTTTTGGATTTGCTGGGCAAATTACCATAACACGACCATTACGACGAATTACTTTACAGTATTCGCAAATTGGTTTGACCGATGGTCTTACTTTCATTTCTTATCCCTCCAAGTTTTTCGATTATTTAAAGCGGTAAGTGATACGTCCACGTGTCAAGTCATATGGACTCATCTCGACAGTAACACGATCTCCCGCTAAAATACGAATATAGTTTTTACGAATTTTACCAGAAACTGTTGCTAAAATCTGATGTCCATTTTCAAGTTCAACCGTAAACATTGCGTTAGGCATTGTATCGACTACTTTGCCTTCAACTTCAATCACATCGTCTTTTGCCACGCAAAAGCACCTCCATAAATTTCGATTTGATGCCTCTGAAAACAGAGACAACAATTATAAGTCAGACTATCTCAGTATAACATTTGTAGCGATTTTTTGCAAGTGTGAAAAACGCTTTATTTCAAATTTGTCAATACTTTTTCGATGTCTTTGAACACATCATTGATATCTTGATTTCCTTCGATATCGTGGACTAATCCTTTGGCACGGTAGTGAGCAATGATTGGTTCTCCTTGAGCGATATTGACATCCAATCGACGCTTCACTGTCTCAGGTTTATCATCTTCACGTTGGTAATAATCTTCTTCTTTGTAGTCAACTGGTGGGTTGAAAACTTTGTGGAAGGTTTCACCTGTTTCGCGGTGGATGATACGGCCACTCAAACGTTCCAAGAGACAATCTGGATTCACTTCGATATTGATCACACCTTCCAGTTCGATACCGAGTTCCGCCAACGTTTTGTCCAAGGCATGAGCTTGTTCAATCGTACGTGGGTAACCATCCAACAAGAAACCTGTTTCCTTGATGTCGTCCTGTGAAAGGCGTTCTTTAACAATTCCATTTGTAACTTCATCTGGAACCAACTCACCTTTGTCAATATATGACTTCGCAAGTACACCCATTTCAGTTTGATTTGCCATAGCAGCACGGAACATATCTCCAGTTGAAATGTGTGCCACGTGGAATTGCTCCACAATTTTAGCTGCTTGCGTTCCCTTACCTGCTCCAGGTAAGCCCATAATCAAAAGATTCATGATAGGATCTCCTTATTTTGTATTTAAATAGAAGCAGAAATCTCATTCAACCCCTATTTAAAAACAAAATAGAAGAGGGGAGACGAAAATCTCTCTGATAGATAGACCTTCATACTCCACTCTCTAAGCAAAAGTAATCTTGCTTTTATTCTGTTTTGTCCATGAAACCAACATACTTACGTTTCAATAGGTAACCTTCTAGCTGTTTGATTCCTTCAATACCAGTTGAGATAATGATCAAAAGACTAGTTCCCCCAAAAGCAACAGCTTCTGAAAGACCAAAGACATCTTTTGCCACAATCGGCAAGATAGAAATCACACCAAGGAAGATTGATCCGACAGTCGCAAGGCGACGAAGAAGTTTCGACATGAACTCTTCAGTACCCTTACCAGGACGGACACCATGAATGTAGGCTCCACTCTTTTGCAAGTTTTCTGCTGCTTTCTCTGGATTGATCTGTACAAATGTATAGAAGAATGTAAAGAGAATGATTAACAAGGCATACATAGCAACACCTGTCGGAGATGTTGTAGATAACATTTCCTGTGCTGTACGTACCCAAGCCCAATCATGACCTGTAGCACTCAAAAATTGAAGAATGGCTGCAGGTGCTGCTGTAATGGAACTTGCAAAGATAACTGGGATAACCCCCGCTGGGTTCACCTTCAATGGAAGGTATGAGCTTGATGGGGCTCCTTGAGCAACTTTTGTATATTGGATTGGAATTTTATATTCTGCCTGTTGAACAAAGGTTGTAAAGTAAACAATCAACAAGACAGCGATAATCAAAATAACGACAAAGATAATAGATGAAGTCAAACGGCTACTTGGAATATTGACGAAGTAGTCAACATAGATTCCTTTAATCATTTCAGGGATTGAAGCAACAATACCTGCAAAGATGATCATAGAAACACCGTTTCCGTATCCCTTATCTGTAATTTGTTCCCCGAGCCACGTTACAATCATACTACCTGCTGTAAGGATAATACCAATGGTAACAAAAACCTGTGGAGTTAACGCTGTCGTTAATAATTTCGCTCCAGATAGAGTGTTAAATCCTGCTGTGATCCCGATAGATTGAACAAATGCAAGTACAAGTGCAATATAACGAGTAGCCTGGTTTAGTTTTCTCCGTCCAACTTCCCCTTGTTTGCCCCATTCTACAAACTTCGGTAAAATATCCATTTGTAGCAATTGAACAACGATGGAAGCAGTGATATACGGACTTACTCCGAGTGCAAAAACGGAGAAGTTCTTCATGGCATTCCCTGAAACAAGACTAAGCATGTTCAAGAAAGATAAACCACTGAGAGCTTCCAAACTTTTCGCATTCACACCTGGAACAGTGATACTTGTCCCAATACGGAAAACAAGAATGATAAAAATCGTAAAGAGAATTTTTGATCGAACTTGTTTAACCTTGAGCGCTTCTTTTAGTAATTTAAAAAACATGGGTCACCTCTCTTAGATGACTTCTACAGAACCACCTTTAGCAGTGATAGCTTCCTCAGCTGATTTAGAGAATTTAGCTGCTTTCACAGTCAATTTCTTAGTCAACTCACCGTTACCAAGAATTTTAACTCCTGATTTTTCAGCTTTCACAATTCCTGCTTCGATAAGTACAACTGGAGTTACTTCTGCACCGTCTTCAAAGACGTTCAATTGGTCAAGGTTTACAATTGCGTATTCTTTAGCGTTGATATTAGTGAATCCGCGTTTTGGAAGACGACGGAACAATGGAGTTTGTCCACCTTCAAAACCGAGGCGAACTCCGCCACCGCTACGAGCTTTTTGACCTTTTTGACCGCGACCAGATGTTTTACCGTTACCTGATGAAGTACCACGACCAACACGGTTACGTACTTTACGAGAACCTTCTGCAGGTTTCAATTCATGAAGTTTCATTATTATTTTCTCCTCTTTTGTAAAATGCTAGCGCCGATAAGAGAGAAAAGGTTGTCTCCCTTATCAACTCGCCTATACATCGTCATCTTAGATGACTATACCTAGTTTTAGGGGATGAGTATTGCCACATCCCCTAAAAATTCATTAGTTTACTTCTTCAACTGTTACCAAGTGAGATACTGCAGTGATCATACCACGGATAGCAGCGTTGTCTTCTTTGATAACAGAGCTGTTCAATTTGCCAAGTCCAAGTGCTACAACAGTTTTACGTTGTGATGGAATGCGTCCGATTGGAGACTTAGTCAAAGTAATTTTAATTTGAGCCATTTTATCCCCTTTCTTATGCCAAATCAGAAACTGAGATACCACGAAGGGCAGCAACTTCTTCAGCGCGTTTCAATTGTTTCAAACCTTCAACAGTTGCGCGAACAATGTTGATTGGAGTGTTAGAGCCAAGTGATTTAGATGTAATATCTGCCACACCTGCCAATTCCACAACGGCACGAACTGCACCACCAGCGGCAACTCCAGAACCTTCTACAGCAGGTTTCAACAATACTTTAGCTCCACCGAATTCTGAAAGAACTTCGTGTGGGATTGTTGTTCCAACCATAGGAACTTCAATCAAGTTTTTCTTAGCATCTTCTACTGCTTTGCGGATTGCTTCTGGAACTTCTTGAGCTTTACCAGTACCAAATCCTACGCGACCGTTGTGGTCACCAACAACAACAAGAGCTGCGAAACGAAGACGACGTCCACCTTTAACAACTTTTGTAACACGGTTGACAGCAACTACGCGTTCTTCTAATTCAACTGCATTGTCTTTAAATGCCATTTTCTAGTGTCCTCCTATTAGAATTTCAATCCGTTTTCACGAGCTGCATCAGCCAAAGCTTTCACACGTCCGTGATATAGATATCCACCGCGGTCGAACACCACTTCTGAAATACCTTTAGCGTTTGCACGTTCTGCAACGAGTTTACCGACAGCAACGGCTTGTTCAGTTTTAGTTCCTTTTGAAACTTCTTTGTCAAGAGTTGAAGCACTTGCGAGCGTTACACCCGCTACGTCATCAATCACTTGAGCGTAGATGCCTGTATTAGAACGGAATACGTTCAAACGTGGGCGATCAGCAGTTCCAGAGAGTTTTCCGCGAACGCGACGGTGGCGTTTTTGGCGGAGTTTGTTTTTATCTGGTTTAGAAATCACAGTTTTCACCTCTTTAGTTTTAAATCATGTGCTATGCACTAAGTTGGAAAATAGGTTGGTGGTTAAAAATCAACCACTCAACATTATTTACCTGTTTTACCTTCTTTACGGCGAACGAATTCACCAACGTAACGGATACCTTTACCTTTATATGGTTCTGGTGAACGAAGGCTACGTACGTAAGCAGCTGTTTGACCAACTACTTCTTTTGAAATTCCGCTAACAACGATTGTTGTTGGGTTTGGAAGTTCAAAAGTAATTCCTTCTGGAGCTTCAACTTCGTCTGGATGAGATTTACCAACAGCCAGAACAAGTTTAGATCCTTGAAGTTGTGCACGGTAACCAACCCCGCGCATTTCAAGTTCTTTCTTGAATCCTTCTGATACACCAACAACCATGTTGTTCAAAAGGGCACGAGTAGTTCCGTGGATTGTTTTCATTTCTTTTGAATCGTTTGGACGGTGAAGAGTTACTTCAGTACCTTCCACACGAATTTCAATATCTTTTGAGAACTCACGAGTAAGTTCTCCTTTAGGTCCTTTTACAGTTACAACGTTGTCATTGTTAGTGATTTCAACACCAGCAGGCAACACGATAACTTTATTACCAATACGTGACATGTTTATTTTCTCCTGTTAAATTGTCAGGCCAGAACGGCCAGTTTTCACGGGGTTAAAGATACTTATTCAGTTCAATAGCTAAACTGAACACGCTCTAACAAGCTTTGTATCCTGATTTGAGTTCGAGCTAAGAATTTGTTGAAAAAGATAAGTTTGTCTTGGAGCATCGCTCCTGCTACAAACTTCCTATTTTCACTGCATTCTTTTAACGCTCTCACATCATCAATTACCAAACGTAAGCGATAACTTCCCCACCAACGTTCTTTTGGCGAGCTTCTTTATCAGTAAGCAAACCTTCAGAAGTTGAAAGGATAGCAATTCCAAGTCCGTTAAGAACTTTTGGAAGATCTTCACGTTTTTTGTAGACACGAAGTCCTGGTTTAGAAACACGTTTCAAGTTAGTGATAACTTTTTCACCGTTTGGTCCGTATTTAAGGAATACACGGATGATGCCTTGTTTGTCATCTTCGATGATTTCTACGTTCTTAACAAAACCTTCGCGTTTAAGGATTTCAGCAATCCCTTTTTTGATGTTTGATGCAGGTACTTCAAGTACTTCGTGTTTCGCTTGGTTAGCGTTACGAATACGAGTTAGGAAGTCTGCGATTGGGTCAGTCATAACCATTTTGTTTTTCTCCTCTTACTAGTAGTTTGCAAGTTGCACTTGCTAGTTAATGATTGAGCTAGGCTCAGATAGTATTGACACATTCAAATGAGAGAACTCTTATTTGAACACGAGCTACAACCTGTGCAAAAAAGATAAATTTGTTTTGGAGCATCGCTCCTTCACCAAATTTCCTATTTTTGCTGTGGTTGTTACGCTCTTTGTATCATGATATTACCAAGATGCTTTTGTTACACCAGGAATTTGTCCTTTGTAAGCTAATTCACGGAAGCAAACACGGCAAAGTTTAAATTTGCGGTAAACTGAATGTGGACGACCACATTTTTCACAACGAGTATAAGCTTGAGTAGAGAACTTCGCTGGACGTTTGTTCTTAGCAATCATTGATTTTTTAGCCATTAGATTTACCTCCTATTTTATTTTGCAAAAGGCATTCCAAGGCCTGTAAGCAATGCACGTGACTCTTCGTCAGTGTTAGCAGTTGTTACGATAACGATGTCAAGACCACGAGTTTTGTCAACGTCATCGAAGTTGATTTCTGGGAAGATCAATTGTTCTTTCACACCAAGTGTGTAGTTCCCGCGTCCATCAAATGATTTTGTTGGAACACCGTGGAAGTCACGTACACGTGGAAGTGAAACTGAAACCAATTTATCCAAGAATTCGTACATACGTTCACCACGAAGGGTAACTTTTGCACCGATCGCTACACCTTCACGAAGACGGAAGCCGGCGATTGATTTTTTAGCTTTAGTGATAAGTGGTTTTTGACCTGAGATAAGTGCCAATTCTTCAGCAGCTTTTTCAAGACTTTTAGCGTTTGATACAGCTTCACCAACACCCATGTTCAAAACGATCTTATCTACTTTAGGCACAGCCATCACTGATGAGTAGTTGAATTGTTCTGTCAAAGCAGGAACTACTTCATTAAGATATTTTTCTTTTAAACGATTTGCCATTATACTTCTCCTTTCCTTCGTGATTAATCAAGCACTTCGCCTGATTTTTTGTTGTAGCGAACTTTTTTACCGTCTACAAATTTGTAACCAACACGACCAGCTACACCATTTTTGTCCAAAACTTGAACGTTTGATACGTGGATAGCTGCTTCTTTCTCGATGATACCACCTTGAGGAAGTTCGTTAGTTGGACGTTGGTGTTTCTTAACGATGTTCACACCTTCAACGATAACTTTGTTTACTTTTGGAAGGGCAGTAAGGACAACAGCTTCTGTTCCCTTATCTTTACCAGCGATTACGCGAACTTTGTCGCCTTTTTTTACAAACATTAGGTTTCTCCTTGATTTTTCTTACGCCCATAAGGGCACCCTGGAGATGAATCCAGGGGACTAGTTTGTTTCTAAAAATTAAAGTACTTCTGGAGCAAGTGACACGATCTTCATGAAGCCACCTTCACGCAATTCGCGTGCAACTGGGCCAAAGATACGTGTTCCGCGAGGAGTTTTGTCTTCACGGATGATAACTGCTGCGTTTTCGTCAAATTTGATGTATGAACCATCAGCACGACGAGCACCTGATTTAGTACGAACGATAACAGCTTTTACAACGTCACCTTTTTTAACCGCACCACCAGGAGTAGCTTGTTTTACAGATGCCACAATAACATCACCGATGTTTGCAAATTTACGTCCTGAACCACCAAGAACTTTGATAGTCAAGATTTCGCGAGCACCGCTGTTGTCTGCGACTTTCAAACGAGTTTCTGTTTGAATCATTTCAGTTTTCTCCTTTCAGGTTTGATTAGATGATGACCGCTTCTTCAACAACTTCTACAAGACGGAAACGTTTTGTAGCTGAAAGCGGGCGAGTTTCCATGATACGTACGATATCGCCTTCTTTGGCAACATTGTTTTCATCATGTGCTTTGTATTTCTTAGAGTAGTTAATACGTTTACCATAGACTGGGTGGTTACGTTTTGTTTCAACTACAACTGTGATTGTCTTGTCCATTTTGTCAGATACAACACGTCCAACAAGAACTTTACGATTATTGCGTTCCATTGAAATTTCTCCTTCCCTAGTCTATTATTTCGCTTCAGATTGAACTGTTTTGATACGAGCGATTTGTTTTTTAACTTCTTTCAAGCGAGCTGTTTGTTCCAATTGACCAGTAGCAGCTTGGAAACGAAGTTCAAACAATTCTTTTTTCAATTCGTTTTCGCGCTTCGCGAGTTCTTCTTGAGAAAGACCACGAAGTTCTTTAACAAATTCTTTTACTTCATTAAGTTTCATGCCTTCTCCTTATTCTGCTTCACGTTTTACGAATTTACATTTAACTGGCAATTTGTGGCTTGCAAGACGAAGCGCTTCACGAGCGATCTCTTCAGATACACCAGCAACTTCAAACATCACTTTACCACGTTTAACTGGTGCTACCCAACCTTCAGGTGCCCCTTTACCAGATCCCATACGCACACCGATAGCTTTAGCAGTGTATGATTTGTGTGGGAAGATTTTAATCCAAACTTTACCACCACGTTTCATGTAACGAGTCATGGCGATACGAGCAGCTTCGATTTGGCGGTTAGTGATCCAGTGGCTAGTTGTAGCTTGAAGACCGTATTCACCGAATGCTACTTCTTTTCCACCTTTTGCTTCACCGCGCATTTTTCCACGGAATTCACGACGGTGTTTAACACGTTTAGGTACTAACATTGGTTATTTACCTCCTTTAGTGTTTTTACGAGCTGGAAGAACTTCACCACGGTAGATCCATACTTTAACTCCAAGTTTACCGTATGTAGTATCTGCTTCTTCCCAAGCGTAATCGATATCTGCACGAAGTGTGTGAAGTGGAACAGTTCCTTCAGAGTATCCTTCAGCACGGGCGATATCTGCACCGTTCAAACGACCTGATACTTGAGTTTTGATTCCTTTAGCTCCAGCACGCATTGCACGTTGGATTGCTTGTTTTTGTGCACGACGGAAAGCAACACGTTGCTCCAATTGACGAGCAATTCCTTCACCTACAAGGTGAGCATCCAAATCAGGTTGTTTGATTTCGATGATGTTGATGTGTACTTGTTTTCCAGTCAATTTGTTAAGTTTTGCACGGAGTGCATCAACGTTAGCACCACCTTTACCGATAACCATACCTGGTTTAGCAGTGTGAAGTGAAACGTTAACTTTGTTTACTGCGCGTTCAATTTCGATAGTTGAAACTGCTGCGTCAGCAAGTTCTTTTTGAACGAATTTACGGATTGCAAGATCTTCATGAAGGTAATCCGCGTATTCTTTTTCAGCATACCATTTGGCATCCCAATCACGGATGATGCCGACACGCATACCAATTGGATGTACTTTTTGACCCACGATGTTACCTCCTTATTTTTCTGCAACAGCCACAGTGATGTGAGCTGTACGTTTGTTGATTGGTGAAGCTGAACCTTTCGCACGTGGACGGAAACGTTTCATCGTTGGTCCTTCGTTTGCGAATGCTTCAGATACTACCAAGTTAGCTTTGTCCAAACCAAAGTTGTTTTCAGCGTTAGCTACAGCTGAATTCAAGACTTTCAAGATGATTTCAGCAGCTTTGTTTGGTGTGAATGTCAAGATTGCAATAGCATCGGCTACGCTTTTACCACGGATGTTGTCAAGAACAAGACGTGATTTACGAGGTGAAACACGTACTGTACGAGCCATTGCTTTAGCTGAAGTAATTTCTGCCATTTATGTTCTCCTTATTTTCTACGTGTTTTCTTGTCGTCTGCAGCGTGACCTTTGTAAGTACGAGTTGGTGCAAATTCACCAAGTTTGTGACCTACCATGTCTTCTTGGATGTAAACAGGTACGTGTTTACGTCCGTCATAAACTGCAATAGTGTAACCAATGAAACTTGGGAAGATCGTTGAACGACGTGACCAAGTTTTGATAACTTTTTTCTTTTCGTCGTTAGCTTGAGCTTCAACTTTTTTCATCAAATGCTCATCGACGAAAGGTCCTTTTTTAAGACTGCGTCCCATTTTTATATTTTCTCCTTTAAATGTTGTACCACAGCGGCTTGCGCTCACTGGAGCGCTACCGAGCTGGCGGATTTCCTAGTTGCTTAGGCGACTAGTTTACTATTATTTCTCGTTGCGACGACGAACGATAAGTTTGTCAGATTTCGCTTTCTTGTTACGAGTTTTAAGACCAAGAGCAGGTTTGCCCCATGGAGTAGATGGCGCTTTACGACCAACTGGTGCTTTACCTTCACCACCACCGTGTGGGTGATCGTTAGGGTTCATTACAGAACCACGAACTGTTGGGCGGATACCTTTCCAACGGCTACGTCCTGCTTTACCAAGGTTTACAAGTCCATGTTGTTCGTTTCCGACAACACCAACTGTAGCACGACAAGTTCCAAGAATCATACGAACTTCGCCAGATTGAAGACGAACAAGAACGTATTTACCTTCTTGACCCAATACTTGAGCAGAAGCACCAGCAGCACGTACCAATTCTCCACCACGACCTGGTTTCAATTCGATGTTGTGGATCAAAGTACCAACTGGGATATTAGCAAGTGGAAGAGCGTTTCCGACTTTGATATCTGCTTCAGGACCTGAAACGATACGTTGACCAACTTCAAGACCTTTTGGAGCGATGATGTACGCTTTCACACCGTCAGTGTAGTGTACAAGAGCGATGTTTGCAGAACGGTTTGGATCGTACTCGATTGTTTTAACAACTGCTTCAACGTTGTCTTTGTTACGTTTGAAGTCAACCAAACGGTAGAAACGTTTGTGTCCACCACCTTGGTGACGAACAGTGATACGACCGTTGTTGTTACGACCAGCCTTGCTCTTCAATGCAACAAGCAATGATTTTTCAGGAGTGCTTGTTGTGATTTCAGCGAAATCCAAAGAAGTCATATTACGGCGACCGTTTGTTGTTGGTTTATAAACACGAATTCCCACGATATTTCCTCCTTAGATTATTCAGCTTCAGCAGCAAACAACTCGATTGCTTTTGAATCAGCTGTAAGTGTGATGATAGCTTTTTTAGTTTTGTTAGTAAAACCAGTGTAACGTCCAACACGTTTCGCTTTTGGTTTTACGTTGATTGTGTTAACGTTGGCAACTTTAACACCTTCGAAAGCAGCTTCAACAGCTTGCTTGATCAAAAGTTTGTGTGCACGAGTGTCAACTTCAAATACATATTTTCCTGCTTCAAGTTGAGCCATTGAGCTTTCAGTGATAACAGGTTTTTTGATAACATCATACAAATTCATTATGCAAGAACCTCCTCGATTTTAGAGATAGCTGCTTGTGTGACAAGAAGTTTGTCGCTATTTGCGATGTCAAGAACACTTGCAGTTGTAGCAGTTGCAACTTTCACGTTTGGAAGGTTACGAGCTGAAAGAGCTGCGAATTCATTTCCTTCTTCAAGGATAACAAGAACTTTAGAATCGATGCTCAATGCTGCAAGAACTTTTGCAAATTCAGCAGTTTTTGGAGCTGTAAATGAAAGAGCGTCTACAGCTACGAATTTGTTTTCAGCAACTTTTTCAGAGTAAACTGATTTAAGAGCTAGGCGACGAACTTTTTGTGGAAGTTTGTAGCCGTATGAACGTGGAGTTGGTCCGAAGACAACACCACCACCACGCCATTGTGGTGAGCGGATAGAACCTTGACGAGCACGTCCAGTTCCTTTTTGACGCCATGGTTTGCGTCCACCACCTGATACTGCAGAGCGGTTTTTAACAGCGTGTGTTCCTTGACGAAGGCTTGCGCGTTGGCTGATGATCACATCAAACACAACTGATTCATTTGGTTCGATACCAAATACTGCATCGTTAAGAACAACTTGGCCAGCTTCTTTACCAGTTTGGTCAAATAATGTTACGTTTGCCATTGTGACTGATTTCCCCTTTCTTTATTATTTACCAGCTTTAACTGCTGATTTGATAGTGATAAGAGATTTCTTAGCACCTGGTACGTTACCTTTGATAAGGATAACGTTCTTTTCTGGAACAACTTGTACAACTTCAAGGTTTTGAATTGTTACGCGGTCGCCACCCATACGTCCTGCAAGGTTTTTACCTTTGAATACGCGGTTAGGTGCAACAGGTCCCATAGAACCTGGACGACGGTGGTAACGAGAACCGTGAGCCATTGGTCCACGTGATTGTCCGTGGCGTTTGATAACACCTTGGAAACCTTTACCTTTAGAAGTACCAGTTACGTCAACAACGTCTCCAGCTGCGAATGTTTCAACTGTGATTTCAGCACCAACTTCCAAGCCTTCAACGTTTTTGAATTCACGAATGAAGCGCTTAGGAGCCGTGTTAGCTTTCGCTACATGTCCTTTAGCAGGTTTGTTGCTCAATACTTCGCGTTTGTCATCGAAACCAACTTGGATAGCGTTGTATCCGTCTGTTTCAACAGTTTTAACTTGAAGAACAACGTTTGGAGTTGCTTCAATAACTGTTACAGGGATCAATTCGCCAGCTTCAGTGAAGATTTGAGTCATTCCCACTTTTTTCCCTAAGATTCCTTTTGTCATGAGAAAATAGTTCCTTTTCTATATTTTTTATTCAAAAAGTTTTTAACGAGCGTTTTTCATGCTCAAGGTTTCAACTTTGGATTAAAGCTTGATTTCTACGTTTACACCACTTGGAAGATCCAATTTCATCAACGCATCAACTGTTTTTTGAGTTGGGTTAACGATATCGATCAAACGTTTGTGTGTACGCATTTCGAATTGTTCGCGAGAGTCTTTGTATTTGTGAGTCGCACGAATAATGGTGTAGAGGCTACGCTCAGTTGGAAGTGGGATTGGACCCGCAACTTGTGCACCTGTACGAGTAGCTGATTCTACGATTTTTGCAGCCGCTGTGTCAAGCGTACGGTGTTCGTAAGCTTTCAAACGGATACGGATTTTTTTGTTTGCCATCTTTTTCTCCTTTTCGTCTATTTAAGATAATAGGCTAGCTCCACAAGAAAACCGACGCGCGTTGCGTGGCAATGCAACCGAGCGTGTCGCAACCTCTTGCATCAAAGCTAAGGCTGTAATTTACAGCACCATAATAGAATAACACAAAGCCCCTGCGATTGCAAGGGATTTGTTAGGTTTTTTTCGTTTTTTTTGGGATGAAACTGTTTTCCTATTTCATCTTCCTATGACTACTGATTTACGACCTTAAAATTTAGTCTTTTCTTCTATATAATATGAGCCATTTTGACCTTGAATTTATCTTCTGATTGATCCACTAAGATATCTGCTTTAGACTCGGTTTCTCTATAGTAACGCAGATACTGCTCCCGTCTCATTTGATGGCTAGCTAATACAAAAGATGCATCGCGATTTCTCATAGTCGTATCTCGAGCTAGGCGCCTCTTTAACTCTGTTTCTTCATCCGTGTAGAAACAGATAGTTTTGTCAAAGAGTTCCTTGGGTAGAAAGCCCACAGACATCCCTTCAACAATCAGAATCGGTTTTGCTCCAGACAAGACCTCGCTAGCCTTCCACGGTTCATCGATTGTCAAGACATCCATACCTGCCTGCAAAGCAAGAATATCTCTCTGTAAACTTGCCAGTTCATGCGCCACTGGGAGACAAGCCGTCACCTTTTGATCTGGCGCTTGCTTTGGTACTACCAGGTGACGTTCTGAGGTGATATAGGGATCTGTTTCTAGTAGATTTACCTTTTCAGAATCTAGGGCTTGGAACAATTCTTTAGCAAAGGTAGACTTTCCTGATGCACCGTGACCGTAAATCCCCAGTGTTTTGACTTTCCCCGTTTCGATCTCTGAAACCAGTTTGTCTACTAACTCTTTTTTCTTCATTCTCTCTTCACCTGTTCATAGCTTTCTTTTCCGTCATTGAGCTTGTCCCAAATCACTACTTGCCCACTTTTGAGGGATTTTTGCACATCAATAATCCGTTGATTAGAGGAACCTCGGAACTGGAGCATGAGATTGCGCTTGCTTTTGTCATAACGACCATCGACAAGGATGTCAATCAACGACAAGAGTTCCAGCTTGTCTGGAGTCTCCAGCATCATTTCCTCCCAGGTATATCCAGTCCAAGACCAGATGTCTTTATCTGGCAATTCCTTTCGAATGCGTTTAACGAGAGGCAAGAGAATCCCCGTATTGAGAAAGGGTTCTCCTCCTAGCAAAGTCAAGCCTTGAACATAGGGCTGGGCAAGGTCTTCCATAATCTGTTCTTCTAATTCTGCTGTATAGGGAATCCCTGCATTGAAAGACCAAGTCGCAACATTATAGCACCCTTCGCAGTGAAACATGCAACCTGATACATAGAGAGAGTTTCGCACACCTTCTCCATCGACAAAGTTAAAGGCCTTGTAGTCAATGATTCGCCCTTTACTAAGCTCCTCGCTTTTCCATTCACCTGGTTTTGGTGTATTCCATGTCATCCTTTTACTCCAAATCTATCCAGTAACGTTCTACGCCATTGCGAACATCCTCAAACGCCCCACCATTTGCCACAATCACCGCTCTGCTAGCCGGATTTTCCACACTGCAGGTCACAAGCGCTTTTTTGATATTCTTTTCCTTAGCAACTTGTAGACCTTGTCGGAGGGATTCTTTGGCATAACCCTTACCTCTTTCAGATGGACGAATGGAGTAGCCAATATGGCCCCCATTTTCTAGTAAGTAGTCATTTAATCGGAGACGAAGGTTGAGAAAGCCAAGAGCCTGGCCTGCTACGTCAAAACTAACCAGCTGGATAGCAGGAACCCAGTTTTCAGGAATATTGAGTCCCGCTTCCGCTTGAAGATTTTCTTCTAGCCACTCTTCATAAACAAAATTGTTGGCGTTCCAAAACCCACCATCGTGGGCTGATTGAGTCTGTTCAAACTCTGCCATCATCTCTAAAACTGTTTCTTTATCTGCCAATGTTGGTCTGCGTAGTATCATTTTCCCTCCAATTAAGAGAAAAGTGAGAGGCAACTCTCACTTTTATTTTTTCTTTGTTCTTGTTTAAAAACTGTTCTCTGAGGTTAAGCAAGCGTTCTTTTTTACCTGTTCCACCTTTAGAGTATTTCTCGTGATAACGGGTCACTTGTGCGCGTCCCTTATCGTCTAATTGGTATTTCCCCATTCCATTTCCTTCTAATTTGTTACTTCATGTCCTGCCGTTTTAATGGTTGAGCCATTCATGTGTTTGACACGCGCAGCGATTTCCTTGTGGCGTCCGTTAACCATCGGACGCGCTTGAGGATTTCCCAGATAACCACACGTACGTTTGACCACATCTACTGTTTTAGGGTCGCTATTGCCACAGTTGGGACAAGCAAAGCCTCTCTCAGTTGGTTCAAAATCCCCTTCAAAGTCACACTTGTAGCAACGATCAATCGGAGTATTGGTTCCTAGATAGCCGACACGGTCATAGGCATAATCCCAAACAGCTTCCAGGGCCTTAGGATTTTGTTGAAGAACTGGATACTCACAATAATGGATGAAACCACCTGACGCACCTGCTTCTGGATAAACTTTTTCAAAGTCTAATTTTTCAAACGGTGTTGGATTTTTACGGACATCATAGTGGAAAGAGTTGGTGTAGTATTCCTTGTCTGTAATATCAGGAATAGAGCCGAACTTCTCTGTATCCAAGCGACAGAAGCGGTCTGTCAAGCTTTCAGACGGTGTTGAGTAGATAGAGAAATGGTAACCATATTGGTCAGACCACTCTTCTACACGTCGTTTCATATCGCGAATGATATCCAGTGTGAATTCCTTGGCTTCAGGATTGCTTTCCCAGCTGTTTCCAAAGAAGACTGTAGCCACTTCGTACAAACCGATGTAACCCAGCGAAACTGTCGCACGGCGATTCTTAAAGAGTTGGTCAACACTTTCTTCTTTTCCAAGGCGGCGACCGAAGGCCCCGTACTGATAGAGGATAGGGGCATTCGCTGGTGTTGCTTCCTTGGTCCGTTCAACACGGTAAACCAAAGCATCTTCTGCGATGTTCATACGTTCATTGAAAATTTCCCAGAACTTATTCAGATCCCCTTCAGACTCGAGGGCGATACGAGGCAGATTGACCGTCACAACACCTAGATTCATACGACCTGAATTAACCTCAACACCATTCTCATCCTTCCATCCTTGGAGGAAGGAGCGACAACCCATAGGAACCTTGAAAGAACCTGTCAGTTCGATAATCTTATCATAGGACAAGACATCTGGGTACATCCGCTTGGTTGCACACTCAAGAGCCAACTGTTTGATGTCGTAGTTAGGTGAACCCTCTTCTAAGTTAAGGCCTCTTTTCAGCGTAAAGATGAGTTTAGGGAAGATAGCTGTACGGTGTTCTGAACCAAGCCCCTTGATTCGGATGTTCAGGATAGCTTTTTGAATTTCCCGCTCAAAACGATTGGTTCCCAGACCAAAACCGAGTGAAGTAAAAGGTGTTTGCCCATTTGAAGTAAAGAGAGTGTTGATTTCATACTCGAGAGATTGCATGGCATCGTAGATGTCTTTTTGCGTTTTCTTCCATGCGTAATCTTCCCGTTTATCAGGTAGGACCCACTCTTCCGCATCCTTGAGGTGTTTTTGATAATTCTTCTCCGCATAAGGTGCCAAGACTTCATCGATACGGTCAGCTGAACAGCCCCCGTACTGGCTAGATGCTACATTAGCGATGATTTGGGAAATCTGAGCTGTCGCAGTCTGGATAGACTTGGGACTCTCTACCTCTGCATTTCCAATCTTAAAACCATTTTCCAACATGCCTTTAAAATCAATCAAACAGCAGTTGGTCATCGGTGTGTAGGGACTGTAGTCCAAGTCATGATAGTGGATATCCCCTTTTTGGTGAGCATTGGCTACGTGCTTAGGAAGCATTTGCAGCCCGATTGATTTCCCAACAATTCCTGCTGTCAAATCACGCTGGGTGTTGAAGACATCGCTGTCTTTATTGGCATTTTCATTGACAACTGCCTGGTCTTTATTGAGAAGTTTATGGATACTAAAGTTGATATCTGTCGCTTTTGAGCGCTCAAAATCCCTTTGTGTCCGATAAGTGATATACTCCTCAGCTAGCGCATATTCTTTGGCTTCAAGGAGTTCATGTTCTACGACATTTTGAATTTCGTAAATCTTGACACCTTGAGGGAAGCGACTGTGAATTTCAGTGACGATTCTTTCAACCAGACCATTTAGGCGTTTTTCTACTAGAGGCGTAAGGTCCATAACCTTTTCCGCCGCCTTGTGGAGAGCCTTGTCAATCTTGTCAACATCAAACACTACACGTCTACCATCTCGTTTTTCAACGAATAAGGTGGGAACGGTTGCAAGCTTTTCTTCTAATACAATCATATCCATGCTCTTTTCTAAAATATTGTTGAATTGTTTATATTCAGTATTATACCACTCTAAAAATAAAAATCAATATCTTGTGTCAAAAATCCTAAAATTTTTAAAATTCCACAAGATATTGATTTTTTTATTTAGATTTATAAAGCTTGAATTCACTAGTATCTGTCTGAACAAGCTCATATTTCTCGCTGAGCCAGCTCTCTACATCCGACCACAAGGCAACTTTTTGATTGACCATAATCATCTTTGGTTGATTTTCTTTCAGGTCATTCATCAGTTTAGTTTTATTTTCGTCGCTTGCGGTATAGAGTGTTGGTGTCACTAGAGAAGTCGGCGCCAAGCGTTCACTTGCACGATAGAAATCTGGACGATCATCCCAAGCATAGACACGATCCTCAGAACTCGTTTGCTGTTTGACCAAACTAGCAAGACGTTCTCTCTCCTGATAAGTCGCCGGATGTGAAAGGTAGCGACTCAGGATAGGAAGAGCAATGAGGTAGGCAAGGGCAAGCAGTGGTAGATAGAAATTCCCTTTAATAAAAGAGGCTTTTTCCTCACGTCTTCTACGACGACTCCCTCCCTCCGAAACATCTTCCTTGATCCCTGTCAGAAGGAGCAAGACCAAGAAAGGAAGGAGAATAACGAGACGAGTACCGTTGACAGGTTCATTTGAGAGAATCAAGATTCCCAAAGAAACCAAGAATCCCAAGCTAGCAGCAATTGAGAGGGCATATTGCTTGGCTGGTTTTGACTGGAATAAACCAGTAAAGAGCAAACTAAGGGAACCTAGCCCCACTGCAAGTAAACCATAGAAGGCTGCATTTTCAAGCAAATGCGAATTTGAAAAGAGGCTAAGAGTATTTACCGGATACAAGGTCTGGCTAATGGCATCCCCAAAACTACCTGTCCACACTGTATAGTAGCCTAAAGGATAGAATAAGAGTGAAAATCCTAAGGCTGACGCAAAGAACTGATATAGACCATGAACAAAGTGACCTTTAGCTAGATTAAAGCCGATAATGCCCAAGGCCAGTACAGCCGCAAACAAGGTGGTTGGAATCGGCGCAAGGAAGAAAGCGAGAGCAAGACTCATCCCCACTCTTACAAATCCTTTGTCGTCATTTGGATAAGCTAAATAGTTCGTAACAATGCTCAATGAATAAAATAGGAAAGGCAAGGCTACTAAGAGAGCATAGCCACCACCAAAAGCGAGTCCCGCTACAAGCAAGTATAAAACAAAGACAACTCGTTTCGCTTCCTTTTCTTGGCCGACAAGAGTATCCGCAGCCTTAAAAAGAAAAACACCTGCTCCAAACAAGGCCAACCACTCAACCAAAGCAAGCAAAATACTGCCTTGAAAAAGATAGTTTAGAACATAATAGAGCAATCCCTCCGTTCCAAAGTAATCTGTATACATTTGACCATTTTGATGCAAGGCCCAACCTGTATAAAGATCCTGACTTTGTTGCGGACTGACTAAACTAAAAATAAAAGGCAGGACAACCGAAATGGCTGTGGCCACTAAACTCCAAAGCATGATACTAAAAAAGGGAATGGGAGCTCCTTCTCTCTTTTCTGGCGCTGACCAGTCTTGGTAATGAGATCCTTCTTGTTTCTCATCTATTTTCCCGTATACGTTCATTCAATTTCTCCTCTAAGTTTATCTGTTTTAGTATATCAAAATCTTACAGGAATGTCAGCTTGGGATTGATATTTGCTGAATTTCTTATCCAACAGCGCAAAGCGTTCGATTTCACGAAAACGGTGGAATCGACTATTTCTATACTCTCTGATAAAATCATCATCATCTAGATTAAGCATGGTTTTCTCCTTTACTTATCTATTCGTAAGAAAACAAAAAAGACCCAGCTTTGAGCTAGATCTTGGTGAATAGTTAGAGCATAGGTGCAAACAACTGGACAATTTCCTTGATCAGGCTTTGATACCAGCTGGTTTTGATTGTGTGGGGATAGATTTCTTGAGAAACTTTAAAAATCTCTTCGAAGTCTCTTTCAATATCGATGATGGACTGCGTTCTATAAAGCAAGACGGCATTTTCATAGTGATGAAGCAAACTCCGATAGTCAAAATTAATCGTTCCAACTGTTGCTGCTTCTCCATCGACCAGCATTTGCTTGCTATGAAGGAATCCCGGACTGTACTCATAAATACGAACCCCCGCAGATAGCAAATCTGGATAGGCTCCCCGAGTAACTAACTGAATAACCTTCTTATCTGGGATACAAGGTGTCACGATTCGCACATCTACCCCTCTCAACGCTGCATTTTTGATACTTTCGGTGAGATCATAGTCAGCAATCAGATAGGGTGTCGTGATATAAACATAGTCTGTAGCTTGATTGATAAGATTTTGATAGACCGTTTTTCCAACCTGGGCTCGGTAGATGGGTTTTGGTCCACTACTATAGGGAATACAGAGCCCCATCCCATCTTTTGGCTGATTTTCAAGATGGTATTGGTCAAAGTCGCTAATTTCCCCACGGTTGATGTACCAGGCAGATAAAAAGAGTCTGGTAAAAGCCTTAACTGCTGGTCCATCCAGACGAATACCGCTATCCTTCCAATAACCAAAGCGTTCGATATGGTTGATATACTCATCAGCCAGATTGATACCACCTGTATAGGCAAATTGACCATCGATAATCATGATTTTACGGTGGTCACGGTTGTTATAGGCAACAGTCAAGCGCGGAATCACCTTGTTAAATTTATGAGCTTCAATCCCTCGGCTACGAAGCTGGATGGTGTAATCTCCAGGCAAGGTTGCCATACAACCAATATCATCATAGAGGAGCTTCACCTCTACTCCTTGAGCTGCCTTTTCTTCCAAAATCTCCAAAATACTATTCCACATCAAACCTTCTTCGATGATATAGTATTCGAGAAAGATAAACTTCTCAGCTTTCTTGAGATCCTCTAGCATCTGATGCCACATGCTTTCACCAGATGCAAAAAATTGTGTATCCGTTCGATCATAGACATCAGCATTCGTGTCCATGCTGAGGAGTGATTTGATAACTCCGTAAGCCGACTTGTCTTGTTCCTTTAACTCCAAACGGAGGGCTCTGCTATTGTCCTCTCGGTCAACCATTGATTGGAGCTGCTTTAGCTGCTTCAATTCTTTTTTAGATAAACGACGTTCTCCAAACATGATATAGAGCAAAGGGCCAAAAACTGGCACAAAGGCTACTAACAGCCATGTTACCTTACTCTCAGGATTCATAGACCGATTGACAATCGATACAATGGTCGCTAAGCTCACTAAAATAACTAGGATAATCCAGAGAATCGGAGCCATCCGACCTAGATAGAGAAATAAACCAAAGACGATAAACAACTCTGCCAACATGATGGTAATACTAAAACCATATTTGGACATGAGTAGCTGCATTTTTCTAGCTGTCATACATCCCCTTCCTTTTCTAACATTCTCCTTAACTCCTTGATGAACTAATGTTTCTACTAGTATACCTCAGTTCAGGGGTAGATGGCAACCTTTTGCACTTGCTCAAGTTCCAGTCGTTCCGTGTTTAGATGATTATTACAATTTCAGAGCCAACATATTGACCGTCATACCAGCAGCAGTCCCCATAAGGTAGACGACATCTCCCTCCTTGATAAGTCCATGCTCCAAAGAATAAGCCAAGCCAAACGGTACAGAGACTGACACCATATTTCCATAGTCAGTGACGAGATTGAGGTACTGATCCTCAGCCACACCTAGTTTTTCCATAACCAAAGGAAGGGCGCGACTAGCTTGGTGAGGAATGATATAGTCCACGTCTGCCAAGGCTAGCTGTGTTTTTTCTTGAAACTCTTCAAACATGACTGGGATTTTACGAGCAGATAAGAGGAGGATTTTCTTCCCCTTCATGTCAAACATATAGTTGGTCTTAGTCGCTTCAGAGTACTCTTTTGGTTGAAAAGAAGTTAGACCTCCACGAATCTCCGTATCGTGAGCTCCTTCTGACCAAGTACGTTGGAGACTAGCAATGACCCCTTTTTCCTGATGACTTTTTTGGAAAATAAAGGCTGCTGCCCCGTCACTAAAGAGTTCAAAACTTTCTTTTTGCTTGGGATTGAGCCCTAAACTTCCAACCTCACTAGACACAATCAAGACACGATTGTATTCGCCCGCCTCAATCAAGTGGGACATAGTCGATAGAGCAGAAATAAAGCTGGTACAGGTTGTATTGATGTCCATTGCTGGAATTGAGAGTCCTTTTGCCACGCGCTCATGAATCAAGGCAGCCGTACAAGGAATCGGCTGAACACCAACTGCACTAGCTGATACAAGGCAATCGATATCTTTAATATCCAAATTTGCATGTTCAAGTGCACGGTGGATAGCTTCTTCTGCCAAGTCGAGTTGCGTTTCTTCATTTTCCACTACACGATAACGGGTCTGGTCTTTAAATTGAACTGTATGCTTTGGAAGGCAAATGCCATAACCTACGATTTCTACATGTCTTTTTACTTCTGTCATTGTCTTTTTTCCTTTCATAAACGTTGGATTCGTTTGAGTTTACGGCTAGTATCCCAGTGATAATCTGAAAATTGGATTTGAGGAACTATGAACTCTTTTTGCTGGGCCAAGAGTTGGAACTGTGCTAAAATTGCTGTCTCTACGTCCTCATCTCGTCGGCTTAGACAAACTTCCACTAACTTCTCAGAATGTTGCTTGACTTGGTAATCTCCTACATTCTCCACAAAGAGGATGCATCGCCTGATAAAGTCAGGATAGATGGTCACTTGACCCCCATCCAGTCCTTCGAAATAGAAGATGTCATCAGAGCGTCCTTCAACCTTGTCAATCCGTGTATAGTAGGAGCCACAGGGACAAGGCTCCGGATTTTCAACCAAGATATCATTGAGCTGGTAGCGATAAACAGGCTGACTAGTTCGTTTAAAGTCCGTAATCACTGGATAAAAACGGCGATCATCCAGATAATCTTTTTCCACATAGATAATATCTTCGTTGAGATGCAGATTGCCAGCTGAGCAAGTACAGGCTAGGAAGCCTTCTGTCGCCTGATATACTTGGTCAATGATGGATAGTGAAAAGGCTTCTGCAATCCGTCCCTTATCACTATCTTCCAAGATTTCCGCCACCGAAACGATTTTTTGTGGGTGAATAGCTAACTCTCCATCCTTGAGACGCTTGCTCAATTCAATTAACATTGAGGCTGGTGCCACAATAATCGTTGGTTGATAGTTGTTGAGTCGCTCTATATGCTCATCTGTATGTTTAAAAATATCAAAGTACTCTAACCGAATGAGCGCTGTATTGATGGTCTGATAGAGTTCATTATCAGCTCTCAGGAAAAAGGCGATACGGTGCCCAAAAAGCTGACCCTTTGGCAACATCTTGGCCAAGATAGCCGCTGCCCACATACTTCGCTCTTTCTCTGTTGTGATAAAGAGCCCCCGATGTCCAGATGTCCCTGAAGATAGACCGACGGCCACTTCACCTTTGAGCTCGGTAAAATCACGGGTCTGTTCACTTTCAATAGCCAAGGCCAAGGCTTCATCTCTATCCACTCCTTGGGTGTTGAGCTCATTAAAATGTTCCATCATAAAAGCCTTGTCCATATGATCAAAGTTGCTAGGAACCCCATTTTTAAAGTAGGGAGACTCTCGCTTTAAAAAATTCATATAGTTAGCTAATTGCTTTTTCTGATAGTTTTCTACAGCTTCTCGAGATTTGAAATGATGAAGCCAACGCGTTTGGATAAAAGTTTTAAGAAAGGTTATTTTTTTCATACAAAATCCGCTCGATCCTTTCTACAGGGTCATGGCTAACAATTGCCTCAATACCGTCTCTCAAGACTTCCTCCAGAAACTCTGTCCCCTTGATATAGTCTGCCTTATTGTCCTGAATCAGGGAAGGAAGCAGGTGCATCTGCTTGGTATAAGGTAAGAGATCAATTCCCCAACAGAGGTCTGCTGCAATGAGAAGATTAAGCTCTGGAAGATACAGACAGGCTTGCCCCCTAGCATGCCCGTCAACAGAAGCAACTAGGATACTGCCATCTCCGAAAAGATCACAAATCGGACGATAGGGAAAAGTTGAATCTTGCTGGTCAGCTCTGATAATGGTTAGATTTTCTTCAAAAGAAGCTGGCAAAAATTCCTTGAAAATCAAGTCTTTCAACTTGGGTTTCTGGTAAACTTCAAAAACCTCTTGAGTCAGGATAAATTGAGCATTCGGGAAAAAACTTGCTCCTCCCAGATGATCTGGATGTAGGTGCGATAGAAGAACATAGTTAATTTCTTCTGGTTTGATTCCCTTCGCTTCTAACAAACGTGAAATTTGGTCCTTCTCCGTCATTTGAACAGGTGTTCCTAGTCGATAGAAACCATAGCGAAGCTTCGTCTTAATATCATAGTGATAGCCAGTATCATAGAGGAGATAGCCCTTGTCCCTGTGTTTGATAAGAAAAACACCTGCTGGAAAGGTCATCTTTTGATTCTTGACTCCCTTAAATAGCAAACCTGTGTAGCTGGTACAGTAGCCTGCTGGGAAATAATCAATGCTTTCGATAATCTCGGACATATTGTTCAATCCCTTCCGAAATACTGATTTGAGGGCGATAACCCAAGTCTCGCTCCGCCTTGCTGATGTCCAGCGTCTGGCTATAACGGAGCAGATAATAGGTATAGCGTGTCAGAGGCGGTTCGCCTTTGAGATGCAAGATCTTGTAAATAAACTCTAGCGTACTCGCAATAGCTGACAGAAGAGGAGCCGGCACTTTTCGGTATGTTATCGGATAGCCTAACCCTCTCAAGGTTTCTTCTATCAAATCCTTAAAAGCTCTTGGTTCCCCATTAGTAATATTATAAACTTCGCCACTAGCTTGAGGGGCCTCTAGAGCCAAACGAATGGCCAGAGCAACATTTTCCACACAGGTCATATCCATGAGCTGACGACCATCCCCTATCAAGGGAATGCCAATCTTCTGACTGAGTTTGAGAACTCGGGGCAAAATACTGGTATCCCCAATCCCAAAAATCCCACGAGGTCGTAAGATAATACTTGGAACATCAGGATAATCCTTAAACAGCTTCTCCGAAGCCAGCTTACTACGAATGTAGTTATTCAGATTATTTTCCTGAGGCGCAGCACTTTCTTTGATAGCTAGTTGGTCTCTAGGAGCAGCATAGATGCTAGGTGAGGATACGTAAACCAAGCGCTGAATACCAGTCTCTCGACAAGCATCCAGAACATACTTGGTCCCTAAGACATTTGTCTGGTAGAAATCCACCCAAGGTCCCCAGACGGTAGAAAGAGCACCCGCATGCACAATCATGTCCATCCCCTGACAAGCCCGAGCCAAGTCCTCTTGCTTGGTCAAATCTCCCTGAAAAAATGATACTAGGGAGTTCTCCAAAGACTGGCCCGCCTTGCGATTGCGTCCAAAAGCGCGTACCTGATAGCCCTGCTGACTGAGCTCTTCAACAACATACTTACCTAGAAAGCCCGTAGCACCTGTTACTAATACTTTCTTCATATCCTATTTCTCCTTGTCCCCTAAGAGCCGATGTATTTCGCTCTTCAGAATCTCTGTTGGCTGATAGATTTGAGCTGCACGACTAAGTTTGTTCAATTCTGACCAGCCATCTCTAGCCAATAGCTCACCAAAAGCGCGTCCAATCGCTTCTCTATCCTCTCGTTTAGCAGTCAAGGCAATCCCTGCTTCTAGCCCACGAACTGCATAGTCATACTGATCATAGTCATGAGGGAGAATCAAGGCAGGCTTGCCATAGATGATACACTGGTAAAAAATACCCGCACCGCCATGATGAATGACATAGTCCATCTGGGGAATGTATTCCTTATAGGGAAGATAGGATACCACAGAAACATTGTCCATGACCTCCTCACATTGGAAATCTTGTCCGCCGAACCCCAGAGTTACAAAGAAGTGACAGTCCGGATGGGCTTTTGCCAATTGTTGTGTCTGATAGAGGAGATTGTCTTTGGCCCATGCTAGCTGAGTGCCGCAGGAGACAAGGACCTTCTTATACCCTGCATAAGGAGCCAAATCAAGGGGGTAATTCTCTGCCCTCTCAATCGAAGAGCCAAAAGGTCCCACCCAAAGGTAATGCTCTGGAAAACCGCTTTTCAGCTCCAACTCTTTCATCCCAATTCCCAAGATGGAATAGGGTGAATAGATGGTTTCCTGACCTTTCTGATTGTAGAGCTTAAAATCGTAACGTTTCAATCGTTCTCTCAATAAAAAGGTTACGATTCGTTTCCCTAAACAAGTCCCTTTTCTTCCTAGCCATTGCTGGGCAGATTGGAAAGATGTTTTTGGACTGCCCATTCCTCCAAAGAAACAAGGCGGTCCATCTGTCGTTTCAATGGCAAACTGTGTCGCCATCGTGGTAATCCAGGGAATATTCAACTGTTCCGCTACAAGTCCTCCAGAGAGGGTTATAAAATCCGCAATCACAATATCAGGTCGATTTTCCTGCCACTCTTGCATTAATTGATCTGAAACCACATTGATCAAATCAAGACTAGCTGACAACTGTCGATAAGCAGAAATAAAGTTTAACTGCCCTTCATTGTTGGCTACACGCTCAAACTCATCTACAGAATTTTCTAAAATGGGAATCACCCGGAATCCCATCTCCTCTGCTACAGTTTTTCGTTGCGGTCCTGTAAATAATCGAATCTCATACAAGGGATCCTTCAACAAGGGTGCGAGTAGATTGAGGGTCGGGAAGAGATGCCCACTTAAGGGCACTACAACCACATCAATTTTGACTTTTCTCATATGTCTAGGATAGCAAATTTTTAAAAAAAGAACTACCAAAATGATAGTTCTTCCCAATATTATTTATATTTTGAGGAATAAGTCCCTTCCACTCTACTTGATTTTTAGAAGAGTTCTTTGTAGAGAGTAATGGTTTCTTCTAAAGTTGGCATGAATGGATTTCCTGGTGCACAGGCATCAATCAAAGCATTCTTAGAAAGGTAGTCAAAATCAAAGTCTTTTTCTTGGATACCGAGTTCAGTGAGTTTCTTCGGAATACCTACTGTTTCAGACAGTTTCTCAATTTCAGCAATAGCATAGTCAGCGCATTCCTGGTCTGTTTTCCCTTCAACATGGAGTCCCAAGGCCTTGGCTACATTGCGAAAAGCTTCTGGTACACGTTTGGCATTTTCACGTTCTACAACTGGGAGAAGCATGGCACAGCAGACACCATGCGGCAAGTTATATACCGCACCGAGTTGGTGAGCCATAGAATGAAC
This sequence comes from Streptococcus oralis Uo5, assembly GCF_000253155.1. Lineage (NCBI taxonomy): Bacteria > Bacillati > Bacillota > Bacilli > Lactobacillales > Streptococcaceae > Streptococcus > Streptococcus oralis. Next base: position 1,754,712 of record NC_015291.1, read on the forward strand.
ATAGCCCAAACCAGCATTGTTAAAGCTCATACCACCGAGGAAGATGGCATTGACCATCGCCTCACGCGCTTCGATATCTTGTCCATTAGCCACAGCACGAGGAAGATATTCCTTGATGAGTTCAATCGCTCCGATAGAGAGTTTCTTGGTCACATTATAAGCACCTGGTGTTACCAAGGCTTCGACAGCATGGGTAAGAGCATCCATACCTGTCGCCGCTGTCAATCCTTTCGGTTTTGAAAGCATGAGTTCTGGATCATTGACAGAGATGAGGGCAAGGCTGTTCTTATCAACCATTACCATCTTGACCTTGCGTTCTTCGTCAGTAATGACATAGTTAATGGTAATTTCTGCAGAAGTTCCAGCTGTTGTATTGATCGCAACCACTGGCAACCCTTTTTTAGCAGACTTGTGGAGACCTTCGTAGTCCTGTGGTTTTCCACCATTTGTAGCGATGATAGAGATACAACTAGCTGCATCCTGTGGAGACCCACCACCAAGACTGATGATAAAGTCACATCCATGTTCTTTCAAGGCTGCCACTCCTTCTGTGACATTCTTACAAGTCGGATTCGGCTCCACATCGCTAAAGATCACATATTCGATCCCTTCAGCATCTAATGGTTTTAGGACCTTAGGTAAAATATCGCTGCCTTCGATGAACTTGTCTGTCACCAAAAGAGCCTTCTTATACCCCAGTTCCTTGATATACGGACCTACTTCATTTACAACACCTTTACCAATAAGGTTAACCGATGGAACGTAAAATGTAGCCATATGCTTTTCCTCCTGCGCCTCTGCGCTATTTGATTATTTACTATAAGTATACGACCTTATAAGAAGTATTACAAATATTTGTAAGCGTTTTAAGTAAAAAGTTAGTAAAGAACAGCCAGCCACTTTTTCAAGAAAAAAGCTCCAAAAAGATAGCTTTCATCTCATTGGAACTTTTACTTAATCATTATTGCTTAGTTAATACCACTCGGTCAGATGCCTCTCGGTCCATATCATCGATAATCAATTGATTACCATTAACCGTGTAAATTTTGACATCATCACCGATAATGACACGTTGATTTTCTGGCTCAAAGCTGACTTGCTTGATTTCCTTATCTCCATCTGGCTCGACCTCAGTCCATGTACCAGTTTTACCTGTTACAACAAGAGTGATTTGGTCATTCTCATCTTTTCCAGTATAGGTACCATCGATATTCGTAGGTTGAGCTACAGTAGTGTCCTGACTTGAGGATGCCTGTGGTTGACTAGCACTTGTCGTAGCGCTAGAAGATGATTCTTGTTGAGTAGATGATTGTTGAGCAGATTGCTGGGTAGGTGCTTGTGTCTTAGATCCACAAGCTGCTAAAAGACTAAGAATTGCTAGGGAAGCAATAGAAAGTGTGAATGTTTTTGTTTTCATAGCGATTTCCTTTCTTTTGTGCCAATGTTTTGCTGGATCAGTTTCCAGATGTACCTCCTACCTCAAGTATAACAACTTAAGCCTAGAAGGTCAACTAATCCCATCGCTTCCTAGCAAACTCGCTCGGACTTCTGAGATAAAGTAGAGGGATCCCGTCACGAAAAGCAGGTCCTGATCGTTGGCCTTTTCTTCAAATTCTCTGATAAAATCACCATAGGAAGAAATTAAATCGTAACCCGCCACATCCTTCTCATCCAAAGATCCTTGGTAGTCAAAGCCCGTTACCTTAAGTTCCACCTGAGGCAACTGCTCAGATAGATAGCCCAACATCCCTTGATAGTCTTTGCGTTTAAGAGCACCAAAAAGGATACGGACTTGATAGCCTTGCTGGATTTTCCCTTGGATAAACTCGACCAACCGGGTTAAGGCTGGAAGATTGTGAGCCCCATCTAGGTAGATTTGCGGACGAATCCGTTCCAATCGACCTGCCCAGTGAGTCTTCTTCAAAGCCTGTCTGACAAATTCTTCTTCGACCCTTTCACCTATTGATGCCATAAACAGAAGAAAAGTTTCTAAAGCCAAGGCGGCATTTTCTTGCTGATAAGCACCTTCCAAACCGATTTCAAGCTGTGAAAAGTTTGCTAGCTTACTTGAAAAATTCCCAGCATTCAAGGTGAAGTCTCGCCCAGCTTGATAAAGTTCAACAGCTAACTCTTTTGCTCTTTTTTGACAGACAAGCTCCGCTTCTGGAGTAAGCTTGGCAATGACCGCCTGCTTGCCAGCCTTGAAAATACCAGCTTTCTGCTTGGCTATTTCCTCCAGACTATCGCCCAAGGTCTCCTGATGATCTAGCCCAATGGAGGTAATAACTGCAATCTCTCCAGTTACGACATTAGTGGTGTCAAGCAGACCACCAATCCCCACTTCTAGCAGAACTAGCTCCACTCCCTGCTCTTTAAAGTAAAGCAAGGCAATCAAGGTCAACAACTCAAAAAAGGACAACTGGTCATGAGTTTCCAAAAGAGTTTTTTCCATCTCCTTGACTTGGTTAGCTATACGGATAAAGTCTTCCTCTGCGATTGGTTGCCCATTGATACAGATTCGATCATGGATACTGATGATATGGGGAGAGGTAAAAGTACCAACTTTTTTACCATGAGCAACAAACAACTCCCTCATAAAGGCAATAGTTGACCCTTTACCGTTAGTCCCTGTTACGTGGATAATAGGATAAGTCCTCTCTGGATTCCCCAGCAAATCCACCGCTCGCTGCATTCGTCCAAGACCGGATCTAAAGTTTAAACCAATCCGACTATGAAGCCATTCTTCTACTTCAAACATACATGTCTCCTTAACAAAAGTCCAATCAACTACCGCATCAAAGTATGATTACAAATAAAAGCGAGGCCGGGACTAAAATCCCGACCTCTTACCTGGTTAGCTAATCACTAGCTACTATGAATTTCAACGTGGGCTAAAAACGTCCCCTGGAATTACTTACGGTCTTTATTTTTAGCGTAAGGGTAAAAATGTTCCCCGAACGTTCCTGCTTTTTCTTATTTCTAGAAGCAGGGCTGATACAGTCTCCCAGACTTACCAGTTCTCTCTTATTTAAAGGAACTGGGCTAAAAACGTCCCCCGAACGTTCCTGCGTTTCTCATTTCTGGCGCAGGGCTAAAAACGTTCCCCGAACGTTTTTACTCCTCCTTAAAACTATTGAAGACTTCTTCAATCATGTTCCATTCGTCTTCTGAGTCTTCTGGGATTGGTTGCAATTCGCCTTCTGTTCCGTCTTCGTTTTCGATGAATGAGTAAGCTTGGATTTCAACTTCACCATTTTCATCTTCTTCTGCGTTAACTGGCACTAGAAGAACATAGTTTTTACCAAATTCTTCTTTCCCATCGATGGTCAAAAGAATTTCAAACAAGGTTTCATTTCCTTGCTCGTCTACTAGTGTAATCAATTCACGTTCTTCGTGGTCATGGTTGTGATCGTGTGACATAGTTTCTCCTCTGTCTTAAAATTTTCTATCTAAATAATTTTGCAAAATCAGCTGAGCAGCTAACTTATCAATAACTTTCTTGCGTTTGTTACGGCTGATATCTGCTTGTTCAATCAACATACGCTCCGCAGCGACCGTTGTCAAACGCTCATCCTGATAGTCTACTGGCAAACCAAAGAGTTCTTCTAGCTTGGCACCATAGGCTTGACTGGCTTCTACTCGCGGACCGCTGGTATTGTTCATATTTTTAGGCAGACCCACTACAAAGCGCTCCACCTTATAGCTGTCAACCAATTCCTTGATACGGTCAAAACCAAACTGGCCCTGATCCTCATTAATCTGGATGATTTCAAGTCCTTGAGCAGTGAAGCCTAGTGGGTCACTAATAGCAACGCCTACCGTTTTTGAACCGACGTCCAATCCCATAATTCTCATAGATTATAGATCGACTCCTTGTCCTTTAAGGTAGTAGCGTACCAATTCTTCAACAATTTCATCACGCTCATACTTACGGATTTGATTTCGTGCATTGTTATAACGAGGAACGTAGGCAGGGTCACCACTCAATACATAACCGACGATCTGGTTAATCGGATTGTAGCCCTTGTCATTCAAAGAAGCATAGACGTCTGTCAACGTTTCGCTAATTTCTTTCTTATTGGAATCATCCAATTTAAACCGTACAGTTTCTTCAGTAAATCCCATTCTAACACCCTCTTTCCTTAGAATAGTACTATTATAGCATATTTCCTTACGTTCTACAAATAAATCAGTTTGTTTATTTGGATTTTCTTACTGTTCTACCGCCCCATTTGCCACTCTGTCAGCAATATACTGGCTAGGTTCGTTTTTTAAGAGATTTTCAAGACCAATATTTTTTAAATATTCTAGTTGAGATGCCTTTTTGACATCCAAAACTTGAAAATCATAAGTCGTTGTGGTCTGGATTTCTGTCTCGCTGAGTAGCTTGGTTTCCAGTGTAAATCCTGCCAGTTTGCGCGCCTCTTGGATAGTCTCATCCTTTTCTTCTGCTTCAAGAAGCGCTTTTTGCGTTTCCTCTAGGCCATTTTCAGAGATAAAGGTCTTGAGTTCATCGCCGACAGGTCGTTTTTGCTGGTTGGTCAAGGTCAAAAACTGATTGCCTTTATAGGTAATGGTCTGAATCTGCTGCGTTCCATTTTCTGACTTCGGCATCAGCAAGGTCTTGGTGACAACCGTATTCTTTTCGGCATTGTCCAAAACGGGAAGGTTGGATTGGAGAGGTTCAGATGCTGTTGTAGAAGCAGCAGGGGTTTCCTTTTTTTGCCCACATCCCGCAAGCAAAAAGAGGAGAGCAAAACTAGCAATTAGTAACTTTTTCATAATTCCTCACTTGATTTTAAAACAAAAGAGCAAACAAGGCCAGGAGTCACTCCCAGCCTTGATGTTTTATAGAGCTGCACGTAGACGTGCTTCTGCATTTTCTACATTACGGACAGAGCGTGGCAAGAAGGCACGGATATCATCTTCTTTATAGCCGACTTGCAGGCGCTTCTCATCAACGAGAATCGGACTCTTTAAGATCCGTGGTGTTTCCATGATTAAGTTGAGCACTTCATTGACACTCAAATCCTCGATGTCAACTCCAAGTGCCTTAGCGTAGCGGTTTTTTGACGAAACGATACTGGCAATTCCATTATCTGTTTTCGTGAGAATATCTAATAACTCTTCTCTCGTAATTCCTTCTTTACCAAGATTTTGTTCTTTATAACTTAACTGGTGGGCATTGAGCCAGGTTTTCGCTTTTTTACAGCTAGTACAACTTGAGACTGTATAAATTTTGATCATGTACCTACCCCTTTCGCTACATGTTACTATCAGTTTAGTCTATTATACCATAAAAAACATCCGACTTGCGACCTATTTTTAAAATAATTTAACTTTTTTAGCGATTTTCGTACTTTTTTCTTGACAAAATCAATTTATAACCAACTTTTAAATTTTTTGATATACAATCGTTTCACAACTGTAACACTTATCATATAGAGAACGATAATCAAAAGCAAAAAGAGAAAATAAATTGGTTCCAAAGGGGTTAAATGAAGCAGGCTAGCAATTGAAGAGTAGGGAAGGAAGGTCACAAAACCAGCTGCTAGCAAGGTTGTTCCAAGAACAAACCATGATGGACGACTTTGCAAGAAAGGAAGTTTTGCTGAACGAAGCATATGAATCACCATGGTTTGGGACCACATGGATTCAATGAACCAACCTGTTTGGAACAAGATGATAAAGCCCGTTGCAGACTCTGCTCCGTGAGCATAGGCTTGACCTGTCGCCATTGGGACAATGACAAAATAGAGCAAGATAAAGGTCAAAATATCAAAGGCAGAAGAAATCGGACCCATCCAAATCATAAAGCGAGTAATAGACTTAGCCTCCCACTTATGGGGATGTTTTAAAAAGTCTTCATCCACATTATCAAATGGCAAGGCAATGCAAGAAAGGTCGTAGACGAGATTTAACACAATCAAGTGAATCGGCGCCATAGGAAGGAAAGGTAAAAAGATACCAGACACTAATAGAGAGAAAATATTCCCGAAATTAGAGCTGACCGTCATCTTGATGTATTTGGTCATGTTGGCATAGACTTTGCGCCCTTCAACCAGCCCTTTTTCAAGCACCATCAAATCCTTATCTAGCAAAATGACATCAGCCGTTTCTTTGGCAATATCTACTGCTGTATCAACAGAAATCCCCACATCTGCTACTTTCATAGATGGGGCATCATTGATCCCATCTCCCATATAGCCGACACAATGTCCATTAGATTTGATTTGTAAAATGATTCGTGCTTTTTGATCCGGAGAGAGTTTGGCAAAGACCGTCACCTTCTCAACTGCTTGGGCCAACTCTTCGTCCGTCATGGCATCAATATCCGAACCCAACAAGATTTGATTAACATCTAAACCAACTTTTTCGCAAACTGCTTGGGTTACCTTCTCATTGTCCCCCGTCAAGATTTTCGTTTGAACACCGTGTTCTAACAAAGCTTGGATAGCTGGTGCTGCTGATGGTTTTGGTGGATCTAGAAAGGCAAGATATCCTGTTAGAATCATCTCTTTTTCATCTTCAACGGAGTAAGCAAAACCTTCTTTTAGGCCTGTTTTATAGGCGACTCCCAAGACTCGCAAGCCCTGCTGATTGAGTTGGTCCACTTCTTTTAAGATTTCCACTCGGATATCATCCGTCAAAGGACTAATCTGACCTTGATATTCCACATGGGTTGAAATCGCAAGCATTTCCTCTAGAGCACCCTTGGTTACCAAACTAACAACTTCGTTCTCATCCTTGACGATGACACTCATCCGTCTGCGTTCAAAATCAAAGGGCAATTCGTCTATTTTTTGGAAGCTAGTATCCAAATTTTGTAGAATAGCGTGTTCTTTAGCTTCTTTTTCAGTTCTACTGATAATGGCACGGTCCATCAAGTTTTTCAAACCGGTTTGAAAATAGGAATTGAGGTAGGCACGTCTCAACACAGACAAATCCAAATCTCCATGTATATCCAAAGGATATTCAAGGACAATTTCGTCTTGGGTAAGGGTTCCGGTTTTATCCGTACACAGGATATCAATAGCACCTAGATCTTGTATGGCATTGAGTTTTTTGATGACGACTTTTTCCTTGGCCATGATAATGGAGCCTTTTGCTAGACTAGCCGTGATGATCATAGGAAGCATCTCAGGTGTCAATCCAACACCAACACTCAGTGCAAACACACCTGCTTCCAGCCAGTCGCCATCTGTCAAGCCATTGGAGAGAAACACGATGGGAACCATGACCAACATCAAACGGATTAAGAGCCAAGAGATACTATTCATCTCCCGCTCAAAAGAGGTTGGTTCGTCATAGGTATTGAGGGTTTGCTCGATTTCTCCCATCATAGTGTCATCACCGACCGCTAGAATCAAAGCCTTGGCACTTCCTGATATCACATTGGTTCCCATAAAGGCGAGCGCTTCTGCTTCTAGCAGACTATCAAAGTTTGACTGGCTCATTTTTGACAAGGCCAGTTTTTCAACCGAGTCACTTTCGCCTGTCAAACCAGACTGTAGGACAAAGAAATCACGTGATTCAATCAAAAGGAGGTCTGCTGGAATCATATCCCCAGCACTCAACTTGACTATATCTCCAACGACCAAATCTTCAATTGCCACCTCTAAACTCTGGCCTTCGCGAATTACTGTGGCTGTGTTCACAATCATTTTTGATAGATTGGTCGCAGCCTTGTCACTCCGCAGTTCTTGGACAAAGCGAATACCACCAGAAATGAGGACTAGAACAACGATGATGATAGAGGTCGTCGGATCTTCTTGTCCAGGCTTTGCCAACCAGACATTGGTCACCATGGAGATCATCGCGATAACCAGCAGGATAATTGTGAATGGATTGATAATAGATTCGTAAATCTTTTTGAGGATACTGTCTTCTTGACCCTTGGTGATGGTGTTTTCGCCATATAGGTCACGATTTTTCTCCACCTGCTCCTCAGTCAAGCCTGTTAGACTTGTCTTATAAAAAGATAGAGTTTTGTTTAAAGATGTGTGAATAGCAGTTGCTAATCTTTCTTTTGTAGTTTTCATTGGTTTCTCCTATCTGTATGAATGATGTATTTCATACACAGAGACCAATCACTTTATAAGGGCAGAACGACACAAATCAGCGATTGGCTGTGTATGTGCGGTTCTGGATGATCGTCAATTTGCATCGTTTTTCTCCTTTCTTTTTCTTAAAACAGCAGAAAATCCTACCATAAAAATGGCAGGATTAAAAAACTAATTATCTGTTTTTTCGTTCAAGCTTTAACTCCATAGGGCGATGTAATGAGCTTAGTCTTGGCCTTCGCGACCAGGACTGTTGACCAACGAGTAGTGTCTCCACTGCTTTGCGGTAGTCATCCGTATCCCTATGGTAGCCTCACCTACCGTTTTCGTCTATCAGTATAAACCTTTAAAATATAAAAGTCAACGATTTATCTCATTTTTTAGATAACAATCAATTCTTTTGGAGCAAGTGTCAATAACTCACAACCTGTTTCTGTAATCAAGATATCATCCTCGATACGAACCCCGTATTTACCTTCAATATAGATACCCGGTTCATCAGTCAAGACCATACCAGATTTAATGACTTCTTTCGAAGTTTGGCTAAAGTAGGGTTCCTCATGGATATCGAGTCCGATACCATGTCCGATACCATGGGTAAAGTAGTCTCCATAGCCTGCCTCGATGATAATATCACGAGGAATTTTGTCAAAGTCGCGGAAACCTAAGCCATCCTTAGCTTGATCAATCAAGGCTTGGTTGGCTTTCAGGACAGTATTGTAAATCTCTGCCTGCTCGTCACTGACATGACCGAGGTAGATGGTCCGTGTCATATCACTGACATAGTGGTCGTAGAGACAGCCGAAGTCCATGGTAATAGCTTCTCCCAGCTCTACGGGTTTATGCATAGGATGGGCATGGGGTTTGGAAGAGTTGATGCCACTTGCTAAAATGGTATCAAAAGACAAGCCAGATGCTCCCAACTCACGCATACGGAAGTCAAGGAAGTTGGCAATTTCAATCTCAGTTTTTCCTGGTTTGATAAAGTCAAGTGCATCTCGGAAAGCTTGGTCTGAGATAGAACAAGCCTTGCGAATAGTCGCAATCTCTTTCTCATCCTTAATCATACGAAGTGCTTCAACAAACTGAGTCTGCGGAAGCAAGTCGATTCCTGCAAAAGCTGCCTGCATACGGTGGTAATAAGAAACCGAAATCTCGTCCTCAAAACCAACGCGAGACAAACCCATATCCTTAACAATGCCTGCAATAACAGCTAATTCATCGCGGTCAGCCACAATCTCAAAACCTGTTACTTCTTGCTTAGCTGCAATGATATAGCGAGAGTCTGTCACCAAAACCTGACGGTCACGGCTGATAAAGACTGTTCCATTTGAACCCCAAAAACCAGTCAAATAATAGACGTTTTTAAGGTTGTTGATGATGATACCATCTAGTTCTTTTTCTTGCATTTTAGCTAGAAATGCTTGCACACGTTTATTCATGATGTAACTTTCCTTTCAAATAGTGTCCTGTGTAGCTGGCTTCATTGGCCGCTATTTCTTCTGGGGTTCCTGTTGCAATGATGGTTCCACCACCGACACCGCCCTCAGGTCCCAAATCGATGATATGGTCTGCCGTCTTGATGACATCCAGATTGTGCTCAATGACGAGGACTGTATTTCCATCGTCGACAAAGCGAGCCAAGACTTTAAGCAAGCGAGCGATATCCTCAGTATGAAGCCCTGTAGTTGGCTCATCCAGAATGTAGAAGGATTTACCTGTCGAGCGTTTATGGAGTTCACTAGCTAACTTCATACGCTGGGCTTCTCCACCTGAAAGGGTGGTAGCTGGTTGTCCTAACGTTACATAGCCCAGTCCCACATCCTTGATGGTCTGAAGTTTGCGTTGAATTTTTGGAATGTGTTGGAAAAATTCCACCGCATCGTTGACGGTCATGTCCAAGACCTGCGAGATATTTTTTTCCTTGTAGTGGACTTCTAGGGTTTCACTGTTGTAGCGAGTCCCATGGCAAACTTCACAGGCCACATAAACATCTGGCAAGAAGTGCATCTCAATCTTGATAATCCCATCACCTGAGCAGGCTTCACAACGACCACCCTTGACATTGAAACTGAAACGGCCCTTCTTGTAGCCTCGAATCTTAGCTTCATTTGTCTGGGCAAAGAGGTCACGGATATCGTCAAAAACTCCCGTATAGGTAGCTGGGTTGGACCTCGGCGTCCGTCCGATAGGGCTCTGGTCAATGTCAATCAAGCGGTCTACATGCTCAATCCCTGTAATCGTCTTAAACTTACCAGGCTTGTCTGAATTGCGATTGAGTTTTTGAGCAATGGCTTTTTTGAGAATACTGTTGATTAGGGTCGATTTCCCTGAACCCGATACACCAGTCACAGCGATAAATTTTCCTAACGGGAAGCGGGCAGTGACATTTTGTAGGTTATTTTCACGCGCTCCTGTCACCTCGATAAAGCGACCATTTCCGGAACGGCGATCTTCTGGTACTGGAATGACTCGTTTACCTGATAGATATTGGCCTGTGATAGACTTGCTGTTGCGAGCCACTTGCTTAGGCGTACCTGCAGCAACAATCTCTCCACCAAAAACACCAGCACCCGGACCAACGTCAATCAGATAATCCGCCTCACGCATGGTATCTTCGTCGTGTTCTACCACGATGAGAGTGTTGCCCAAGTCACGCATCTTTTTCAGACTGGCAATGAGACGGTCATTATCCCTCTGGTGAAGACCGATAGACGGCTCATCTAGGATATAGAGGACACCTGATAGGTTGGAACCAATCTGGGTCGCCAAGCGAATACGCTGACTCTCCCCACCTGATAGGGTTCCTGCCGAACGTGACAGGGTCAGATAGTTAAGACCTACGTTATTGAGGAAGGTCAATCGATCCTTGATTTCCTTGAGAATGGGACGGGCGATAATGGCTTCATTTTCAGACAAGGTCAGCTGGCTCACTAATTCCAAATGGTCTGCGATAGACAGGTCTGAGATTTCACCGATATGGGGTCCTTGCTCCCCACCCACACGGACAGACAAGGCCTGGTCATTGAGACGATAGCCGTGGCAAGTTCCACAGGTTAGCTCATTCATGTAGAGACGCATCTGGGTACGGGTGTAGTCACTGTTAGTCTCATGGTAACGACGCTTGATATTACCAATTACTCCTTCAAAAGGAATGTCGATATCGCGCACGCCACCAAATTCATTTTCATAGTGGAAATGGAATTCCTTGCCATCCGAGCCGTAGAGAATCAAGTTCTTATCTTCTTCTGACAAGTCCTCAAAAGGCTTATCCATATCCACTCCAAAGGCTGTCATGGCCTGCTCTAGCATATTTGGATAGTAGTTGGATGAGATAGGATTCCAAGGTGCCAAGGCTCCCTCGCGCAAAGTTTTGCTGGTATCTGGCACCACCAAATCAACATCCACTTCCAGCTTGATGCCCAAACCATCACACTCACTACAAGAGCCAAACGGGGCATTGAAGGAGAAGAGACGAGGCTCTAACTCTGGTACTGTAAAACCACAAACTGGACAGGCATAATGCTCAGAAAAGAGCAACTCAGAATCGTCCATAGTGTCGATAATCACATATCCTTCTGCGATACGAAGGGCAGCCTCAATGGAATCAAAGAGACGGCTACGAATACCCTCTTTGATGACAATACGGTCAACCACAACATCGATATTGTGTTGCTTGCTCTTGGACAACTCTGGCACTTCGGTCACATCATAGACTTCCCCATCCACTCGGACGCGGACATAGCCGTCTTTCTGAATCTTTTCAATGACACTCTTGTGTTGTCCTTTTTTCTTGCGGATGACAGGGGCCAAAATTTGCAAGCGCTGGCGTTCAGGCAATTCTAAAACCTTATCCACGATTTGCTCCACAGAAGAAGCCTTGATAGCCCCATGCCCATTGATACAGTAAGGCATCCCTACACGTGCATAGAGGAGACGCAGATAGTCATTGATTTCAGTCGTGGTTCCCACGGTCGAACGAGGGTTTTTGCTAGTCGTTTTTTGGTCGATGGAAATAGCTGGACTGAGTCCATCAATAGCATCTACATCTGGCTTCTCCATATTTCCCAAGAACTGGCGAGCGTAGGCTGACAAACTCTCCACATAACGACGTTGTCCCTCCGCATAGAGGGTATCAAAGGCCAAACTGGATTTCCCAGATCCTGACAAACCAGTCACAACAACCAGCTTGTCTCGCGGAATCTCCACATCAATATTTTTTAAGTTATGGGCACGCGCCCCATGAATCACAATTTTATCTTGCATCTTTGTTCTTTCTAGTCCATTATTGCTTTCCATTATACCAAAAAATGTGAAATTCTATTACCCAAAAAGCTGTTTTTATAGTATAATAGTACGGTGCAAAAAATGAATCACTGAATAGTAGGAAAGGATAGGGGATATGAAACAAGTTTTTCTCTCAACAACAACTGAATTTAAAGAGATCGACACGCTTGAACCGGGTACTTGGATCAACCTCGTCAATCCTACACAAAATGAATCGTTGGAAATCGCTAACGCCTTCGACATTGACATTGCCGACCTTCGAGCACCGCTCGATGCGGAAGAAATGTCCCGTATTACCATTGAAGATGAGTATACTTTGATCATCGTAGACGTTCCCATCACAGAGGAAAGAAACAATCGCACCTACTACGTAACGATTCCGCTAGGGATTATCATCACCGAGGAGACCATTATCACCACCTGCTTGGAGCCCCTCCCAGTTCTCGATGTCTTTATCAACCGTAGACTGCGTAACTTTTACACCTTCATGCGTTCACGCTTTATCTTCCAGATTCTCTACCGCAACGCCGAACTTTACCTTACGGCCCTTCGTTCGATCGACCGTAAGAGTGAACAGATCGAAAGTCAACTTCACAAGTCTACTCGAAACGAAGAGCTGATCGAGCTCATGGAATTGGAAAAGACCATCGTCTATTTCAAGGCCTCACTGAAGACGAACGAGCGCGTGATTAAGAAATTGACCAGCGCAACTAGCAATATCAAGAAATACCTAGAAGACGAAGACCTGCTCGAAGACACCCTTATTGAAACCCAACAGGCCATCGAGATGGCAGATATCTATGGAAATGTCCTTCACTCTATGACAGAGACCTTTGCCTCTATCATTTCCAATAACCAGAACAACATCATGAAAACTCTGGCTCTCGTGACCATCGTTATGTCTGTCCCAACCATGATCTTCTCAGCCTATGGGATGAACTTCAAGGATAATGAAATCCCTTTGAACGGTGAGCCACATGCCTTCTGGTTAATCGTCTTTATCGCCTTTGCTATGAGTGTTTCACTCACTCTCTATCTCATCCATAAGAAATGGTTCTAAGAGGAATCCCTATGTCTCAGATTGATCTACAAAAATTAACTAAGAAAAACCAAGAGTTTATCCATATTGCTACCCAGCAATTTATCAAAGATGGCAAAACAGATGCTGAAATCAAGGCTGTTTTTGAGGAAGTCATTCCTAAAATCCTTGAAGAGCAAGCCAAAGGAACGACAGCTCGTTCCCTCTACGGCGCTCCAACCCACTGGGCTCATAGCTTCACTGTCAAGGAGCAATATGAAAAAGAGCATCCAAAAGAAAATGACGATCCAAAACTCATGATTATGGACTCAGCTCTTTTTATCACCAGTCTCTTTGCATTGGTTAGCGCTCTGACTACCTTCTTCTCTACAGATCAGGCCATTGGCTATGGGTTGATTACCCTCTTGTTGGTTGGACTTGTAGGAGGGGTGGCCTTCTACTTGATGTACTACTTTGTCTACCAGTATTATGGACCAGACACAGATCGTAGTCAGCGCCCTCCTTTCTGGAAATCAATCCTCGTCATCCTGGCTGCTATGCTTCTCTGGTTGGCTGTCTTCTTTGCAACAAGCTTCCTACCAGCAGCTCTCAATCCAATCCTTGCTCCACTGCCTTTGGCTATCCTGGGAGCTGCCCTTCTCGCCCTTCGCTTCTATCTCAAGAAACGTTTCAACATCCGAAGTGCAAGCGCGGGCCCATCACGTTATTAAGAAAAGTGAAAAGCTATGGCATATAGTCAATCCTTAGCTCAGCAGATTCGAAAAATTCTAGCACTCAAACTGCCTCCCCAAATTTTCGAAGAAGAGCTAGAAGAAAAGAAACTGTTTGGTGGCCTGGCCTTTATGATTCGTGGGAAAATGGTCCTTACAGTCAGTTCCAGAAAGGACGAACTGGTTATGGTGAGAATTGGCAAAGAAATGGAAAAGCAAGTTCTACCCCGAACAGGAGCTCATATTACATTGATGAGAGGGCGACCTTATCATGGCTATATAGACCTAGATATCGAAGGTCAAAAAGAACTTCCTTACTGGATTGATTTAGCCCTCTCCTATAATCAAGAGTTGACCAAGTAACTCACACCTATCGAGATTCGAAAAACGGAAAGCAACTGCACAGGCGGTTGCTTTTTTCTTGCTTTCTTGAGTTCCAATAGCACTTCTGAGTCTAATTCCTATAGTTTTCTCTCATCTTTTGTGATAGAATAGGCTCATACTCAATGAAAATCAAAGAGCAAACTAGGAAGCTAGCCGCAGGTTGCTCAAAGCACTGCTTTGAGGTTGTAGATAGAACTGACGAAGTCAGTAACATAGACACGGCAAGGCAAAGCTGACGTGGTTTGAATTTGATTTTCGAAGAGTATCAATCTATTTCTAGGAGGATGAGATATGGTTTCTACTATTGGTATTGTTAGTTTGTCTAGTGGTGTTATCGGAGAGGATTTTGTCAAACACGAAGTCGACTTAGGTGTCCAACGTCTCAAGAATTTGGGACTCAATCCTATCTTTTTGCCTCATTCGCAAAAAGGATTAGACTTTATCAAGGACCATCCTGAGGCGCGTGCAGAGGATTTGATGCAGGCCTTTTCGGACGATAGCATCGACATGATCCTCTGCGCCATCGGTGGGGATGATACCTATCGCTTGCTACCTTATCTTTTTGAAAATGACCAACTCCAAAAGGTTATCAAACCAAAGATGTTTCTTGGCTTCTCGGATACCACTATGAACCACCTTATGTTGCACAAACTAGGGGTCAAGACTTTTTATGGGCAATCCTTTCTAGCAGACATTTGTGAATTAGACAAGGAGATGTTGACCTATAGCTTTCACTACTTTAAAGAATTGATCAAGACAGGAAGAATCTCAGAAATCCGCCCTAGCGACCTTTGGTATGAGGAACGAACTGATTTTAGTCCCAAGGCCCTGGGAACAGCTCGTATCAGTCATGTAAATACAGGCTTTGATTTGTTACAAGGAAATCCCCAGTTTGAGGGAGAAATTCTCGGAGGTTGCCTTGAATCTCTCTATGATATCTTTGACAATTCTCGATACGCAGACAGCACAGTTCTCTGCCAAAAATACAAACTTTTTCCTGACTTATCCGACTGGGAAGGAAAGATTCTTTTGTTAGAAACAAGCGAAGAGAAGCCTGAGCCGGAAAACTTCAAAAAGATGGTGCTGGCTTTGAAAGAAACTGGGGTATTTGAGGTCATCAGTGGACTCTTGGTCGGAAAACCTATGGATGAAACCTTCTATGACGACTATAAAGAGGCACTATTGGATATCATTGATAACAATATCCCGATTGTCTATAATCTAAACGTTGGGCACGCCACACCAAGAGCCATTGTGCCCTTTGGCGTTCACGCTTATGTGGATGCAAAGAAGCAAGTCATTCGCTTTGACTATAACAAAAAATAAACAATTTCTCCATTTTTGTGCTTTGGTATTGATTTTCGTTACAATTTGTGTCTGAATTTATTGCATTTTGCTTATTTCTATGATATCTTTTTAAAGGAGGTGTATATGACTAAACAAAAAATAAATCAAATTGTCGGTTCAATCGGGGCCTTTATCGGGATTATTGTATTTATCGCCTACATCCCACAAATTTTTGCCAATTTACAAGGCAACAAAGCTCAACCATTCCAGCCTTTATCCGCAGCAGTATCTTGTTTAATTTGGGTTATTTACGGGTGGACAAAAGAACCTAAGAAGGATTGGATACTAATTATTCCAAACTCAGCTGGCGTTGTCTTAGGTGGACTGACATTTCTTACTGCACTATAAAAGTTACTAGCATATAATCAAAAAGCTGAGAAACTCTTCTCAGCTTTTTTCTATATTCTCAGATAATTAGACGCCTGCACTCACTTATTTCCGCTTTTCCACTCACAATCATTCTCGTGGTCGTCAATCAAACCTGCTGCTTGTAGAAAAGCCAAAACCGCAACTGGACCTGTGAATTTGAAACCACGTTTTTTGAGATCCTTGGATATTTTCTCAGATAAAGACGTTTTAGCTGGGGCTAGGCGATAGTCGGGGACATCATTGATGATGGTTTGTCCATTGACAAAAGACCAGAGATAGGCATCAAAGGAGCCATATGCTTCCTGAACTTGTAAAAATGCTTGGACATTGGAGCGTGTCGCAAAGAGCTTGGCACGATTTCGGATGATGGCTGGATTCTCTAACAAGGCTTCCAACTCCCCATCTGTCATTTCCGCGACCGCTTGAATTTGATAGCCATGAAATGCTTCTCGGAAAGCCTGGCGTTTGTTGAGTACCGTTTCCCAAGACAGACCAGCCTGATAAGTCTCCATACAGAGCAGTTCAAAAAGAGCGCGGTCATCATGAAGGGGTTGCCCCCACTCCTCATCATGATAGGCTACATATAAGGGATTATTCATTTTTACCCAACCACAGCGTTTTGGCATATTATACTCCTATTTGACCAACATCTTAAGGGCCGACTTGATATAGTTCTCTGCTGTATCCGTCGTTCCTTCAAAGAATTTCTTGATTTTCTTAAGTTCAGTCGCCTTGTAGCCCAGTGCCAGCATGGCTTCCATAGCTTCTTCCAGTTCTTGGTTTTCAGCGCTGGTTTGCACTGCGACCTTGGAAGGAAGGTCATCACTAGCCACGACTACCTTGCCTTCCAAGTCCAGCACCATCTGCTGGGCTGTTTTCTTGCCAATTTTAGGGAACTTGGTCAAGTAGGTGATGTTCTTAGTCTCGATCGCTTGAACCAAGCCAGCATTGTCATCAGCTGCGATGATAGCAAGAGCTGACACAGGACCAATCCCTGAGACCGAGATCAGACTGAGAAAGAGCTTTTTCTCATCTTCTGAGCGAAAACCGTAGAGCAGATGGGCATCCTCACGAACAACTTGGTGCACATAAATCTGAGTTTCTTGATTGACCTGACCTGAGTAGGCATAGGGATTGGCTACATGCAAGATATAACCGATACCATTTGCCTCAAGGATGATATATTTAGCAGTGATTTTGGTAATGATTCCTTTTAGATATTCGTACATAATTTTCACTTTCTATAATTGATTTGCAATTCCTTGTAAATGCGCTGCTCTGATGATAAGAAGCAACCCAAGTACTGCACACACAATAAAAACGAGCCAAACACCTACAGCACCTGTTGCAGCGCTGATAGAAATCATCGCCCCCGCTAAAATAGACGCTAAAGGCTGCGCCATATTAAGGAAACCTGAGTAGGTTCCGAGCTTATTCTCATTCATCATTTCCGCCCGCAAAACTTGGCTTGGCGGCATGCAGATGAGTTCCCCCATAGTATAGAGAATGGCTAGCAAAAACAGAGCCCAGAAACTCCTGAAGACAATGGTGAAAAGCATACCCAAGTCAAAGATAATACTTCCCAATAAAAACTGCGGTATGAGCTTCATTTCCTTGGTCAAACGATTGGCAGTCGTTATGAAGCAAACAATAATCAGGGTATTGATAAAGACCATGATACTGAGCATCTTAGCTCCTGAAATATGAATACCGAAAATACTACTCGCGATGAATGACTCTTTCAAATGAACGGGTATATAATTGTCAATTTGCAACCAGATAACACCATTAAATACAGTCCCTAACGTATAAAGTAGGAAAATTTTGTCCTGAAAAACAGAAACATAATTTTTCACAGTTGCCAAAGGACTGCTACCATGCTCAAAGACCAGATTAGCTGGCTTGCTTTCTGAAAAATATTTCCAAGCGAGGAAAAAATTCAAGAAGCTAATCACCGTCAAAACCAGAAGCAACTCAAAAAAATGGTGGTCGTAAAAGAAACCTGCAAGCCCTGCTCCTAACATAACGGATACATTGACAAACCAATAACTAATCGTATAAACGAAACGGCGATTTTGCTCGTCGGTCAAATCAATAATCATCGCATCAATAGCCGGCCAAGAGAAAGTTCCTGCGGTCTCTGCCAGCAACATTCCGACAAAAGTCAAAAAGGGAAAAATATGATTAGGCATATTTGCCAGCAGCACAAGAAAGTAGCCACTCGCAAGACCAAAGTTTCCCCAGTCAATGACTTTCTTACGTCCCCAAAGATCCGCCAAATGTCCACCATACAGCCCAGCTAAAAAACCAATGAGTTTGGTTGTGATCATCAATAACCCCGCCCAAAAGGCTCCAAAATATTGAACATAGTACATGGCCATAAAAGGAGTAATGGCACTCTCTAAAATCCGTGCTACAAAGCTCATCCATTCCCGCATTTGAATTTGCTTGGGGAGGGCAAAAAATTCTTTCATCTTTCATTCCTTTTTCATAATTTCTTCGCTTTTTCTTACCTAGTATATCATATTTTTTTGCTGAAACTGCAAACACAAGTGCAACCTCTGGTTGACAAATAGTACAGGAGATTGTATTCTCATAATAAGTAAAAATTGTTAGGATAGAGGTAGAAAAAGGAGGATAGAATCATGAAACTCGCAGAAAAACTATTTGAGCTCCGAAAGGAAAAAGGTTGGTCCCAGGAAAAGCTAGCAGAACAAATCAATGTCTCTCGGCAAAGTATCTCCAAGTGGGAGTCTGGTCAAGTTCTTCCAGAAATCGAAAAAATCATTGAATTAAGCAAGATTTTTCAAGTGACAACTGACTATCTACTACTAGATGAAAACTCTGAAAAAACTTCTACAGAAGTGATTTTGGAGGAAGATAAGGACAAATACTATAAAGAAGTTAAATCTTTTGGCCTCTGGCAAGTGATTTATATTTTCGTCTTAGCTCTGGCTATCTATCTCTTTTTAGCTGGTTCTAGTTTTCCAGCCGAGTTCACCGCCTGGATTTGGCTGACCTTCGTTCTTTTGATTGCTTCAGCGATTGCTATCAGCAAGACTCTCAAAACCAAACAACGTTATCTTGATAAAATGATTGGTCTTGAGAATCCCTCAAACCAAGACGACTCTATGAAACCTTGAGTCAATTGAATCATATTTCTCATTACTTTTTCTTGTCAAGCAAGTGTAAACCTCATGGCAAGTTGCCATGCCCATTCAAAATTCCCACCATAGAAAAGCTAAAAAGCCTTGTTTGGAAAAAACAAAGGCTTTTTGTGTTCTTAATATTTCCCCAACTCACGGAGGCTAGTATGATTTTCCTGAATGCGTCGGAACATTTTTTCCATATCCGACTTGGTGAAATGCACCAAAACGGGACGTCCGTGGGGACAGTTATAGGGATTGTCGCATTGAGAGAGCTGATAGAGGAGTTGTCTGGCTGAGTGGTCATCGATGCGATGGTTTGCCTTGATAGACCGCTTGCAGGACATCATGATAGCCAGCTCTGCTCGGTATTTCTTGATAGAAACTTCCTTGGTCAAAAGGAGCATGTCGCACATCTCATAGATGCCTGATTCAATCTCTTCTTCTGCCATCCAAATAGGATGTTCACGTAGGATAAATTGATTTTCTCCGTACTCTGCTAAAAAGACACCCACTTCCTCTAAGAGAGGCATTCTTTCCTTGAGACGAAGCGCATCATCCGCAGGAAATTCAAAGATGTAGGGCACTAGGAGTTGCTGCTGGCTCTGGTCAACATTGCCGATGCTTTCACGGTATTCCTCGTACTTAACTCGTTCCTGGGCCGCGTGCTGGTCTATGATGTAGAGGCCATCTCGCCCTTGGGCAAAAAGATAGGTCCCGTGCATTTGTCCGAAAAACTCCAACTCTGGGAAGCTGGATGATTCTTCTCGCTCCAGCTTGTCATAAGCCTTATCGAGGCTAGCAAGATCTAACTCTGGATGGTCCAATTGGTCATAGTTAGCAGGCTTTCTCTCTGCAAAATGCAGTTTTGCTGGCTTAGTCAATTGGTCCAAAGTTTCTTTAGCAAACAGGGTTAGGTCCCTACCCTCCTCAGTTAATTCAACCTGGTGGTCAGCCACCTCAGCTTGACTAGGTTTTGAGAGTTCTGTTTTTTCATAGTAAAGCGTATTTTCTTTGAGTGGGAGAATGGTCTGCTCTACCTTTTGACGATTGCGCACGGTCGACTTGGCAAGATTTTCTAAAGCATCAGGAATCAAGGCTTGCTCCTTGAGACTATTTGAAATAGCCTCTGAAAGCAGCGCCATCAGTTCTCTTTCCTTAGAAATCCGCACTTCTTGCTTGGTCGGATGCACATTGACATCTGCCAAATAAGGATCAATATGGATGTGAATGACAGCCAGTGGAAAACGCCCTACCATGAGCTTGCTTCCATAACCGTCAAGAATAGCACGGTTGAGTAGAAAGTTCTTGATATAACGGCCATTGATGAAGAGGCTGATATAGTTGCGATTTGCTCGGGTTAACTCAGGCAGAGACACAAAACCTGTAATTTCGAAATCTAAGTCAGAGTTCTCAATTTCAATCATCTTCTTAGCACTCACCAAACCGTAAATCCCTGCGATGGCTTGACGCAGTTGACCAGTCCCTGCTGTCCGCGTCATTTCCTTGCCATCACTGATTAAACTAAAAGAAATCTCGGGATGAGCCAAGCCCAGACGGTTGACAATATCAATGATATGAGACAGCTCCGCTTGCTGGCTCTTCATATACTTGAGACGGGCAGGTGTGTTGAAAAAGAGGTCTTCCACACAAACTTTGGTTCCTACAGGGCTAGTCGCTGGGATGACTTCCTCAACTTGACCTCCACGCGCGACTAACTTAGTCCCATGACTCGCACCATCCACCGCCGTCAACAGAGTCAGCACACTGACAGAAGCGATAGAAGGCAGGGCTTCACCACGAAAACCAAGCGTCCGAATCCGAAAGAGGTCTGCCTGATTTTTTATCTTACTGGTCGCATGGCGACGCAAGGCCAACTCCACCTCATCGTGGGCAATTCCATGACCATTATCGGTGATTTGAATTTTCTTGAGACCAGCTTCCTCAATCTCAATGATAATCTGGCTAGAACCCGCGTCAATGGCATTTTCTACCAACTCTTTGACCACACTGGCAGGACGTTCGATAACCTCCCCTGCCGCGATCTGGTTTGCTAACACTTCTGGCAATTCAATAATATGAGACATCTTTCAGCCCCTTTCTGTATCTATTTTCCTAGAAATTGATTAGTGCTATTATACCATATTTCAAATGCTATCAGAAAAAGCAAATACCACATAGACTCCAAATCTCTCCACATAGACAAAAGCTCTTGCCATGGGTCGTAAAATAGTGGTATACTCAATAAAAATCAAAGAGCAAACTAGAAAGCTAGGCGCAGACAGTACTTTTGTACGGCAAGACGACGCTGACGTGGTTTGAATTTGATTTTTGAAGAGTATTAATAAAGGTGTACAAGAAGTGAAATTAACCTTGTATAACTGAAAAGGAGAGAAATTTATGAAAGTAGAACTACAGATTAAGGAGACTTACGAGGAGGAAAAGCTGATTGTCCAAACTCCTCAGCCGACCGAAAAAGTCCAGAAAGTCATCGAGTTCGCAGAAAATCTTGACCAAAAAGAAACAATCAAAGGTAAGATTGATAATCAGGTCTATCTAGTTAAGATTGGCAAGATACAACGCTTCTATATCGAGAATCGAAAGATTCTAGCAGAAACTGCTTCTCAGACCTACACCATTGATTTGCGACTCTATCAAGTGCTTGACATTCTGCCGACCACTTTTATCCAAATTTCCCAATCAGAAATCGTTAATATTGACGCTATCTCTCATCTCAAACTAACCCCCAACGGCCTGGTCGAGATCTTTCTCAAAAACGAAAGCTTTACCTACTCATCTCGCCGTTACCTAAAAACCATCAAGGAGAAATTAGAACTATGAAAAAACAAATCTTTCACGATGCTGCTGCTGGTGTTCTCATCGGGCTCATCCTATCTATCCTCTTTTCACTCATTTATGCACCAAATACCTACGCTCCACTGAGTCCTGATTCTCTAGTCGGACAAGTGATGGTGCAACATCAGGTTCACGGTGCTCTGGTCTTGCTCTACTGTATGATCATCTGGTCAGCTATCGGCGTTCTCTTTAGCTTTGGTAGCCGCTTATTCAGCCGTGACTGGAGCTTGCTCCGTGCAACACTTTCCCATTTCTTCCTCATGTTGGCTGGCTTTGTTCCACTAGCAACTCTGGCTGGTTGGTTCCCCTTCCACTGGACCTTCTATCTCCAGCTCATTCCAGAGTTTGCGATCGTCTACCTCATCATCTGGGTTATTCTCTATAAAAGAGAAGCAAAAAAAGTGGACCACATCAATCAACTTTTGGCCCATAAAAAGTAATAGAGAAAATCCCACTCACAAATGCATGAGTGGGATTCTTTTTATAACTTTTGTTTGAGCTCGACCAAGACATTCATAGCCTGCATAGGTGTCATATTGTACACATCCAGTTTAGCTAATTCTGCTAGGATAGGATGTTCTTCAGGCGCATCAAAGAGTGACATCTGTTCTGTGACAGCACTTGTTTGGCTCATCGGAGCAGGACTTTCTCCCCCTTGACTCTCCAGTTGCGTTAAAATCTTATCCGCTCTTGCTAAAAGTTCTGCTGGTAAGCCAGCAATCTTGGCCACATGGATACCGTAGGATTTATCAGCTGGACCTGGTTCAATCTTGTGAAGGAAGGTAACCTGTCCATCCTGTTCTAAGGTTGCCACGTGGACATTGACCAAGTGTTCCAAGCTAGACTCCAGACTGGTCAACTCATGGTAGTGGGTCGCAAAGAGGGTTTTGGCTCCGATATGTTCATGGATGTATTCGATGATGGATTGGGCCAGAGCCATTCCGTCATAAGTTGCAGTTCCGCGTCCCAATTCATCAAAGAGAATCAAGGAATCCTTGGTCGCATGCGAAATGGCATTGTTGGCCTCCATCATCTCCACCATAAAGGTTGATTGACCTGAAACCAAGTCATCTGCTGCTCCGATACGGGTAAAGATAGCATCGAAGATAGGCAAATGGGCGCTTTCTGCCGGCACATAAGAACCCAGCTGGGCCATCACCGCCGTCATGGCTAACTGGCGCATGTAGGTTGACTTCCCGCTCATGTTAGGCCCTGTGATTAGCTGAATACTGGTATCTTCTGCCATCTGGATACTGTTTGGAATGTAGGTCTGAGCTCCCATGACCTTTTCGACGACAGCATGGCGCCCTTTTTGGATATCTATTTGTGAATCCTCTCCAAACTCAGGTCTGATCAAATGCTGGGTTTCAGCTACAACTGCTAGACTTTGCAAGACATCAACTGTCGCAATTCCTTGGGCTAGCGCTTGCAAACGCTGGATGTACTTGCTGACTTCCTCACGGATGCGCATAAAGATTTCATATTCTAGGTTGGCTGACTTCTCACGCGCCTCCAGCATATCTCCCTCGATACGGGCCAATTCTTCGGTACCAAAGCGTTCTGAGTTTTTCAGTGTTGCCTTGCGGAAAAAGTGGGATGGCACATTTCCCAGTTGCGAATTGGTCACATGGAAATAGTAACCGTCCTTTTTATTGTAGTCAATCTTAAGCGTACTGATGCCAGAGTTTTCTCTCTCCTTAGCCTCAATCTCTGCAATCCAGCTGGTACCTTCTCTGAGCACACGACGGTACTTGTCTAAGGTCTCATCAAATCCCGTACGGATAATGCCACCTTCCGTAATCACGTGAGGAGCTTCAGGAGCAATGGCAGCACTAATCAAGCTCTCCAACTCAGGGATGGCATCTAACTGTTCGATAAGATAGGCCAGGGCAGGTTGCTCCATGCCTTCTAAAATCGCACGAATCCGTGGTACACTGGATAAGGTGGTCGCCAACTGCAAGAGATCCTTGGGATTGGTCTTGCCAAAAGAAACCCGACTAGCCAAACGTTCGATGTCATAAACCCCCTTGAGACTGTCTGTCAAATCACTACGCTCAAAGAAGTGGTCAAGAAAGACCTGCACCACGTCTTGACGTTGGACAATTCGCTTCTTATCAATCAAAGGACGATGAATCCAAGAACGTAAGAGCCGCATACCCATAGCCGTTTTGGTTTCATCTAAAAGCCAGAAAAGACTGCCTTGCTTCTTACCTGACCGGGCATTCTCAACCAAATCCAAACTAGTCTTGGTCGCATAATCCATCTGCAAGAAATCTTTGATTTCATAGCGGATAACAGGTTTGAGGTGGTTCAACTCCCTCATCTGGGTCCGGTGAACATACTGGAGGAGCTTACTAGCTGCTGCTTGCTCCACATCTGCCAGTCGTGAATCCAGTAAATGAAGGTCCTCAAAGCCTTCTTTTTCATAAGAAAGTACCAGATTCATCTGACGGCTGAGGATTTGTTCTTCTTCCTCAGACAAGTCATAACCCAGCACCACTTCTCGAGCCTTGAGGTTGCGAATTTCCCCACAAACCAACGTAAAATCTAATAGACCTGTCACATAGAAGTCACCCGTCACTAGGTCCATATAAGCCAGACCAAACTGATTGCCATCGCGATCTAAGGCAACCAAAAAATTATTCTGACTATCCGGCTTACTGCTATCGACGACCGTTCCAGGTGTGATGACCTGGACCACCTCACGCTTGACAACCCCAACTGCTTGTTTAGGATCTTCCATCTGTTCGGCAATGGCCACCTTATAGCCCTGCTCAATCAGAACATCGATATACTGTTGGGCAGAATGATAGGGGACACCCGCCATGGGTATCGGATTTTCTGCATTTTTATTCCGACTCGTTAAGGAAATTTCTAAAATCTGTGCTGCATTAATTGCATCTTCATAGAACAACTCGTAAAAATCACCCATCCGAAAAAGCAAAAAAGCATCTGGGTATTGTTTCTTAATATCCACATACTGTTGCATGCCGGGTGATAGCTTTTCTGTTGCCATTTTCCGTCTCTCCTTGCTAAAAATAAGTCTTGAGAGCAACTCCCAAGACCTTATTTATCTTTCATCAAATCTAGCAAACGATCTTCCATCAACTTGGCAACGTGCTGGTCTCGACAAATAACCAATAAGGTATTAGCACCAGCAACCGTTCCTAAAATCCATTCATCCTTGTTTGCATCTACAATGTTTGCTAAGACTGCAGCTTCCCCAAGTTTGGTATGAAGTACCAAGGTGAACTCAGCTCTTGCAACTCCTTCTAAATGATGAGACAAAAACTCAACTAAATCAATCTTATCTGTCTCATTTGCTAGTACATAATACACCATATCATTTTTCTTAACCTTGGTCAAGCCGATTTCACGCAAATCACGCGACAAAGTCGTTTGTGTCACATAAACATTACGAGCTTCTAAACGATCTTGAATCTCTTTTTGTGTCCCAAGTTTTTCTTCGGTGATCATCTTTTTAATCAATTGATGCCGTTCTCTTTTTCTCATATTATCCTCTTAAGTGAATATTTATAACAACTTTTACATTTATTTTATAACTATATTATACCAAAAAAACTAGATAATTCAAAAAAATTCTTTTCTTTCTCAAAAAATGTAGTAAATTGTGTTAAAATAGTAAAAAAGCCCAAAAGGAGCCCTTATGAATACAAAAGAATTGATTGCTAGCGAGTTGGCTAGCGTCATTGATAGCCTGGATCAAGAGGCTATTTTAAATTTACTGGAAACACCTAAAAACTCAGAAATGGGAGACATCGCCTTCCCTGCCTTTTCTCTAGCAAAGGTCGAGCGTAAAGCTCCTCAAATGATTGCAGCAGATATTGCTGAAAAAATCAATAGTCAAGCCTTTGAAAAGGTTGTCGCTATCGGACCTTACGTCAACTTTTTCCTTGATAAAAGTGCTATTTCGGCTCAGGTATTGCAGGATGTTATCACTGAAAAAGATCACTATGCTGACCAAACCATTGGCAAGCAAGAAAATGTCGTTATTGATATGTCTAGTCCCAACATCGCAAAACCATTCTCTATTGGGCACTTGCGTTCAACAGTTATCGGAGATAGCTTGTCACATATTTTCCAAAAAATCGGTTATCAAACAGTCAAGGTCAATCATTTGGGAGACTGGGGCAAACAGTTTGGGATGCTGATTGTCGCCTACAAGAAATGGGGAAATGAAGAAGCCGTTAAAGCTCATCCAATCGATGAACTTCTTAAACTCTACGTTCGCATCAATGCTGAAGCTGAAAAAGACCCTAGCTTGGATGAAGAAGCACGCGAATGGTTCCGTAAACTGGAGAATGGAGATGAGGAAGCCCTCGCTCTCTGGCAATGGTTCCGTGATGAAAGTTTAGTGGAATTCAACCGCCTTTACAATGAATTGCAAGTCGAATTTGACAGCTACAACGGGGAAGCCTTTTACAATGATAAGATGGATGCTATTGTAGACATTCTCGCTGAAAAAGGACTTCTTGTTGAGTCAGAAGGAGCTCAAGTTGTCAATCTTGAGAAATATGGAATTGAACATCCAGCCCTTATCAAAAAATCTGATGGTGCAACTCTCTATATCACACGTGACTTGGCTGCAGCCCTTTACCGTAAAAATGAATACCAATTTGCCAAATCCATCTATGTTGTTGGTCAAGAGCAATCTGCCCACTTCAAACAACTAAAGGCAGTACTACAAGAGATGGGCTATGATTGGAGTCAAGACATTGTCCATGTTCCGTTTGGATTGGTAACAAAAGAAGGGAAAAAACTCTCTACTCGTAAAGGAAATGTCATCTTGCTAGAACCGACTATCGCTGAGGCTGTTAGTCGTGCCAAGGCCCAAATCGAGGCGAAAAATCCTGAGTTAGAAAATAAAGACCAGGTTGCCCACGCTGTTGGAGTTGGGGCTATCAAGTTCTATGATCTTAAGACCGACCGTACAAATGGATATGACTTCGACCTTGAAGCTATGGTATCCTTTGAAGGAGAAACTGGACCCTACGTTCAATACGCCTACGCTCGTATCCAATCTATCTTGCGCAAAGCCGATTTCAAACCAAATACGGCTGGCAACTACAGCCTGAATGATGCTGAAAGCTGGGAAATCATTAAACTACTCCAGGACTTCCCACGTATTATCAATCGTGCGGCAGATAATTTTGAACCTTCTATCATTGCGAAATTTGCGATTAGTTTGGCTCAAGCTTTCAACAAGTACTATGCACATACACGTATCCTAGATGAAAGTCCTGAGCGCGACAGTCGTCTAGCCCTCAGCTACGCAACTGCAGTCGTCCTCAAAGAAGCTCTTCGTTTGCTCGGAGTAGAGGCGCCGGAGAAGATGTAAATCGCCAAAGTTACTTGATTGCGGAGCAATCTAAGTAACTAACGCCAAATCCTATTCGGACTTTGGCTAGGCGCTTCACTAGTTTTAGGACATAAATATGATCGATTTATGTCCTAAAACGTCGTAATCTTAAAGTTATTGGAACTAAAGCTCCTAATTGCTAGACGCTAGCCGCTTATATGCGGACTAGCTAACTGCTTCACTAATTCACCTAACCAAATAATATCGATTTGGTTAGGCTCATGTCGTAATCTTTTAATCACTTGATTGTAAAGCAGTCTAAGTAACTATGGTGATTTGGCTTGGTGCTTAACTAGTTCTGGGACATAAATATTGTAGATTTATGTTTCTTTACGTCGTAACCAGAGACACTTGCCTAAACGTCTCACTAAATTGGTCAATCAAATCATATTAATTAGCTTAGAGGTTGGCCGTAGTTTTCAAGTCACTTGATTGCAAAGCAATCTGAAAGATTGAGGCAAATAGCATTTATATTTTGTTCTGCATTGTAGCATTTCAATGAAACAATTTATTCACTTTTACTATTTATCACACTGGGAGATTCCTTATGAGCCAATATGCTTATATTCTCGTTGTACTTAGCTTGGTTTTCCTTTTTCTGCTCAATAAGTACGAGAAGGAAAGACTTCAAAGTCTCTACCAAGAGCAACTCTTGAAGGATGAAACATTTAAGTCTGACATCAAAGAAAAAATTCAAACGACTGAAAATATCAATGATGTCATTGCGCATATCAATAAAACTTACCATCTGGGAATGTTGCTCTCAAAAGACGTCACAGATCAATTGAAATAATCAAAATCCGAGAAGCTTTCTTCTCGGATTTTTTTAGGCTTAACCATATTCTCCTTGGAGAAATTTCATTAATGCATGTAAATTTTTCTGTAATTTTCTGTATTTTTCAAAATGTCCTTGCATTTCCTTTAAGTTTTTTGTAGAATAGTAGCTATATATTCAGATTATTCTGAAAATTCAAAAATAGGAGTGTTTATTATGTCACAAGTTACGTTATCAAACCAGTCAACCTGGGCAAGCAAACTAAAGGCAATGGGACCAGGAATCCTCATGGCTTCTGCCGCCGTTGGAGGCTCTCACATTGTATCCTCTACTCAAGCTGGTGGTTCTTATGGTTGGTCTCTACTCCTCTTGATTATCTTGGCCAATGTTTTTAAATATCCATTTTTCCGTTTTGGTGCCGAATACACGGCTGATACGGGAAAGACTTTGGTCGAAGGTTATGCCGAAAAAGGAAAAATCTATCTCTGGATTTTCTTTATCCTCAATGTCTTTTCAGCTATGGTCAATACAGCTGGAGTCGCTATCCTCTGCTCAGCCATCATCGCTAGCGCCTTCCCAATGATTGGACTTAGCATCACTCAATGGTCCCTCATCCTTGTTGCAGTCATTTGGGCCATGCTACTCTTTGGTGGCTATAAACTATTGGATGGTATGGCAAAATGGATCATGTCTGCTTTGACCATTGCAACAGTTCTTGCAGTTATCATTGCAGCAATTAAGCATCCAGAATACAGCTCTGATTTTGTCGAAAAGACACCTTGGCAAATGGCGGCCCTCCCTTTTATCGTTTCCCTCCTAGGATGGATGCCCGCCCCTATTGAGATTTCAGCCATCAATTCACTCTGGTCTGCTGAAAAGAAAAAGACCGTCAACTTTAATACAGTGGACGCTCTTTTCGACTTTAACGTTGGTTACATTGGAACTGCTATCCTAGCTGTATTCTTCGTGGCACTAGGAGCACTAATTCAGTATCCTACCGGGCAGGCAGTTGAAGCTGCTTCAGCCAAGTACATCTCTCAATTTGTGGGTATGTATGCCTCTGTTCTTGGAGAATGGTCCCGTTATTTGATTACCTTTATCGCCTTTCTTTGTATCTTTGGAACGGTCATCACCGTTATCGATGGCTACTCTCGTGTCAATCAGGAATCGCTACGACTATTGATTCGTCAAAAAGAGGATTCTCGCAAATCTTTGAACATCTGGATGACCATTACCGCTATCATTGGTATCGTCATCATCAAATTCTTTGCTGGTCAAGTTTCCACCATGCTTCGCTTTGCCATGATCGGTTCTTTCCTGACAACACCATTCTTTGCTCTTTTGAACTATGTATTGGTGACACGTGAGAATAAAAATCTTCCTTCCTGGCTAAAACTCCTTGCTATCGCAGGATTGATTTTCCTCTTTGGCTTTGCTATTTTCTTTATCTATGCACTTGCCATCGGAAAAGCAGGATAGTTTACAAAATGGCACCCTTACAGGGTGCTTTTTACATACACAAAAGCAGTTGAAAATCTCAACTGCCCCTCAGTACTACTTTATTTTTCTGTTTCTAACTCATACAAATCCGCAATAATTGCTGCGACCTTTTTAATATCTCCCAGCATGCCACGCATTTCAAAGTCTGCTAGGACCGGGAAGTCAAAACGCTGGCTATACTGCTTGGCTGTTAGGCAGTATTGATTGTTAAAATTGCGATTACCAGATCCCACTACCCCAAAACACTTACTAGCATTGTCTCCATAAGCGATAAAGTCGCCCACTGGAGTCGTTAGAATCTCAACATCGCCGTTATCGACACCATTTCCACCTTCCAGATAGGTCGGCAAGAAAGCGACATAGTGATGTTCCATTTCAAAGAATTCTTGGCCTTCCTTAACCAAATCCTTGATATGGATTTTTTGGACCTCAATTCCCTCATACTGAGACAAGAGATAGTCCTTGAGTCGGGTTACAAAACTCTCTGTATTCCCACTCAGACTGATATACACTAGGGATATTTTTTTCATATTGACCTCGATTTTTATTTTTGGATATTAAAAGAACTACCAAGATTGTAACTTGATAGTTCTCTTTTGTCAATACTTAGGCAACTTCCTCTGCTTCGGCTTCCTCGGCCAAATCTTTTTGCTGGCGCCACATCTTGTAGAAGACCAAGGCTAAAAAGAGGACGTTGATGATGATAAACAAAATATTCGTTCCTTGTGCTAATGCTCCCATTCCTAAGCCGAGGGTAGTATCTTTGATTAATTGAACCGCATCTTGAACGTTCATATAGCTATAAACCAAACCAACAATAGCTAGTAGAACATAGCCAATATAAGCATAGTTTGCAAATTGGACGTTTTTACGAACTAAGAACACAAAGGCTACCACAACTAAAATAGCAGATAAAACAATCAAAACTACATTAAAAATTGAGTGCGATGACGCTGTTACTTGGTAAGTATAGTTGACTGTGTCTTCTAATTGCTGAGCAGTAAGCGTCCCGCTATTCGCCAGGCTAGCACGAAGCACATCTTTACTTGGCAATGGACTCAAGATTCCAAATAATGACATAGATGAAATAAGGGCTGATAGGACTAACAAGACCCAAAGATAAATAGGATTCTTTTTCATGTTTTCCTCCATAAGATATTTTGAACATTATAGCATTTTTTGTACAGGAATACAACTTTTACAAGCTGGTTTCAACTTGTTTGCGATAGGCTTTCGGTGATTTTCCGCACAATTTACGGAAAACCTTGTAGAAATATCCAACATTACTGTAGCCAACTGCATAGCAAATATCTTCGATACTATCACTGGTCGAAAGCAAGAGTTGTTGCGCCGCCTTAATTCGCTGTTTATTGAGCAGTTCCGCAAAGGTTGAGTTGGTTTCCCTCTTGATCAGCTGACCGAGATAGACAGGATTGATAAAGAGATCCTTGCTAATATCCTTAAGTGAGAGCTCTTTCTGATAATCACGCCCAATCACCTCCAGCACGCTCACCACATTTTCATTCATGCGGTACTGGCCAAAGAACTTGGTCAAGGTTTCTTTGATATAGGCAACCAATTCTTCAAAGGTGTTAATGGCATGGATAGCTTTGACTATCTCGGTCATATCATCTGCTTTTAGGTGTTCAAACAAATGAAAGACATCCATGACAAACTGGGTAAAGAGTTGCTTCGTGATAGCCACGCGCGGGGTATTCTCCAAGACGATCTTCTCTAGCAGGGTTAATTCCTCGATGATTTGATTGATATTCCCTTGGATAATCACCCGATAAATCGGCTCATAATAAGCAAACAAACTCTCAGATTTTTCTAGATTGACTGAACCGTAGAAAAGGGCTTTTTCAGCGTTGATCTTCCAATTCTCAAAGGACTGCTGGTAGGGTGCTTCAAATGGTGTCACGACGATGCCATCTAGTGGCTGATCAGAGATAAAAATCTGCCAGTCTTGTCCCAAAACATAGTAAGGAATGGTAAAAGAGCCCTGCTTTTCCTTGGAAAGACCAATCCACCAGCTGTCTTTACCTGACAGGTAGTTCGTAAATCCTGTCTCATCCAATTCTTGACTGAGGGTCTGACTTTGTTCCACCTTTTCCTGAAGCTGCTGCGCAATCTTTTCTAATAAATGACCCAACTCCACCTTGTCTACTGGCTTGACCAGATAATCCACGACACTAAGGTTCATGGCTTTTTTGACGTAGTCAAACTCCTGATAACCAGACAGCAAGATATAATAGGTATCTGGAAGTAACTCTTTCATTTCCCTAATCATCTCAAGCCCGGTCTTATCTGGCATGTTGACATCGGAAATGACCACATCTACTGGATTTTTCTTAACATAGTCCAAAGCATCATCTGCGTGATTAGCTGTCGCGACGACTTGCATATCCCATTTTTCAAAGGGGATTAATCGCTTGAGCCCCTCTGTCACCATGTACTCATCGTCTACTAATAAAACTTTATACATTTCTACCCTTTCTATTCATCCTGGATAGTGATATGGTAACGAACACCCTCTTGCTCAGCTGACTCTACACTGATTTGGTAGCGATCCCCAAAGTAGAGAACAAAGCGTTCGTGTACATTTACTATTCCAATTGATTGCCGCTCCCCACTATAGCTTGCCTCGTGTTCAAAACTTCGTTGAGCTAATTTTTCTTGCAAGCTAGCTAGTTTCTCAGCGGGCATTCCTCGACCATTGTCTTCCACTAGGATCTCAACGAAGCCTTGGCCCTTCAAGACTTTGATACTGATGACATTATCCGTTCTGCGATGGTCCACACCATGGGCAAAGTAGTTTTCTACTAATGGTTGGAGTGTAAATTTTGGAATCCTCATTTCTTCCAATTCTGGTGCAATCTTGAAACCATAGGCAATGGATTTAGGATAACGCACCATACAGAGATAGCTATATTTTCGGCAAAATTCCAACTCCTGCTTCAAGGTCGTTTCCCGCTCGTCGGAGATATTGTTGCGTAACAAGCTACTAAATTCATAGATAATATCTGCCAGTTCATCCTGGCTTTCCATAACGGCATACATCCGTAAAAACTCCAGAGTATTGTACATAAAGTGAGGATTGATTTGAGCCTGCAGGGCTCGCATATTGGCATCCTTTTGACTGAGCTCTAGCTGATAGATATCGTGGATATTTTTTTCCAGGCGATCCAACATATCATTGGTTGTTTCTGCAATGAGAAGCAACTCTTGGTCTTTTTCAGAGGTATCGATTCGAAGGCCTTCTTTCCCTTGAGCAATCACCTCGATCGAATCTACTAGATCTACGACCTGCTTTTGGTAATTTGAAAAAGTCTGTCTAAGGGTCACGTACAAAATGATGATAAAGAGAATACTTAGCCCAATAATGACAGCTGAACTCGTCAAAGTTCCTGTAAGAACAAAATTTTTAGGAACAGCAACTCGAACCTGATAACCGTGAGAGGTAACACCTACAAACCAGTTTTCTCGCTCGGCTGATACCTTCTCCCCAATATGGAACATCTCGGTCTCAAAAGGCGAAGTTACTGTTACAGCCATTGGGATATGACCCCGAGTATTGTCAATAGCGCCATGTAAAACATCTGGGGATAGGGAGATATAAATCACTCCTAAATCCTTGTCAGACACAGGATCGGAAACGGGAATGGCAAAACTATTGGCTGTCGGCTTAAAACCCTCCGCAGGAATTTTCTCTCCACTACGTTTCTCTCTAGTCGAAACATAGACTTCCTTATAGTCCTGAAGAACAATGGCCACTCCAGTCACAAAATCATTCCGAACATATAGGTCATCAATATTTTCATACAGGGAAACCGAGATATAAGGCGAAGTTTTACGCTCTAATTGCCAATAGAAATAGTCTGGTGTGCTGAGACTGAAATACTTGTAAATCCCTTCGATGCGGGCCTGATTTTCAACCAAAGACTGAGCAAGTTGGGTTGACTCTCTGTGATAATATTCCACTTCACTCACTGTCCGAGTGGTCACACGTTCTGCAACCCTTTGGGCTTCTTTCTCACGCGAGTCCCAGTCAGCATACGAGAGCATAATCGCAAAACTGGCAATGACCACGATCATAACCAAACTATAAATCCGTAAAAGAGAGTGAAGCCAGAACTGCTTCATTCTATTTTGTCGCCAATTTTTCATGGATACTTTCATAAATAGGTTCCAACATATCACTGATAAAGAAATGCCACATTCCAATTCCTACAAAAAAGAGCAAGGCAGGCATATAATAACCAACTCCTACAAGGAGAGCGGACCCGAGTAAAACCTTGGCAATCGCAGGTAAGCTCATAAAAATCCCGATAAGGGACAGTTTCAAGGTGTTTTGGTAGGATAAATCAAAGTACACCTGAAGTTTCAAGGAAACAGTATAGGCTAGAAAGACAAGAGCAACTACAAGGACATTGAGAAAGGTCGCTAAGAGGTGGAAAATCGTTTGGTGGGGCAATTGAACTAGAAGATACAAACCATAAACTAAGACAAGATCCACAAACACAAAACTATAGAAAGCCAGATTGCTCTTGACAAAATTGCTCTTATACAATTCCCAAGCTTCCTTCAAATGGTATGCTCGATAGGTA
The DNA here is from genome assembly GCF_000253155.1 of Streptococcus oralis Uo5. NCBI lineage: Bacteria > Bacillati > Bacillota > Bacilli > Lactobacillales > Streptococcaceae > Streptococcus > Streptococcus oralis. The sequence continues at coordinate 1,789,175 of NC_015291.1, forward strand.
TACCCATGCTCCGCATACAAACTCATCAGAGTGGCACTAGCTGGTGCCAAACCAAAGACTACTCCTCCTGCTAGTGTTAATAGCCAGAAATAAGCCGTCGCCATCATTCCCAAAAAGATACGATTAAAGACGAATTCTAGAAATTTTCCCATGCTACTCTCCTTAAACTAACGATGTAACTATTATATCATATTTCAAGCGTTTTCAAAAATATAGAACTCCCATTTACAATCCTCAAAAAGCATGATACAATTGGTTTTGTTAATTTGCATCAAGGAGATTCTCATGAAGAAAAATATCTTAACCACCCTCTTGGCTGCCGTCCTCTACTTTCTCTGTGTAGGGATTGGAGTCTTCCTAGGACACCTGGTCGACCAAACAGGCAATATGTTCTACGCACCTGCCTTTTCTGCCCTTGTCGGTGGCAGTGTCTACATGCTTCTTTTGACGAAGGTCCCTCGTTTTGGCGCTATCACCACTCTAGGACTTTTTATGGCACTTTTCTTCCTAGCTAGCAAGCATGGCGCTGGTGCCTTTCTCCCAGGACTCGCCTGTGGTCTTGCAGCAGATGCCATCGCTCGACTCTTACCATAGATAGCTCCTGCAAATAAGAGAGAGAGGGCCAAAATATAGTAGTCCTTACGTTTTTCAAAAAAGTTTACCACAAAACCAATCAGTAAAACTACAGATAAGAGAAGGAAAAACTCATTCCCCTCGAAATAATTCATACCAGCCAAACTCCTTTACATTATCATCCCTTCTATAGCAAACTTTCTGACTTGCTAATTGGGGACCTTTATTTATTATAGCATATTTCTAAAAAGAAGCTTTATCCTTCTTGCATTTCGGTGAGAAAACAAAAAGGAGTCTCTTTGAACTCCTTCCATTTATTTATGACTTAATTTCTTGGTCAAGAAATCTCCCAAGAACTGGATCGTAAAGATAATCAAAATGATAATGATAGTCGCCAAGATGGTCACATCGTGATTGTAACGGTTAAATCCATAGGCAATGGCCACATTACCGATACCACCAGCACCAACTGCTCCTGCCATAGCTGTTTCACCAACAAGGGAAATCAAGGTCACAGTCGTCACACGAATCAAATCTGGAAGACCTTCGGATAGGTAAACACCCACGATATCCCAGAAGGTCGCTCCGCTTGCTTGAGCCGCCTCAATGACACCACCATCCAGTTCAGCCAAGACCACCTGCACCTGACGGGCAAAGAAGGCAAAGACCGCAAAAGAAAGTGGGACAAGGGCTGCATTTGGCCCGATGCTCGTCTTGACGATTAAGTGAGACAGTGGCGACATGATTGCCAAGAGGATGATGAAAGGAACCGCGCGGAAAATGGAGGTAATCTTGTCTAAAATCCAAAAGATAACCTTATTTTCCAAAACACCACCTGGCGCTGTCAAGACGAGGAAAAGACCTGCCACCAGCCCCAAGAATCCTCCGATGATGAAGGAAAGAACTGTCATATAAAGAGTTAGGTAGATAGCCGTTCCCCAGCCTGCCTGACCAGCCCAGCCCATCTTGTAGACATTTGGTAAGTAAGTTTGAATCAACTCTGTCATTTTACTGTCCTCCCTTCAATACTTTTAACTGGACACCAGCCTGACGGATGGCTTCTTGAGCACCTGCCAGCGCTGCCTTTTCACCTGACAAGACCACAACCAATTCTCCAACAGGAGTGCCATCGAGAATTTCGATATTTCCATAGAGGATATTGGCCGTTACTTGGTAATGTTTGTACAATTCATTCAAAAGTGGTTCGTCTGTCGAAGCCCCTGCATACTTGAGCTGCACTAAGATACTGTTCTCAGATAAATGTTCTACGATTTCTTGCTTCTCAATCTTGACCATGGCTTCATCAATACCTGTAGCTGTTGAGATAAAGTCCTGTGTCAAAGGTTGTTTAGGATCTGAGAAGATTTCAAGGACACTGCCCTCTTCAATCAAACGGCCATCCTGCATGACCGCCACACGATTAGCAATGTCTTTGACAATCTGCATTTCATGCGTAATCAAAACAACCGTCAAGCCTAATTTTTGGTTCAAATCTTGCAACAAGGACAAAATCTGCTTGGTTGTCTTAGGATCAAGGGCAGAAGTTGACTCATCTGAAATCAAGATTTTTGGGTCATTTGCCAAGGCACGCGCAATGGCCACACGCTGTTTTTGACCTCCAGATAGTTGTGAAGGGTAGTTTTCAGCACGATCCGCCAAGCCAACCAAGTCCAACAACTTAGCTACTTTGGCTTTCTTTTCTTCCTTGCTGAGTCCAGAATGTTTAAGGGCAAAGGCCACATTCTCCTCGGCCGTTTTCTGGCTCATAAGATTAAAGTGTTGGAAAATCATCCCGATATCTTGACGTTTCCGACGTAACTGTTCCGCCGTCAAAGTGACCTTACCATCAAAAATCACATCGTCATCAATGGTAATTTTCCCTGCAGATGGTTTTTGCAAGAGGTTAATCACCCGTACAAGGGTTGATTTCCCTGCTCCAGAATATCCAACGATTCCGTAGATATCCCCTTCTTGGATGTGAATAGTCACATCCTTGACCGCTGTGATGGTTCTTTTCTTTTGGTGAAAGGTCACATCAATCTGATCTAACTTGATAATATCTCTACTCATAGCTTCTAATCAGCTCCTCTACTAATTCAATATGGGTGTAGTAATCGGCGATTCGCACATTTTCATCTCCACCGTGGTCTCGACTATTGGCATTTCCTAGACCGAAGGCCACCATTGGTACCTCTAGGGCATCAAAGACCGTATGCATAGGTCCTGTCCCCGCTGTGGTCGGCAAGACTGAGACGCCCTGTGGATAGAATTTCTTGGCCAACTCGATCACATTGAGAATGGCCGGCGCGCTCATATCGCTTCGATAACTCATCTCTCCCAAGGTATAGTATAATTCTACCTTATCAAAGCCATTTTTGTCTAGCTGTTTCCGAATTTTTTCCAGAACATCATGCGGTTCTAGACCAGGAACCAAACGAACCTCTAGCTTAGCACTGGCTTCTGCTGGCAAAATAGTTTTAACCCCTTGCCCTTGATAACCTGACTGAATCCCTTCGATATTAAGGGCTGGCTCAAAAAAGAAACGTTTTAGAAAGGCTGCACGATCCTCTTGTAAGAGAGGTAATTCCAAACCATAAATGCGACTAATTTCCTCTGGATTGCGTTGGGCATAGGTATCTACCAAGGCTAGTTCTCGTTCATTTGGCCCTTGAACATCCTCGTACAAGCCTTCTACCAAGATACGTCCATCTGCGGCACGTAGGCTACTTAAGGCCTGGATAAGATACCACGGTGCTGACTCCACGACACCACCATAACTCGAGTGGATATCCACATCCGCACTCTTCACCTTAGCATCAAAGGTCACAATCCCCTTGTTTCCACCAGAAATTTCTAACTGTTCCAAGGCATTTTTGGTTCCTTGTTCCCAGACCAACAAATCCGCCCCACGGAGTTTGTCCGCGTGTTTCTCTAAATACTTATCTAGATCCATGGAAGCAGATTCCTCTGCCCCTTCCATGATAAAGCTGATATTGACAGGCAGGTCATCATGGTGCTGCATATACTTTCTCAAAGCACTCAAACGAGCTGTGATGTGGCCTTTGTCGTCGTCAACCCCACGCCCATACATAAAGCCATTTCGCACAGAAAGGGTAAAAGGATTCTCTGTCCACACCTGGTCGCCATCCGCTGGCACGGTGTCATAGTGATTATAGAAGATCAAGGTCTTGGCATCCGGACGCGAACTCTTGAAATGCGCCATGACAAAGGGAGCCGTGTAGCTCTCATCAATCTCCACTTCAGCCCCCACACGCTTGAAAATCTCACCCAGATAGTTTGCGACTTCCTTGAGTCCAACCTGCTGGGCAAAGACGGATTTCTTGGAAATTAAGGTGCGTAAGACTTCGAAATAATGTTGGGCCACATGATCCTTCTCAAATTTTTCAATCTGCTCTTGTTCGCTAGGAAAAACCATTTTCTCTCTCTTTCTACTACGTACTTGTGTCTTCAGAACGACCACAAGTGCCTCTTTAAAATCAACTCTCTATACAAAAGTAAGAGGTGGAAACTCTCTCCCACCTCCCTGTGTCTTATTACCAAACTGGTTGGTCCAAACCGTCTGATGTTTCTTCGATAACTTTTTTCACTTCATCAGTGTGGTAAGCTGCGATAATTTTCTTGATAGCATCAGCCTTAGGTGATGATTCCCAATCTTTTTTCGCAACAATGATGTTGTACCATTGTTTTGAGTTTTCATCAGCTTGTTCTTTGAAGAGTGCTTTCTTGTAGTCCAATTTTGCTTCTGTAACGAAGGTATTGTTTACAACGGCAGCATCAACTGATGACAATGAACGAGCTGTTTGGCTAGCGTCCAATTCAGTAATCTTCAAGTTCTTTGGATTTTCTGTGATATTAGCAACTGTTGCAAGGGCAGTTCCAGAAACATCCAATTTGATCAAACCAGCTGATTGAAGCAAGTAAAGTGCACGACTTTCGTTTGTTGCATCGTTTGGTACGGCGATTTCACCGTTATCTGGGATTTCTTCCACTTTGGTGTACTTGTTTTCTTCCCCATTTTTACCTGAGTAAAGGCGGATTGGTGAGATGTAGGTATCTGCAATCGCTACAAGATCTTTCCCGTTTTCTTTGTTCCAGTTGTTCAAGAAGTTGTAGTGTTGGAAAGCATTCAAGTCTACTTCGCCATCAGCAGTTGCCTTGTTTGGTTGTGAATAATCTGTGAACTCTGTGAATTCCAATTTAATTCCATCTTTTTCAACCAATTCTTGGATTTTATCCCAACGCGCTTCTTCAGAACCGCTACGGTTAACTGTTGCAATTTTGACAACTGTTTCGTTGTCTGCTTTCTTTTCTGAATTTCCGCAAGCTGCAAGAGCCAAACCTGCAACTGTAGCAAGAGCTGCTACACCGAGCCATTTTTTAATTTTCATGATTCTTTCTCCTTTAAAAATAATACCGTAATAGTATCTCATACTTTATTTGAATTAGCAAATTGTTATTAGATAGGCAGACATATAGTTTGAAACTATATACCTGAAAATTGAGAAATCATCCGTCTTTCTCAGACTGGATGATTTCATACGACTATTTAATATCAGCTTCTGCTGGGAGATAAGTGTCTCCGAAGAACTGTTTAGACAATTTTTCAAGAGTTCCGTCTTTGTAGAGTTCTTGGATACGTTTGTCTACAAATGATTTCAACTCATCTTGACCTTTAGCAAGAAGTGGGTAAACGTAAGGTTGTTGGTCGCTTGGAAGTTCAATGACTTTCAAGTTGTCCAAACCTTGGTTCTTGATAACTGTTTCAACACCGATCTTATCAAAGATCTTGTAGTCAAACTGACCATCGCTCAAACGAGACATGATTTGTTGGAAATCAGCCTTGGTGTAGTTAAGAACAGTTGGATTGTCTGCGTGTTGTTTGTTATAATCTTCTAGCTGTTTAGCTGATGTTGTCCCTTGAACAACCTCAGTAGACTTGCCTCCGATATCATCAAGTGATTTGATGCTGTCGTCGTCTTTCTTCACAACGAGAACGTTAGGGTTTTTAGCAGTTGGAGCTGCATAAAGGTACTTTTCAGCGCGTTCTTTGGTATAGCTGATATTGTTCACAGCCATTTGATAACGGTCGCTATCAAGACCTGCAAAGACACCTGACCACTCTGTCTTTTCAAACTTGATATCGTATTTGTCAGAGTCTTTAAAGATAGCACGGACTACTTCAATCTCATAACCAGTCAACTCGCCATTTTCTTCGTAGTTAAATGGTTTTGGTGAAGCATTGGTTGCAACGATAATTTCTTTCTTACCAGATGCTGCTTCGCTAGTTGCAGTATCTTTCTTATCTCCACCTGAGCAAGCTGCTAGTACACCTGCGGCAACAAGTCCTAGAGCAGCAAGAGATGAATATTTGACGATTTTTTTCATGTCATTTCCTCCAAAATAGAATACTTTACTATCTTAACAGAAAATATTTTTTTTCGCCATTATATGATATCTATCTCGGTGATAGGTTTTTTTTATGGCTGTTTTAAAAAACCAGACGCAAGACTGCAATCAAGACTACCCCAAAAAGAACCGTACCTACTAGATTGCGGTAGCGAAAGGCTACCCAAGCCGTTGGAAAGACTGCTAAAAAGTCCAGCCATTTGATTTGAGGAAGACTGCCAACTTTGCCAGTCACTACGCTTGAAAGAATCAAGGCAAAGATAATGGAAACAGGCAAAAACTTCAAAAACCGCTCGACGATAGCTGGCAAGCCCTTGTACTTAACCAAGATGAAGGGAATCATACGGGGAATCCAAGTCACTAGGCCTGAAAAGATAACGGCTAACAAAAGATATTTACTGACCATCTAAGACCACCCCCATGGTACAACCTAGCAAGGTCGCAAACAGAACAGCTAGCGACTGAGACACTACTGTCAAGAGCAAAAAGAAAGACACCGCAACAACGGCTAGGATCCGCAGCAGATTCCGTACAGGAACCCGTCTTTGCATAATCTGAAATTGTGAAGTAAAAATTCCGATAAACATCCCAACAAGGGCAAAGTCTAATCCAAAGACTTCAGGATTTGGCAGAAGCCCACCTAAAGCTGTCCCCGCCACTGTCCCAATAAACCAGGCTACATAACTATTGAGATTGTTCCCGTGCATCCACATGGGATGAACCTTGTCTGTATGGGCTAATTCTCCCATCAAAACCCCATAGGTCTCATCTGTCAGGAGACTGGACATGCCGATATTTTGCCAGAGACTAGTATGACGGAAATAAGTCGATGCATGCAAGCTCAGCAAAAAGAGTCGCAAGTTGATCAAAAAGACCGTCATAGCAATAGCTGCCACAGGCGCTTGGACCGCAATCAGTGCCAACATGGCAAACTGGGCGCTCCCAGCATAAACAAAGAGGCTCATCAAGCCCATCTCAACAGGTGTCACATAGGGCGCACCGATAATCCCACAAGCCAGACCAATACTGACATAGCCAAGGGCAGTCGGCATGGCTGCCTGTACACCTTCCCAAAATCCTTTTTCTTTCATCCTTCTCCTCATATTCTCTCCAATTGAGGCTGTTCATCATCACAGCCACAGCACGGACTATTATAACATATTCAGGAATGAGAAAAAAGTTTCGGAATCGAAACTAAGTGCTAGCAAAAAGTGCTGAAGAGGAAGCATCATGGATACATGAGAAATTGATCCACTCGGATAGTATACTTATCGATTTCTGTGTCTGTAGCATATTTATTTTCTGTTGGATAGACATCGATCCAGAGTTCCCACTGTTGTCCTTTTAACTTGACCTTGTAGCGATAACCGTCATCATAGAGGCCTACTGTATCAGTTGTCATGGACTGGTAATCTGGAAGAGCTTCAATTTCTTTTTTTATAGTCTGGGATAGATTGTTGAGCACTACTTGTTGCTCCCCTTTTGAAGCTACAGGAATATGAGCTGTCGCTTCCTCCAAGCGATGCGATTTTGAAAATGTGAATCTTACTCGACCTGCAAGGCCCTTCAAAGAAATATTTTCATAATCATAGAAAAGGCGGCCTGTTTTATAGAAATAAGGGTCTTCTGCACGCCAAGTATCGCGATAAGCCATTTCCTCTTCTTCCACCACTTGGCTAGCCTCTCCAAATACTTCTTCAAAGGATTTAACAGGCATACCGAAAGAAAGGGATTCAAACCAGACCAGTTGCGTCTTTTTGATATGATGGCAAGCTGATAAAAGCATGAGTAAAGCTCCAAGAGCAAGTAAACTACTAATTATTTTTGTAATTTTCATATATCTACTATACAAGAAAAGTCTCAGACTGACAAACTTTGGATTTTCCGATTACATTTTGAGATTTGTTCTCTGAATTATGAGGAAACAAAGGACTAATCAAAAATTAGTAACAGACAGTCAAAATAAAAAAAGACTGAAAAAACAGTCTTATTTATAATACTTAGCTAGTCAGTTCTTTTGTTTTTATGATTGGCAGAAACTCTAAAATAACAAGGGCAGAATTTGACCAATACCATTGTAGACTATATGCAGTCCAATAGGCCAATAAATGGACTTGGTTACTCTAAATAAGACTGCAAATATGAGACCACCACCCATATATGAGAAAAAGTCTGTCAAAACCCAACCATGATTACTAATGTGCAAGATTCCAAACAAAGCAGCAGATCCAAGCACATCCAGTCCCCATTTCTTCCCTTTTTCCAGAGCGGTCATCACCAATCCACGATAAATTATCTCTTCAAAAATGGGACCTGCAATTACAGGATAGAAAAAATACATCAAAAATGCTGTAGCTCCTGTAAAAGTAGGAACATCCAGTTGATAAGCAATTTCATTTTTGGTAGGGGGGAAAATAAAAAAGGTTACAAAATTCCAAATAACAAAAGCTAGGAGGGCTAGGAAGGAATAAAAAAGATAGGATCCCTTAAATTTTCTACTATTGATTTTCTGCCATTTCCCTGACCAAACCATAACAATAATAGCAAGCAGAACCACAAGAAAATTCAACAACATATCTGACAAATAATAGGCAAAATCAGATAGGCCCGCAGCAAGGTCGCTGTGTAAGAGCAGACGAATGAAGAACTGGTCAGCAATGACAAGTAGAATCGTTACAAACAAGTAATAGCGTGAGATTATCTTTTTCATTTTATTTTCTCCTATACTATGAAATAAAGGCAGCATAACACGAAATCTGTTCCAGTTCGAAGTTGGATAGCTGGGATGCTGTCAGTCCATCACAAGCCACATCTGACTGCTTGAGTTTTCTCGCCAGGCGCAATTCCTTGTAAAATTCTCCCAATTCCATTCTCCCAATCATCTGACCACCTCCTAATTTTTACATATTATATCACCATTTCTACAGTTTTGTCAAAATATTCTGACATTTAAGGAGGGCAAAAAAGCCAGCTTCAAGCTGACTCTTTATTCCATGGTATCAAAGGCAAGACTTGGTTTGGCATTGAGGTCCAAGTCTGCAAAGTTTTCTTTGTTCCACTCGCTGACGCTGGCATAGGCAATCATGCCTGCATTGTCTCCGCAGAGACGCAGGGGTGGAATGATGACCTTGACATCTGTGATTTCGGCTGCCAAGCGTTCTCTAAGACCTTTATTAGCTGCTACACCACCTGCGACAACTAGGGTTTTTACAGGGTATTTTTCTAAAGCTTTCTTGGTTTTTACCATGAGAATATCCATGACAGCTGCTTGGAAGGAAGCACACAAATCCTCTGTAGACAAGCTTTCTCCCTTTTGCTCAGCATTGTGGTGAAGATTGATAAAGGCAGATTTCAAACCTGAGAATGAGAACTCCAGATTGTCTTCCTTGATCATGGCACGAGGGAAGTCATAAACATCCTGACCTTGATGGGCCAACTCGTCAATCTCACGACCTGCTGGATAAGTCAAGCCCATGACACGACCGACCTTGTCATAAGCCTCCCCAACTGCATCGTCTCGTGTCTCCCCAACAATCTTGTAATCGCCAGCCTCTGACACATAGACCAACTCCGTGTGTCCTCCGCTGACCAAGAGTGCTAGGAGAGGAAACTCCAAAGTCTCCACACTCTGAGCTGCCATGAGGTGCCCAGCCATGTGGTTGACGGGGATAAGTGGCAAGCCATGCGCCCAAGCAAAGGCCTTGGCAGCTGACAAACCAACTAGCAGAGCTCCAACCAAGCCCGGTCCATAGGTAACCGCCACAGCTGTTATGTCCTCTTCGGTAATCCCTGCTTCTGCTAGCGCCTCCTCAATACAGGCTGTAATAACCTCGACATGGTGACGACTGGCCACTTCTGGCACTACACCCCCAAAACGTTTGTGACTCTCAATTTGACTCGCAATGACATTACTCAAAAGCTCAGTCTCATTCTTCAGAACCGCCACACTGGTCTCATCGCAAGATGTCTCAAAAGCTAAAATATATCTATCTTTCATGGATCTCTCTTTTCATGACAATCGCATCTTCTATCGGCGCATGGTAGTAGGCCTTCCGCCGCGCGATTTCTTCAAATTTTTCTTTTTTGTAAAATAGCAGAGCTGGCCTGTTCGACTCCCTCACTTCGAGGAAAATTTCTTTGTCGGCAGGCAAAAAGTCAAACAAGGCTGTCGCGATTTTCTGCCCCTGATAGCTAGGCAATATGGCAATCTGCAGGACTTCCGCTTCAAAGTCTGTTTCCTGCCATACTAAGAAGCCGACAAGTCGACTTTCATCTTCTGCTAGTGCACAACTGTTCACATCCGAACGCAGAACCTCTGCCACTTGGTCCGCTGTCCAAGGGCTGACCTCATAGACCGCAAGTAAGAGCTGTTCCAGCTCTTCTGCTAGAACTGCCACGTCCACATCCGAGCTGTCGCTCCATTTTCTCAACTTAATCATAGGCGCTGAATGTAAGAATCACTGGATTCCTTGTGATTCTTGAGCCAATTTTCCTCGGCTTCTACCCGCTTGAGATAGTTAGGAACAAAGTCATGAATGGACTGGGCAGGCAGGTCTAGACCGAGACGACCAATAGCTGCCGCATCTGGCAAGCTTGGCTGAATGGCAGCCTGAGGAAGAGCAGCTCCAATCTGCTCCGCAAAAACCGCTGTCTCTCCGACAAAGGTGACTGGTTGGTTAGTAGCGCCAGCTATTTCCAAAACCTCTGCCAAAGGCAGATGAGCCTCTGGCCGTACAACATGACCAGACTGGTAAAAGCCAGCATAAACATTATTGCGGCGGGCATCCATGATAGGAATGACCAAGCCTTCCGCCTGCTCTGGGACTAAAGCCAGCAAACTAGACACACCAACCAACTCGATGTTCAGAGTGTGAGCCAAGGTCTTAGCAGTTGCTACCGCAATTCGCAAACCTGTGTAGCTACCTGGTCCCTGAGCAACTACGATACGATCCAAATCCGTCGGCTTCATGTCCAGACTATTCGTCAGAAAATCAATAGCCGGCATCAGGGTAATGCTGTGGTTTTTCTTTATATTTAAAGTCATCTGCGCCAGCAAGGTCTCGTCCTCTAAAATCGCGAGCGTCAGCGCCTTACTTGACGTATCAAAAGCTGCAATCTTCATGCTTATCCTCTATTTTTCCTCTTGCCGCCAAAGTGAGCGGCGTTTTAATTTGTCTTCGTAGAAACTATCTACCAAAAATTCCTCTAAAATCTGGCTAAAAGCCTCCAAATTAGGCACTTGCTGCGCCAAGTGTTTTCCAAAAATCGCTTCTTGCTCAGCAATCTTGGGCAGCAAATCCGCTCCAGCAGCAGTCAAGCTCAAGCGAGAACTGCGCTTGTCCTTGCTAGAAATTTCTTTCTTGACCAAGCCTTTTTTAATCAAAGCCTGCACCAAGCGACTAGGGCTTTTTTCCTCACAAATCAGGGATTCCCCCAAGCCCTTGAGAGACAGCGGAGCATGTTCGCCCAAAACGAGCAAGACCTCGCTTTGATTGGGCGTAATTCCCAAAGGCTCTAGCAACTTCCCATATTCTCTCGTCGCTAAGCTCTCTGCACTTCTAAACAAATAACCAAATCGAATTCCTTCTGCTACCACGCTGCTCTCCTTTCAAAAATCACTTCTATACTATTTTACACTAGATTAGGTAAATTGTTGACAATTTTAGTTAAAAAATATAAAATCCTAAATAGATGATATGTCATCTATTTGCAAAAGGAGGAAAAACGGATGACCCCAAACCCTACAAATCAAAAACCAGCTAGAACAATGACCCACGCTTTTGTGACTGGTGCGACCGGTCTTTTAGGAAATAATCTCGTGCGTGCTCTGCTAAAAGAAAACATTCAAGTGACCGCTCTCGTTCGCTCCGAGGAAAAAGCGCGCAAACAATTTGCCGACCTGCCTATCCAGATTGTCAAGGGGGATATTTTAGAGCCCGAAAGCTATCGTGACTATTTAGCAGGCTGCGACAGCCTCTTTCATACCGCTGCTTTTTTCCGCGATAATTATAAAGGCGGCAAGCACTGGCAGGAGCTCTACTACACTAATATTATAGGCGCAAATAACCTCCTAGAAGCTGCTTACGAGGCTGGTATCCGCCAATTTGTCCATACTTCCTCCTGTGTCGTACTGGAAGGTGAGGCCAATCAGCTAATTGATGAAAGCATGTCTCGCTCAAAAGATACTCCTTTTGATTACTATCGCAGCAAGATTTTGAGTGAAGAGGCCGTTCGTGATTTCTTGGACAAGCATTCAGATGTTTTCGGTTGCTTTATCTTGCCGAGTGTAATGTTGGGGCCTAGAGACCTTGGTCCGACCTCCAGTGGGCAGCTGATTATCAATTTTGTAGAGCAAAAACTTCCAGGTATCTTAAAGGCTAGCTATAATATGGTGGATGCTAGAGATGTAGCAGATATTCATCTCCGCGCTATGAAATACGGACGCTCAAAGGAGCGCTATCTGGCAGTTGGACGGCAAGTGACCATGACAGAATTGTACCAAATACTGGAAAAAATCACTGGCGTTCCCGCCCCCAAGCGCAAGATCTCCCCTCTTTTCGTCAAAATCTATGCCCAAGCAAGTGAGCTCTACCACCGGCTCACCAAAAAACCAATTTTGGTTACCAATGAGCTCGCTCATCTCATGGCCGAAGAATATCTCAAAAGTAATTTTAGCTTTGCCAAAACCGAGAGCGAGCTAGGCGGACAGCATCGCCCTCTCGAAGAAAGCTTAGCTGACGTGGTAGATTGGTACCGCAAGCACGGCTATCTCTCATAAGATTAAAAATATCCAGAACAGGCATTTCAGGAATATGGAATCCGAATACTTTTAGACTAAATCACTCTTACATTTTCTTATCTCCACCTTTTACTATTCCCTTATTTTATGGTATAATTATTATAATTGTAACGAATCAGGATTAATCCACTACTCAGAATTAAATAAAAGAAAACAGCTAATCAGCTGTTGTTTTCTGCAGGTTAATCATGAAAATATGAAAGGAAATGTAATGATTTACAAAGTTTTTTATCAGGAAACAAAAGAGCGCAGTCCGCGCCGTGAAACAACACGCTCACTCTACCTAGACATCGATGCTAGCTCAGAACTTGAGGGCCGTATCGCTGCTCGCCAACTTGTCGAAGAAAACCGCCCAGAGTACAACATCGAGTATATCGAACTCTTGTCTGACAAATTGCTAGATTACGAAAAAGAAACTGGCGCTTTCGAGATTACGGAGTTCTAATATGGCCTACACTCTTAAACCTGAAGAAGTCGGCGTTTTTGCCATCGGTGGTCTGGGAGAAATCGGGAAAAACACATACGGAATTGAATACCAAGACGAGATTATCATCGTTGATGCTGGGATTAAATTTCCAGAAGATGACTTGCTAGGTATCGACTATGTCATTCCTGATTACTCTTACATCGTGGACAATATCGACCGCGTCAAGGCTGTCTTGATCACACACGGACACGAGGACCACATTGGTGGGATTCCTTTCCTGCTCAAGCAAGCAAATGTCCCTATCTACGCTGGACCACTTGCCTTAGCTTTGATCCGTGGAAAACTCGAAGAACACGGTCTCTTGCGCAACGCCAAACTTTACGAAATCAACCACAACACTGAGTTGACCTTTAAAAATCTCAAGGCAACTTTCTTTAGAACCACTCACTCTATTCCAGAGCCTTTAGGAATTGTCATTCATACCCCTCAAGGAAAAATCGTCTGTACGGGTGACTTTAAGTTTGACTTTACTCCAGTTGGGGAACCAGCGGACTTGCACCGTATGGCAGCCCTTGGTGAAGAAGGCGTACTCTGCCTCCTCTCTGACTCGACAAATGCAGAAGTCCCAACCTTTACCAACTCTGAAAAAGTCGTTGGTCAGTCCATCATGAAGATTATCCAAGGCATCGAAGGACGTATCATCTTTGCATCCTTTGCCTCAAATATCTTCCGTCTCCAGCAAGCAACAGATGCCGCTGTTAAGACTGGACGCAAGATTGCGGTCTTTGGTCGTTCTATGGAAAAGGCCATTGTCAACGGGATCGAGCTTGGCTACATCAAAGCTCCTAAGGGAACCTTTATCGAGCCAAATGAAATCAAAGACTACCCTGCAGGCGAGGTTCTTATCCTCTGTACAGGTAGTCAAGGTGAGCCGATGGCAGCCCTCTCTCGTATCGCTAACGGAACTCACCGTCAGGTGCAACTCCAACCCGGCGATACCGTTATCTTCTCTTCTAGCCCAATCCCTGGAAATACTACTAGCGTCAACAAGTTGATTAACATTATCTCAGAAGCTGGTGTCGAAGTCATCCACGGAAAGATTAACAATATCCACACCTCTGGACACGGTGGTCAGCAAGAGCAAAAACTCATGCTCCGCTTGATCAAGCCAAAATACTTCATGCCTGTCCATGGTGAATACCGCATGCAAAAAGTCCACGCTGGACTAGCGGTGGATACGGGTGTCGAGAAGGACAATATCTTTATCATGAGCAATGGTGATGTGCTTGCCCTTACTGCTAACTCAGCCCGTATCGCAGGGCACTTCAATGCCCAAGACATCTATGTCGATGGAAATCGTATCGGTGAAATCGGCGCTGCTGTCCTCAAAGACCGTCGTGATCTATCTGAAGATGGTGTCGTTCTAGCAGTCGCAACTGTTGACTTCAAGTCTAAAATGATCTTGTCTGGTCCTGACATCCTCAGCCGAGGCTTTGTCTACATGAGAGAATCTGGTGACTTGATTCGCCAAAGCCAGCGCATCCTCTTCAATGCAATTCGTATCGCGCTGAAGAATAAAGATGCTAGCGTGCAATCTGTCAATGGCGCCATTGTCAACGCCATTCGTCCTTTCCTCTATGAAAACACAGAACGTGAACCGATCATTATCCCGATGATCCTCACACCAGATGAAGAATAATACTCTTTGAAAATCAAATTCAAACCACGTCAGCTTCGCCTTGCCGTATATATGTTACTGACTTCGTCAGTTCTATCTACAACCTCAAAGCAGTGCTTTGAGCAACCTACGGCTAACTTTCTAGTTTGCTCTTTGATTTTCATTGAGTACAAGTCAACAAAACAGCTCCGTCTTCGGAGCTGTTTTTCTCTATGCTTTCTTTTCTTGATTTTTAGAAATACTACGATTTTTACCTTCAAGATACACCATCAAAATAGAAATATCTGCTGGGTTTACTCCCGAAATACGACTGGCTTGGCCGATAGTTTCTGGATTGATAAGTTTGAACTTCTGACGAGCTTCTGTCGCGATAGAGTCAATATCATCCCAGTCGATATTGGCTGGAATGCGTTTTTCTTCCATTCGTTTCATCTTGGCAACCTGGTCCATGGCTTTGGAAATATAACCTTCGTACTTGATTTCTGTTTCAATTAATTCGATAATCTTGTCATCCAAATCCTCAGTAGCTGGTCCGATAAAGGCCACTACATCTTGGTAAGAAACTTCTGGACGGCGAAGGAATTCCTTGGCTGTCACTGCATCTGTCAACGGCTTGAATCCCATCGCTTCAACCTTAGCGTTCGTTTCCTTGACTGGCTTGAGTTTGATGCTGTCTAGGCGTTTCATCTCATTGTCAAATTGATTTTTCTTAATCTCAAAACGGGCCCAGCGTTCATCATCAACGAGACCAATCTCACGACCCATCTCAGTCAAACGCATATCAGCATTGTCATGACGGAGGATGAGACGGTATTCAGCACGACTGGTTAAGAGACGGTAAGGTTCAATAGTTCCCTTGGTCACCAAGTCGTCAATCATGACCCCGATATAGCCGTCACTGCGCTTCAAAATCAATTCAGGCTTGCCTTGAATTTTCAAAGCCGCATTGATACCAGCGATAATCCCTTGGCCAGCAGCTTCTTCGTAACCAGATGTCCCATTTGTCTGACCAGCTGTGAAAAGTCCTGAGATTTTCTTGGTTTCCAGAGTCGCACGCAACTGATGAGGCAAGACCATGTCATACTCGATAGCATAACCAGTTCGCATCATTTCTGCATTTTCCAAACCTTTGATGGAATGAACCAGCTCGCGTTGTACATCCTCAGGCAGACTGGTTGACAAGCCTTGGACATAGACTTCCTCTGTATTGCGTCCTTCTGGCTCAAGGAAGAGCTGGTGGCGTTCCTTGTCCGCAAAGCGCACAATCTTATCCTCTATCGACGGGCAATAACGAGGGCCCACTCCCTTAACCACACCTGTAAACATAGGCGCACGGTGGAGGTTATTTTGGATAATCTCATGACTGGTACCATTGGTGTAGGTCAACCAGCATGGAACTTGGTCTTTGACATAATCCTCATCACGCGAAGTATAAGAGAAGTGATTGGGTGCTTCATCTCCTGGCTGGATTTCTGTCACATCGTAGTTGATAGAAGAAGCCTTGACACGCGGAGGTGTACCTGTCTTGAAACGACCGATTTCGAGTCCCAGTTCCTTGAGATTGTCAGCAAGGTTAATCGAAGCCAAGCTGTGGTTTGGTCCTGATGAGTACTTGAGGTCTCCGATGATAATTTCCCCACGGAGGGCTGTTCCTGTCGTCACGATAACGGCCTTTGCAGCATACTCTTGATGGGTCGCTGTACGAACACCGACAACCTTGCCATCTTCCACCAAAATCTCATCAATCATGGTCTGACGAAGGGTCAGATTTTCTTGATTTTCAACCGTCTTGCGCATTTCCTTAGAGTAAAGTTCCTTGTCAGCCTGCGCCCGAAGGGCGCGAACAGCTGGACCTTTCCCAGTGTTGAGCATCTTCATCTGGATGTAAGTCTTGTCAATGGTCTTGGCCATCTCGCCACCGAGAGCATCTACCTCACGCACGACAATTCCCTTGGCAGAACCTCCGATAGAAGGATTACAAGGCATGAACGCCAGCATTTCAATATTGATAGTCGCAAGCAGAACCTTACAGCCCATACGGCTAGCGGCCAAGGAAGCCTCAACCCCAGCGTGTCCCGCACCAATTACAATAATATCGTATTCTTCCGTAAAATTATAAGTCATTTTCTCTCCTATTCCTCAAGATGAATGTGTCTTAGTTGGCCGTCCCAATCCGGCAGGGCTGTTTTTAAAAAGGCTGGAACTAGCTGGATATTCTGGAGTTCATCCAAGTCAATCCACTCACAAGGCTGCATTTTTTCGTCTTCCTGCATGGTCAATGGAGCATCTTCCAGCAAGTCTACCAAATAATGAAACTCGATGTTGTGATAGGAAACACCGTCTTGTTCAAAACGATTTTCAACCACGAAAGCTAGCTGTCCAGCTTGAGCTTTGACACCCAGTTCTTCCTTCACTTCACGGACTACCGCGTCTTTCGTGCTTTCATTGACTTGAATCGCACCGCCAATAGTGTAATACTTACCCTTATCTTTGGTAACTAGGAGCTTGCCATTTTGAAGAATTAAGGCTGTCGCTCGAACGCCAAAAACTGTATTTTCCACTTTTGTCCGAAAGTCTTGTTGAGTCATTTTTATCCTTTCCCTTAAACGACACAAAAACAGTCAAAACTCGTAAGAAGTGCAGGACAAAAAAAGCCTGCAACATCCATGAGCTTTGACCATCATTTCTATTGCTTTTATTATTGTAGCAAATTGAGAAAATTTGTCAATCTAAATGTACTGACAAACTTGTCCATCGCGGTAGGCATTGTCAATCAAACCGCCACCTAGACACTCTTCGCCATCGTAAAAGACAACTGCCTGCCCGGGTGTGATCGCGCGTTGCGGTTCCGCAAAGATGACCTCTGCCTTGTCTCCTTTGACATGTACTGTCACCTTAGAATCAGGCTGACGGTAGCGGAATTTAGCCGTACATTCTAGCGTAAATTCCTCTGGCATCTCACGAGTAAAATGAACTTGACTGGCTTCTAGGCTGGTTGACATAAGCGAATCATGATAGAAACCTTGGCCGACATAGAGGATATTCTTGCTCAGGTCTTTTCCAACAACGAACCAAGGAGCATTGTCACCGCCGTGTTGGCCACCGATACCAAGTCCGCCACGCTGACCGATTGTATAATACATCAGACCTGCATGCTCGCCCATATCGCGACCATCCACAGTCATCATGCGACCAGGCTGAGCTGGCAGATAGTTGCTGAGAAAGTTTTTAAAGTTCTTTTCTCCGATAAAGCAAATCCCTGTCGAGTCTTTCTTCTTAGCAGTCGCAAGACCTGCTTCTTCTGCTAGTTTTCGTACTTCAGGCTTTTCCAAATGCCCCAGTGGGAACATAGTTTTTTGGAGTTGTTCTTGCGAAAGTTGACTGAGGAAATAGGTCTGGTCCTTCCCATTGTCCACGCCACGAAGCATGTGAACGATGCCATCCTCATCACGCGCCACTCGAGCATAATGCCCAGTCGCTACATAGTCTGCACCCAAGGTCATAGCATAGTCCAAAAAGGCCTTGAACTTGATTTCCTTGTTACACATAACATCTGGATTTGGCGTGCGCCCTGCACGGTATTCCGCTAGGAAATACTCAAAAACGCGGTCCCAGTACTCTTTTTCAAAATTGACAGAGTAGTAAGGAATGCCGATCTGGTCTGCCACCGCAGCCACATCCTTATAATCTTCGGTCGCCGTACAGACGCCGTTTTCATCTGTGTCATCCCAGTTCTTCATGAAGATACCGATCACATCGTAACCCTGCTCTTTAAGCAAGAGAGCCGTCACCGACGAATCAACACCACCACTCATCCCCACAACAACACGTGTTTTAGAGTTATCACTCATGGTAAGTCTCCCATCTATTCGTTTATTCATACCCTCAAAATTCTATTTACTAAGACTTTCAATAGAATTTCTTCGAGTATAGTCTTTTCGTTTGCTTTTAGGAGTAAAATGGTCTGGGAGACCATTTTAGCCTATCATCTTAAAATGAAAATATGATAGGCAACGAGTCGCAGGCATAACTCGAGTTAGGTAAGACGAGTTAACGACGTAATAAAAGATAAACGAAATGACTAGTTCACGATTGAAGGTCGTGTGTGCTTTAACGATTGAAGGTCGCTTGAGCAGTATTCATTATAACACGCTTGGTTGGAGAAGACAAGAAAGAGGCTGATAAATCATCTCAGCCTCTCTTTCTTACTTTGCAAACGAATCAATTTCCCCTTTTAAGTTCTTTCTTCGCTTGTTCTATCTGGTATTTCACTTGCTCAAAGCCGGTTCCTCCTAAGGAATTTCTCCTCTGAACAGCGGTTTCTGGACGCAAGTAGATATAAATATCCTCTTCAATCAAGGGATGGTAGACTTGCAACTCCTTCAAATCCCAATCTTGGATATTTTTACTATGCTTGATAGAGTCTAGAACCAATTTCCCTACAATTTCATGCGCTTCTCTAAAGGGAAGACCTTTTTCAGCCAAATAATCTGCCAGTTCGGTCGCATTTGAAAAATCATTCTCTGTGGATTGCTGCATTTTGGCCTCATTAACCTGCATGCTCGATAGCATACCTGCCAGCACATCCAGAGAATTTAAAATCGTTTCTACTGTATCAAACATGCCTTCCTTGTCCTCTTGCAAATCCTTATTATAAGCCAGAGGCAGAGACTTCATGACGGTCAATAGTCCAAGCAAGTGCCCGTAAACTCGTCCTGTCTTCCCTCGAATCAATTCGGCCATATCAGGATTTTTCTTCTGGGGCATGATAGACGAACCCGTTGAAAAGCTATCAGACAAGCTAATGTACTGATACTCAAAACTGCACCAATTGATGATTTCCTCACAAAAACGACTCATATGCATCATCAAAATGCTGGCATTTGATAGAAATTCTAAGATGAAATCACGGTCACTCACTGCGTCCAAGGAATTGGTATAGGGGTGTTGGAAACCCAATAAATCACTCGATAATTGACGATCGATTGGAAAAGTTGTCCCCGCCAATGCAGCCGCACCCAGGGGAGATAGGTCCGTATGTTTCAAGTTAAATGCAAAGCGCTCGCTATCCCTTTGAAACATATTGTAATAAGCCATGAGATGATGGGCAAAACTAATCGGTTGGGCGTGCTGCAAATGAGTATAGCCTGGCATGATGGTTTCCACATGTTTTTCAGCCAAATCCAGCAAAACACTGTTCAGATTCGCCAACTTATCCAAGACATGGCCAAGTTGCTCCTTTAGATATAAGTGCATATCTGTTGCGACTTGGTCATTCCGAGAACGAGCCGTGTGCAGTTTCCCAGCCAGAGGACCGATTTTCTCTGTCAGTAACACTTCCATATTCATATGAATATCTTCATTTGCAATATCAAAATGAAGCTCTCCTGCCTCTAAATCTCGCAACAAAGCTTGCAGACCATCTTGGATCTGCTCTGCCTCTTCCAAGCTCAAAATGCCAGTCTGTCCTAGCATTTGAATATGAGCTAGGGAACCCATCAAATCAAATTTTGCCAGCTGGTGGTCAAAGGAAATACTCGCACCGAACTGTTCTACCCACTCTTCCACAGTGCCTTCAAATCGACCACCCCATAATTTTGTATTTTTCGGCATATCCTGTCGTCCCTTTCTATCGCGTCACTACTCAACATTTTTCTGAACTTCTGAATAAACCTTAGTCGGAAGCCCCCAAAGCTTGATAAATCCAACAGCCGCATCTTGGTCAAAGGTATCCGCACTAGTATAAGTCGCCAGATTTTCATCGTAAAGAGAATTTGGAGATTTCCGCGCCACTACCTGGGCGTTTCCCTTGTAAAGTTTAACTTTTGCAGTTCCATTGACAACTTTCTGTGTCTCCTTGATATAGGCAATCAAAGCCTGAGTTGCTGGGCTAAACCACAAGGCATTATAGATGAGATTGGACAACTCATTTTCGATAATGGGTTTGAAATGAGCCACTTCTCTCACAAGAGTCAAGTCCTCAATCTCCTTATGAGCTGCCAATAAGGTCACAGCACCTGGGCACTCATAAATCTCTCTTGACTTAATACCGACTAGGCGATTTTCCACATGGTCAATACGACCAACACCGTGTTTGCCTGCAATTTCATTGAGCTTTTGAATCAAAGCCGCCACTTTCATCTTTTCTCCATTGAGGGAAATGGGCACCCCACAGCTAAACTCAATGTCAATAAATTCTGGACTGTCTGGTGCCTCTTCTGGAGAAGATGTGATCCCAAATGCTTCTTCTGGCGCTTGGTTCCAAGGGTTTTCCAAGACACCACATTCATTTGCACGACCCCAAAGATTTTGATCGACAGAGTAAGGATTGTCAAGGTCAGCAGGAACTGGAACACCGTTTTCTTTGGCATATTGGATTTCTTCTTCACGAGACCATTTCCACTCACGAACAGGCGCAACTACTTTTAAATTGGGATCCAAAGCCGCAATAGAGACTTCAAACCGAACTTGGTCGTTTCCCTTACCTGTACAACCATGGGCAATTGTGGTTGCCCCCGTCTGATGAGCTATTTCAACGAGTTTTTTTGAAATAAGAGGGCGACTCAGAGCAGATACCAAGGGATACTTTTGTTCATAGTAGGCATGTGCCTGAAGGGCCACTAAAACATAGTCATTAGCGAATTCTTCCTTAACATCAATGACATAAGACTCTACAGCCCCAACCTTGAGAGCTTTATCGTGGATGAACTCCAAATCTTTTCCTTCACCCACATCCATACAAACAGCGATCACATCATAGTCTTTTTTTAACCATGTAATAGCAACTGATGTATCCAATCCACCTGAATAGGCTAAAATGACCTTTTCCTTACTCATTTCTCTTCCTTCTTTCTATTTTTCGATAGAGGCTTTAAAAGCATCGTCAATCAATTTGTCCAACTCCCCAGAATCCTTCAACTTCTGGATGGTTTTGTCAACCGCCTCTTTTAATTCTTTACTGTCTTTTTTCATCGCAACAGCGTAGGAATCTTCTTTATCATTGTCAAAATCAAACTCAGCGATGGCTAGGTCTGGATTATTCTCTACAAATCCTTTCGCCACTGGTTCTTCAAAGATAACCGCATCCAGTTGCCCTGATTTCAAATCTATTATCAAATTTCCATTTTTAGGAAGTGAAACGAGAGAAGAAGCCTGCAAGGTTTCTTTAGCCAGAGTTTCCTGGATAGAACCTTTCTGCGCTCCAACCTTTTTCTGAGCCAAATCCTTGACTGATTGGTAATTCGTTAATTCAGATTTTCTTACGATAACCTTATTTTTCGAAGTGTAGTAGGGAATTGAAAAATCGTAAACTTGACTTCTCTCTTCCGTTTTAGAAACACCTGATATGGCAAGATCGGCCTTGCCTGAATCAAGACTAGCCAGTACATTGTCAAAACTCATTGGAGAGAACTCCACTTCTACACCTAGTTCTTTTGCGATGGCTTTGGCTAGCTCAACATCTGAACCTACAATCTGATTTTTCCCATCGACCAATTTCTGATATTCAAATGGAGCAAACTCTGGATTTAGGGCCACCACCAATTTCCCTTTAGCCTTAATAGCTTCAACACCTTGGGATTGAGTGTTACTACAAGCAAATAATAAGGGGAACATAAGCAAACCAAACATCGTCATCAACACCTTCTTCACTTTATTCATAGAAGAGCCTCCTTTTATTTTTATACTTTATTATTGTATAAATAATACTCCTCTCGTTTTCGTTTGTCAAGGAAAAACTGTATTTTATTTCATTTTAATCAAGAAAAAGCTTATTATATGATATATTTTTACATATAATAAGCTTATTTATACTATTTGGTTTTTTAAAAATACAATTGTCCAATTACAGGTAAGATGAAGAGTTCAACGAACTCTCCACATTCTCTTTCACAATTCAATGACTCGATGGCACTGTTCGGCCACATAGGCATCGTGGGTAACGATAATGACCGTTTTCCCTTCCTTGTTCATATCTAAGAGAAAATTTAAAACCAAATCTCGATTTTCAGGATCTAGAGAACCGGTTGGTTCATCTGCTAAAAGGAGCTGACTCGGTTTTAAAATGGCTCTAGCAACTGCGATTCGTTGCTGTTCCCCTCCAGATAACTCTGAAACCTTCTGATGTAGAGTTGATGACAATCCCACTCTCTCTAAAATTTCTTCTATCTTTTTGACTTTGTCCTTCTTGGATAATTTTACATACTTTAGAGCGAGCATGAGATTATACTCTACTGTTTCATTATCAATCAGAGCAAAGTTTTGAAACAGATAGGAGATATGTTCGCGGATAATCGCTTGCGACTTAACAGAATTGACAGGTACATTTTGCTGACCGAAAATTTCATAATGTCCACTGTAATCGCCATCTATCAAACCCAAAAGATTTAACAAGGTTGACTTGCCACTGCCACTTTTTCCAACAATGGCAACTAAATCTCCTTGGTTAATTTTTAGAGATAAGTTCTCCAAAATAACTTTTTCCCCAATGGTTTTCGTAACATTTTCCAACTTTATCATAAGTGATCCCCTTTCAATAACTGCACTACATTTCGTTTTTCCATCTTAGAACCCAAGAAAAGCACAAACAGGATATCTAAGCCTGTAAATCCTGCAAAAAGTAGGAGCGGGAAAAGTGCCTGTGTAAAGAATAGCAGGGCTACAAAAGGAAGGCTATAGACAGCTAATAGAAGACCCAGCAAGGAACGATACCGATCTATCAATTTCCAGCCCATAAACTTCTTGGTAATAATATCTGTTCGCTTCAATAAGAAAGTTGTTACTAGTAAGAAGTAGGAAATCATCATACTAAGAAGACCAACCAAAGCAAAGAGTATGTTGAAATTCCGAACAGCATCTCGATAAGAATCTACTTTCTCTTGTTGAATGGCTTGAATAGATGAAAATTTTAAATAATTCCCATCTGATAATTTCTCAACTAACGCTGTCACCTCTTTTTGATGTTGAGCTGTATTTTCGATTTTAATGGGATTATTTAAACCTGTTGTTGACAGGGAAGCTTTTTCATCCCACATCATATCAGAATCATTGACCAAGCTAATAATTGGATTGTAGAGATTTTCCTTTCGCTTCTCGTTATAAGGGAAAAATGACCAATCTCCTTCATAATAGGCAATCTCGACATCCACCTCCTCTATCCTTCGTTTTTGCTGCTCTTCATACTTCATTGATTGATAGGTAATCAACTTCCCCAAGAGCTGGTTTTTCTCTTCTTCACCTTTCGTACTTGCTGGCATCAAAATAACTTTTTTAGTGCCGGTATCGGGTAACTTGAATCCCTTGCTCTTTAGAAAATTGCGATTAGCATAGTACACATCCACCGTATCTGTTAACTGATATTGCTGAATCTGTTCTGATTTGACAAAATTTTTTACAGGAAGACTGCTACTTTGCACATAGCCCGCCTGCGTTTTTTCTACCAAATCCAGATAAAATCGATAGAAATAATCCACTGCTTGCCCTGAGCCTGCCAACTGCTCTTGCCACAGGTTATCATTGAGTTGGAAAGTTTCTAAGGTCAGATAATTTCCTTGACTGATCCACTGTTTCTGGTAATCCAACTCTTTGTTTTCTTGCTCCAAACTTTTCCCCACCCCAACTAGCAAGACTGTCAGTAAAATGGTAGTTCCAATTTTCATCAAATAATTAAAGAGTAAACCAAATTTGAAAGATGAAAAACCTTTCAGCAGAGAGCTGATTGTCATTTTTTGGATTAAGAGATAAGTCAACCAACTGATAAAGAGATAAAGCTGCAAAAGCAAAAAATGAGACAACCACAGCATAGGGAACAAATCATTCGGCTTATAATCAAGCAAGAAACACACTCCTAGATTGATCACAAGCGCCCCACCTAGGAGGAGGTAGAGGTTGCCTTTCACAACATCAGCTAAAACAGCCCGATCTTGAAAACCAAGTAATTTTTGTACCCCAACTCTTTTCATCTCCATCATCGGCTGATACACTGTTACTAAGACAAGAAGCAAAATAGCCAAGACAAAAATAATAGCAGATAAGAGCAAATCTCGATTTAAGACTTCCACTGCACTTTTATAGTTTGGCTCTAGCAAGGTAGCCTGGTCTATATTGAAAAAATCGCTCCATTTCTGTACAATCCTATCCTTGTCCATCTTTTGTGTAGAAGTTATCGTATAGCGACCATTTAAACTACGAGATGTATCCTTGATATAGGTTTGAAAAGTCATAAGCTGAATAGGTTTGGCTTTTAGAAAGGTCGGAATCGTACCAAGTTTATTGGAAATTTCTTTATTACTGTAAACTCCCTCACCATCTGTGGTAAAATCAAGGGAAGAAAGTCCAAACTCTTGGTAGGGGAAGGTATCTTTATCAAAAACACCAGACTTGATCACCTCATCACCACTGTCTGTTTTGATGATGGAGACTTTGTACTCCTTTGATACATCCTCAAAAAATCGAAGAACAGATTCTGCAGGTTCATTGACATCTTTCAAGTATACATCCAAAGAACTCGCTGTCTTTCCCATTTCCTGAATCCGAACCACTTCTCGTGTGTAGTTTACATTAAAAACAAAAAAAGTAGTACAGAGAAGCAGGAGTAACATACAGAAATTACTGATTTTTTTCATAAAGATACCTCCAATAAAGTTCTCCCTCTCCTAACAGGAGAGGGAAAATTTCACTTAAAATCCATAGAAATATTCTAATCCTGTTGGCGGAATTTTAGTAAGGGAAGCTTGAGCCCAAACCCCGGGAGTTTCACGATCCCTAGAGATTCTACCACCATGTCGGACTGTTGCTGTATGAGATCGAGTAGAATGTAAATAATCAGAATATCCAAAAGTTCCTGTCCAACCTACTCCATAGTTCCATTGACCACCACCTACCCATACTGCCAAAACATTTGTAGTAGCAAGCAAACCACATGCCATTACGGTTGCTACACCAATTTTTACTAATTTTTTCATGATATTTTCCTCACATCTTATATCTTGAACTGTTTCACAGAAACAGATGAATTGGTTCATTTGTAAACATTGAAGTCCATTGGACTCACCTTCCTTTCGTTTTACTTAATCAAAATTTTATAAGAGCCATCCCCAAGGGAAGAAAATAGCCAGCCATAATATAAATAACAACAGATGATATACTTTTTTATACATTTGGTACCCCCTTAGTACTTCATCATCTTGATTATAAAATACAATATACCTTGTCGTAAAATTTGTTAACCTTTTTCACAAATTTATTTTAGATTTCTTTTTTACTTTTTATTTTACTATGATACAATATTTTTAATCAATTTCTATTTTTTGTTAACTTTTTTCACAAATAAGGAGGAAATCATGCGCTACGATTTTGGAAATGTTTATAAAGAAATCCGTGAGTCAAAGGGGTTAACCCAAGAGGAGGTCTGTGGGGATGTTCTCTCAAGAACCAGCCTATCAAAAATCGAAAGCGGGAAAACAACTCCTAAATATGAAAATATGGAGTTTCTTCTTCGGCAAGTCAATATGACCTTTGAAGAGTTTGACTATATTTGCCATCTCTACCACCCAAGTGAACGATCAACTATCATGCAGACTTTTCTAAAAATGGCTTCTATTAGTGGTACGAGCGACTTAAGTAAATTACTCAAAAAATGCCAACATTATCTAAAAACACACCATGATTTCCCCATCCAGCAGTTACAAGATATGCTCGAAATCGTTATCTACATTCGTGAAAATGGAATAGAAAAATTGTCAAGTAAGGTTGACAACATTGTAAACAGACTATGGGATAAGATTGAGAAACAAGATACTTGGTATGAGAGCGACCTCAAAGTTCTTAATACCATTCTCTTTGCTTTTCCTATGGAGTATATTCATCAGATTACCGAAAAAATTCTCGAACGACTAGAGGTTTATAAACACTACAGTCCTGTCTTTCGGCTTCGTATGATGTTGCTTCTGAATCTCTCAACTCTTTATCTTTACAATGGTGATAAGTTGCTTTGCAAACAGCTTTGCTACACTCTCTTAGAGGATGCAAAAGCAAGCAAACAGTATGATACACTTGCGTTTTCCTATATTCGTATCGGCATTTGTGCTAATGATACTCAGTTGATACAGAATGGACTCTCCTTAGCTAAACTAGTAGAAGATGAACACTTACTAACAGAGCTAGAGCGAGAAGTTAACATCTTTGTAAACAAAAAAGAAAGCCATTGAGACTTCCTTTTCTATATCATCTTAATACCAACCGTTGTTAAGCCAGAAGTTCTTGGCAGCTGTCCATGAACCGTAACGTCCTGCAACGTAGGCATCTGCTACACGTTCTTGGTTTTCAGCTGAGTAGTCACCGTTCAAGTATGAATCTGTCAATTGGTAACGTCCGATGTAACGTCCGTTTGTAGCAGTGTAGCTACCACCTGATTCTTTTTGAGCGATCCATTCTTTGGCTTCTGCTTCAGAACCACTTACAGTAGAAGCTGCTGCAGTGTTGCTTTCTGCTGCTGAAGCTGCAGGAGCAGGTGCAGCTGGGGCTTCATAAGTTGTTGCTGCTGGAGCTTCTTCAACTGTTTCTGTAGCTACTGGAGCTGATTCTTCCGTTGTTGCTGCTGGAGCTACAGTAGAAGCTGTTCCTTCGATAACCAAAACTTGGTCAACATAGATAAGGTGAATATCTTTGATGTTGTTTTTTGCTGCCAATTTTTCAACAGTTGTGTTGTACTTCTCAGCGATTTCTGAAAGAGTATCACCTGATTTAACTGTGTAAGTTACAGTTTCTTGGGCAGATGCAAGTGATGGAGCAAAGAAAGCAAGCAAAGCTGCTACTCCTGCGATAGTTGTTTTAATTTTTTTAGTTGTTAATGACATATCTAAAAATTCTCCTTCCATTGGATATATCTATGATACCTTTTAAATGTTACCGTTGTTTAACGGTTTTATGTAGAAATATTACAAAAATGTTTTATATTTACCGTTTTAAGGAGGTTTTTGTCACAAAAGACCTTATTTTATACTAACTTTAATCATTTTAAGCTTTTGATAAGGGAAATAAGCGTAGCGGTCCATTCTTTGATATAATAGATATAAGAATCTTTGTAAGGGGAAACAGATGCACTCACTTCGTTTTCAATCTGTCTTTGACATTATCGGACCAGTTATGATTGGCCCATCAAGTAGCCACACAGCTGGAGCTGTTCGCATCGGGAAAATCGTCTCTTCCATCTTTGACGATACGCCGACAGAAGTCGAATTCCAATTATTTAATTCATTTGCCAAAACCTACCGTGGTCATGGAACCGACCTTGCTCTCGTCGCTGGTATATTAGGTATGGATACGGACGATCCCGACATTCCAAATAGCCTAGAGATTGCCCATAAACGTGGTATCAAGATTGTCTGGACCATTCAGAAAGACAGCAACGCTCCTCACCCTAACACCACTAAAATTACTGTGAAGAATGAACACAAGTCCATCAGTGTGACAGGAATTTCCATTGGTGGGGGAAATATCCAAGTTACGGAGCTTAACGGCTTTGCTGTCTCTCTCAACATGAATACCCCGACTATCATCATCGTGCATCAGGATGTTCCGGGTATGATTGCCCATGTCACAGAAGCCCTCTCTCGTTTCGATATCAATATCGCTCAGATGAATGTGACTCGAGAAAAAGCTGGAGAAAAAGCCATTATGATTATCGAAGTCGATAGTCGAAGTTGCGAAGAGGCGATTAAAGAAATTCGAAAAATCCCTCATCTCCACAATGTCAATTTCTTTAAGTAGGAGGAAACATGTTTTATTCTATCAAAGAATTGGTTGAGCAAGCAGATCTAGACTTCCAAGGAAATGTCGCCGAACTCATGATTGCGACAGAATATCAACTAACTGGTCGGGAACGGCCAGAAGTTCTCCTCCTGATGGAACGCAATCTAGAAGTCATGAAAGCCTCTGTCGAGCTCGGCCTCAGTGAAAACAAATCTCGTAGTGGCTTAACAGGTGGAGACGCGGCCAAACTAGACCGCCATCTCAAAAGTGGCAAGGCCTTGTCGGACTTTACCATCCTATCAGCAGCCCGTAATGCCATCGCGGTCAATGAACACAATGCGAAGATGGGCTTGGTCTGCGCCACCCCAACCGCAGGAAGTGCTGGCTGTCTGCCAGCCGTTCTCACTGCTGCTATCCAAAAACTTGACCTTAGCCACGAAGAACAGCTGGATTTCCTATTTGCTGCTGGTGCCTTTGGATTGGTTATCGCAAACAACGCCTCTATCTCAGGTGCTGAAGGTGGCTGCCAGGCCGAGGTTGGCTCTGCCTCTGCCATGAGTGCCGCAGCCTTGACCTTAGCTGCAGGTGGAAGCCCCTATCAGGCTAGTCAAGCCATTGCCTTTGTCATTAAAAATATGCTGGGTCTCATCTGCGACCCCGTTGCTGGTTTGGTTGAAGTTCCCTGTGTCAAACGAAATGCCATGGGAGCCAGCTTTGCCTTTATCGCAGCAGACATGGCTTTGGCAGGTATCGAGTCTAAGATCCCTGTTGACGAAGTCATCGATGCCATGTACCAAGTCGGATCAAGTCTTCCAACTGCCTTTCGTGAAACGGCCGAGGGTGGACTTGCCACTACACCTACTGGTCGCCGCCTACAAAAAGAAATCTTCGGAGAATAAGCTTATCTATATCTATTAGGAGAAACTATGCCCTCTATCTCAGCAATCTTTTTTGATCTAGACGGAACACTCGTTGACAGTTCTATCGGGATTCACAATGCCTTTACCCATACCTTTAAAGAGCTAGGAGTTCCAAGCCCTGATGCCAAAACCATTCGTGGTTTTATGGGACCACCACTTGAAAGTAGTTTTGCAACATGTCTTCCCAAGGAACAAATCTCAGAAGCTGTTCAAATCTATCGTTCTTACTACAAGGAAAAAGGAATCCACGAAGCGCAACTCTTCCCCCGAATAACGGAATTGCTTCAAGAGCTTTCGCAAAACTACCCTCTCTACATCACTACAACAAAGAATACTCCTACTGCTCACGATATGACTAAAAATCTGGGAATCCATCATTTCTTTGATGGCATTTATGGTTCTAGTCCTGAAACACCACACAAGGCAGATGTCATCCGTTACGCCTTGCAAACGCATCAACTCCATGCAGACCAAGTCCTCATCATTGGGGATACCAAGTTTGATATGATTGGAGCCCAAGAAACTGGCATTAAAAAGTTCGCTGTTACTTGGGGATTTGGAGAAGAGGCTGATTTGCTCAGCTATCAACCTGACTGGATTGCCCGTACCATTGATGATATCATTAAGCAACTATAAATAATACAATATACAAAAATACTCCTAATGCTAGTGAACTAGGTTGAGGAGTATTTTTTTATATCTTGTTACTATCAGAAGGAATCAACTCCATGCTTAAGCAGTAATTTGATCCTGTTCTTCAGTATCTGCATCTTCATCCTTCTTACTTGGCCAAGCAAGCATTACAATAAGAGCAATCGGTCCAACGATAGGAACCAAAGCAATGAAGATAAAGGCCCAGTGGAAACCAGCGTCTCGTAAGCAGCGAAGCGACTCAGCCGTTTTTAAATGGAGTAGAAATATCTTAATATTTTCGTACCATTTCTTCAAACCGAGAATCTTCCGTATTCTCTTTATCTTTTTCACTATTCTCTATCACTTTTTCTCCAAATCGTTGACTTGGCATAGCGAGCATAACGAGCAGTGTTATTGCACCCAAAGGAACAAATACAATAAAAATATAGGCCCAATGGATACCCACATCTCGTAAGCGACGTACTATCAGTGCTAGTAGAGGAACAAACTCTACTATAAACAAAATAATACACATACTGAAGACCGCAATATTCCTGATGGCTTTATCAGATTCTACTCCAGTAAAAAGTGAGTAGTAGGCGGGCAAGAAAATTACCATATTTAGCAGCCAAACCCACCAAAATTCAGGACGTGTGGAACGACCAGAAAAATTTGCATAGCCTTTGAAAAAACTCCTAATAGCACTCAGCATACAAAAATCTCCTTTTGACTTTAATACTTATTTCGCAAAGTTATGTTACCGGCTTAAAATAGAGGTAGTTTTTAGATTCTTTGAATCATTCTCCTAATAGATCACACACCATCGCCCTTTGAATAGTTGCGCTTATTACACCTTTGAAAGATCCGATGTTCTCTGCTCTCTATTTATAAAAACCAGCTTTCTGATTCTCTCAGAAAACTGGCGATAGTTGTTTCATTATGAAGGTAGATGGACACTCTTACTCAGCATGGGTTGTCTCATTTGCAAAGGAAATAATCGCTTCTTTGAGCTCATCTCCACTGAGTGAACGGAATTCTTCAATCTTTTGATCGATGGCTTCTAGCGGCATGACGTTTACCTTACCAACGAAAATCTTGTCCATGACTTGGTTATCAACCAATTCGGTCGAAACCAAGAGTTCTTCATAGAGTTTTTCACCCGGGCGGATACCGACCTCAACGATTGGAATTTCACTTTCCGTGTGCCCACTTAGAAGAACCATTTTCTTAGCCAAGTCATAGATCTTAACTGGTTTGCCCATATCGAGGATAAAGACTTCTCCGTCCTTGGCATAAGCGCCAGCATGGATTACTAGACGGCTAGCCTCTGGAATGGTCATGAAGTAACGTGTCATACGGAAGTCTGTCACCGTTACAGGACCGCCTTCAGCAATCTGACGTTCAAAGACAGGAATCACACTACCACGACTACCGAGAACATTCCCAAAACGGACTGCACAGTAGGTTGATTTACTACGTTGGTTAAAGCCAGTGACAATCAACTCTGCCACGCGCTTGGTTGCGCCCATAACATTCGGTGGATTGACCGCCTTGTCAGTCGAAATCATGACCATCTTAGGTACTTTGGCTTCATCAACAGCCTTGGCAACATTGTAGGTACCGAGGATATTGTTCTTGAAGGCTTCTTTTGGATTGCGCTCCATCATCGGAACGTGCTTGTGGGCTGCAGCATGGTAAACAATGGCTGGTTTGTACTGCTCAAACACCTGCAAGAGACGGTCATAGTCCTGAATATCTGCAATAACAGGAACATAATCAATCCCTTGGAATGTACGGATCAATTCATGATAAACGAGATAGATTGAGTTTTCACCATGTCCAAGCAAGACGATACGCTCGGGATTGAAGCGACTAACCTGACGACAAATCTCCGAACCAATCGAACCACCTGCCCCTGTCACCAGGATGGTCTTGCCTGTAATCTCAGTACCCAGACGCGATTCGTCGAGACGAATTTCCTGACGGCCCAAAAGGTCTGTGATATCAATTTTTTGGAAACCACTACCTGGTTGATGGAGTCCTTGAACGACTGTCTCAACCTTAGGCATCTTGTAACATTTGACGCCTAGCTTATTACACATCTGCAAGATGCGTTCGTACTCTGATGGGTCAAGCGAAGGGATCGCTACGATGACACGCTCGATTTGGTGACGTTTAGCTAATTCAGGTAGATTATCATAAGAGCCCAGAACTGGGATTCCACCTAGTTTTTGTCCCTTTTTCTTTTCATCATTATCCAATATCCCCACTAGCTCAAGGTCGCTAGTTGGATGTTGGTAGCTGTTCATAAAGAGGGCACCACCATCACCAGCACCGATCAAGAAGGTACGACGATGCTCTCCATCTCCACTACCTTGCTTACGCTTAGAATAAATCAGCTGCCAAGTGATACGAGGAAGCAAGATGAGGAAGGTACTCAACAAAATGAAGAGTACGATGAAACGGATAGAAAACAATGGAAGAAAGGCATAGCAGATTCCATAAGAAAGAACACTGCTGAGCATCACTCCGAAAAAGATTTTCATGAAATCCGTAATCTTGCTATAACGACTAATACTAGCATTTAGCCCCCAAAACGCAATCATGATTTGATAGAGGAGGAAGGCTAAAAGAGTGTAGATGACGTAATCCACAGGCGCCGGATTTATAAGGCCATAAAACAAGATATAAGATACGATGATGGAAACCACCATACTCAGAATATCAAATATCCCCCAAAACACTTGTTTTTGCTGTTTATTTAAAATTTCAACCAGATCAATCACATAATCTGTTAGTTTTTTATTCATAGGAATTTACTCCCCCTTAAAAGAGTCAGATGATACTGTTGTTATGATAGCCTAAATCATTCAGTCTATCGGGGCTTACTTTCTCTTTCTTAAAAGTTTGACGAAGATAAACTGACGTACAAAGCCTGGACAAAGTGCAACAATTGCCTGAATGGCTACACTTTTAGCATATTCCATGTAAGAAATTTGCCCTCGCTCAAGCATCCGTTGGCGAGCTTGACGATAGAGTTTAAGGTAACGCAAGCCACCTCGACGCTCAAACATCCCTGCACCGACACGAACCTTACACAAGATTTGATCTAGGTTCCCAGTCTTGGCACCTGCAGCAATCATATTGAGCCAAAGGAGGTCATCCTCCATGTAAAGGCCATCTTCGTAGTTGCCCGCCTTGAGGACCATGTCCTTTTTGAACATAACTGTCATATGGTTAAAGGCGCTTCTCATTCTCTGATAAGCCACAATGTCTGCATGCTGAGTTGGAACACGACGATAAGACACAATCTCATCTGGATTGTCAATGAACTCTGCGATATGCCCACCTAAGAGATCAAGATCTTCTTTCTCCATTAGCTGAAGCTGTTTCTCAAAACGATCCGGAACGGCTAAATCATCCGTATCCATGCGGGCAATAATGTCATACTGGCACTGTAAAACACCGTATCGAAGAGCCAAGCCTAAACCTTGGTTTTGTTCTAAGGGGCACCGTTTCACTGGAATGTCTGACTGAGCTTCCACTTCATCTAGCACCTGATAGAGTTCGGGTGTGAGCGGCCCGTCCTCAACAAGAACAAGTTCACTCGGTTTCAAGGTCTGGTTTTGAACACTTTTGATAGCATCTCTTAAAAACGTCGGATTTTCCTTTACATAGACCGACATCAAGACGCTGATTTTTTGCTTTTCAGGCACAGTTTTTCTCCAATGTATAGATTTCCTTCCACTATTTTATCACAAAATTTCCTAGTTTCCTATTTTTATATCAAATCAAGGAAAATTCTAGTAAAGAAATCCGTCCCTTTTCACTATATTTTCACTTTCATTGATTGATCTGTCTTGGCTGTCATTACTTGACATTATAAGGAAAAAACCTTAAAATAAGCTGTTATTAAAATCATCTTATCGAGGTTTTTATGAAAAAACAATCGCTCTTTTTTGTTCTAGGAATTGTCTTAATCGGGACCGTTTTACGTTCTCCCTTTACTGCTCTACCAACTATTTTAGGAGATATCGCTCAAGGACTAGGAGTGGAAGTCAGCTCTCTTGGGATTTTAACCAGTCTACCTCTCTTGATGTTTGCTCTTTTCTCTGCTTTTGCAAGCCGCTTGGCACAAAAAATCGGGTTGGAACATCTCTTTACTTACTGTCTCCTCCTCTTAACTGTTGGCTCTGTCATTCGGATTTTCAATCTTCCTCTTCTTTATCTAGGAACTCTGATCATCGGAGCAAGCATTGCGATCTTCAATGTACTGCTCCCAAGTATGATCCAGGCAAATCAGCCTCAAAAGATTAGTTTCCTAACAACTCTCTATGTCACTGCCATGGGAATTTCGACAGCCATCGCTTCTTATCTTTCGGTCCCTATCACCCAAGCTAGTTCTTGGAAGGGACTCATCCTCGTTCTCAGCTTTCTCTGTCTGGTCACTCTGCTAGTCTGGTTGCCAAATCATCGCCACAACCACCACCTAGAAAGCCAAAAAGAAAAGCAAGTCAAAGAGAATATTCTAAAAAGTAAAGATGTCTGGGCTATCATTATCTTTGGCGGGCTTCAGTCCTTGCTCTTTTATACAAGTATGACTTGGTTGCCAACTATGGCTGTTAGTGCTGGTATTTCTAATAGTGATGCAGCTCTCCTTGCTTCTATCTTCTCACTGATCAGCATTCCTTTTTCGATGACCGTTCCAAGTCTGACTACTCGTCTGTCAGATGGTCATCGTCGAGTCATGCTGGCAATTATCTCTATCGCTGGTATGATAGGAATTGCTATGCTCTTGTATCCAGCCAATAATTTCCTCTACTGGTTAGTCGTCCATCTCTTGATTGGAACGGCCTGCAGTGCCCTCTTCCCCTACCTCATGGTTTGCTTTTCACTTAAGACTAGCTCGCCTGAAAAGACTGCGCAACTCTCAGGTCTGGCACAAACAGGGGGTTACATCTTGGCGGCCTTTGGTCCTACCTTGTTTGGTTACAGTTTTGATCTTTTCCAATCTTGGGTTCCAGCGGTTCTTGCCCTTCTAGCCATCGATATCATCATGACTATCTCACTCTTTATGGTGGATCGGGCTGATAAAATCCTCTAAACTCCTAGTTTTTACTAGGAGTTTTTTTGATGAAAAATAGCATAAAAATCTAGTTATCCGCATAAAAACTGGACTTATCACACTTTATCAAGGTCAAAACCACTCAATTTACTACTAATTTACTACTTATGAATGAGCTTTGATACGACGATTTATCCTTGAAAAGTGAAGATATAAAGATACTTCCAATAAAATTTGAATATTTAATAGGTAGACACTTCAAAAAATGAGGTGTCTATTTTTTTACCCGATTTTGAAAGGAAGTGAACTTATGAAAACAAAAAATCAAGAATCAAAAGGTCGTTCCCCACTCTTTAAGACCATCAAACATTCATTCAGCCAATAAAAAAGAAAGGATAGGTAAAAATATGGAACTTAAATTTGTGATTCCCAACATGGAAAAAACATTCGGCAATTTAGAATTTGCTGGCGAGGATAAAGTCGTTCAGCGAAGAATCAACGGACGGCTAACTGTCTTATCAAGAAGCTATAATCTCTATTCTGATGTTCAAAGAGCAGATGATATTGTGGTGGTGCTTCCTGCTGAAGCTGGCGAAAAACATTTCGGCTTTGAGGAACGTGTGAAGTTAGTCAATCCACGTATTACCGCAGAGGGCTACAAAATCGGCACTCGTGGTTTTACAAATTACCTTTTACATGCTGACGACATGATAAAAGAATAAAGAAAGAGAGGAAAAATGATGAGATTAGCAAATGGCATTGTATTAGATAAAGACACGACTTTTGGAGAATTGAAATTCTCTGCTCTACGTCGTGAAGTGAGAATCCAAAATGAAGACGGGTCGGTTTCAGATGAAATCAAGGAACGTACCTATGACTTAAAATCCAAAGGACAAGGACGCATGATTCAAGTAAGTATTCCTGCCAGCGTGCCTTTGAAAGAGTTTGATTATAACGCACGGGTGGAACTTATCAATCCCATTGCGGACACCGTTGCTACTGCCACCTATCAAGGAGCAGATGTTGACTGGTATATCAAGGCAGACGATATTGTGCTGACAAAGGATTCTAGTTCATTCAAAGCTCAACCACAAGCAAAGAAAGAACCGACACAAGACAAATAGTCGCTAGGTAGAAAGGAGACTTTTTCGCATGAAACAGCGTGGTAAAAGGATTCGCCCATCTGGTAAAGATTTAGTCTTTCATTTTACGATAGCGTCACTCCTGCCTGTTTTCCTGCTGGTTGTCGGACTGTTTCATGTGAAGACAATCCAGCGGATTTTAACCTATCACAAGCAGATAAGATTGACATTCCCTATTTAATTATCAGTTTCAGTGTCGCAATTCTTATCTGCTTGCTGGTAGCGTTTGTATTCAAACGGGTTCGCTATGATACGGTTAAACAACTTTACCACCGTCAAAAACTGGCAAAGATGATACTTGAAAACAAGTGGTATGAATCTGAACAGGTCAAAACAGAGGGTTTCTTTAAAGATAGTGCTGGTCGTACAAAGGAAAAGATAACCTACTTCCCTAAAATGTATTATCGACTTAAAAATGGCTTGATACAGATACGGGTGGAAATCACGCTGGGAAAATATCAAGACCAACTCTTACACTTGGAAAAGAAATTAGAGAGTGGCTTGTACTGTGAGCTGACGGATAAAGAGTTAAAGGATTCCTATGTGGAATATACTTTGCTCTATGACACCATAGCCAGTCGTATTTCTATTGATGAAGTAGAAGCTAAAGATGGTAAACTTCGCTTAATGAAAAACGTATGGTGGGAATATGATAAGCTCCCTCATATGTTGATTGCTGGTGGTACAGGTGGCGGTAAAACTTACTTTATACTGACACTGATTGAAGCCTTGCTTCATACAGATTCAAAACTGTATATTCTTGACCCGAAAAATGCTGATCTTGCGGACTTAGGTTCTGTGATGGCAAATGTCTACTATAGAAAAGAAGACTTGCTTTCTTGCATTGAAACATTCTATGAAGAAATGATGAAACGTAGTGAGGAAATGAAGCAGATGAAGAACTATAAGACTGGCAAAAATTATGCTTACTTAGGTCTCCCGGCACACTTCTTAATCTTTGATGAATACGTCGCTTTCATGGAAATGCTGGGAACAAAAGAAAACACCGCAGTTATGAATAAGCTGAAACAGATTGTCATGTTAGGTCGTCAAGCTGGCTTCTTTCTAATACTGGCTT
Source organism: Streptococcus oralis Uo5 (assembly GCF_000253155.1). Taxonomy (NCBI): domain Bacteria; kingdom Bacillati; phylum Bacillota; class Bacilli; order Lactobacillales; family Streptococcaceae; genus Streptococcus; species Streptococcus oralis. Next base: position 1,826,666 of record NC_015291.1, read on the forward strand.
GTCAACGTCCAGACGCAAAATATTTAGGCGACGGAATCCGTGATCAGTTTAATTTCAGAGTGGCTTTAGGTCGTATGTCTGAAATGGGCTATGGCATGATGTTTGGCAGTGACGTACAAAAGGATTTCTTCTTAAAGCGAATCAAAGGTCGTGGCTATGTTGATGTAGGAACAAGTGTCATATCAGAGTTTTATACTCCCCTTGTACCAAAAGGATATGATTTCTTGGAGGAAATTAAAAAGTTATCCAACAGCAGACAGTCCACGCAGGCGACGTGCGAAGCGGAAGTCGCAGGTGTGGACTGATCTTGCTGGCTGGTGTGGCAATAGCCACGCCAGCACTTAACCCCCCGTATCTAACAGGGGGGTACAAATCGACAGGAAACAGTCAAAAAAACATTAGAAAATCCTTTGGTTACAAGGGATTTACAAAATTTCAGCGTATGTCAAATGGGCTTTAAAAGTTGACATACGCCTTTTTGATTGGAGGGATTTTTACTGAATGAACAAACTTGGTTACAGCATTTAAAAGAAAAACGCTTGGCTTATGGACTATCTCAAAACCGTTTAGCTGTTGCGACTGGTATTACAAGGCAGTATCTAAGCGATATTGAAACAGGAAAAGTCAAGCCATCAGAGGATTTACAGCAGTCCCTTTGGGAAGCTCTGGAACGCTTCAATCCCGACGCTCCCCTTGAAATGCTGTTTGATTATGTAAGAATTCGCTTTCCGACAACAGACGTACAGCAGGTGGTCGAAAACATCTTACAACTGAAACTGTCCTATTTTCTTCATGAGGACTATGGTTTCTATTCTTATTCAGAGCATTATGCTTTAGGCGACATATTCGTCCTTTGCTCCCATGAACTGGACAAAGGAGTTCTGGTGGAATTGAAAGGTCGTGGGTGCAGACAATTTGAAAGCTATCTTCTGGCACAACAAAGAAGCTGGTATGAGTTCTTTATGGACGTTTTGGTGGCTGGCGGTGTGATGAAACGCCTTGACCTTGCCATTAACGATAAGACAGGGATTTTAAATATCCCTGTACTCACTGAAAAGTGCCAACAGGAAGAATGTATCTCCGTCTTCCGCAGTTTTAAAAGCTATCGCAGTGGCGAACTGGTACGCAAAGAGGAAAAGGAATGTATGGGAAACACCCTCTATATCGGTTCATTACAAAGTGAAGTTTATTTCTGTATCTATGAAAAGGACTACGAGCAGTACAAGAAAAATGATATTCCCATTGAAGACGCAGAAGTAAAAAACCGTTTTGAGATTCGATTGAAAAATGAGCGTGCCTATTATGCAGTCCGTGATTTACTCGTCTATGACAATCCAGAGCATACCGCCTTTAAAATTATCAATCGGTATATCCGTTTTGTAGATAAAGACGATTCCAAACCTCGTTCTGATTGGAAACTGAATGAAGAATGGGCTTGGTTTATTGGGAACAATCGTGAACGATTAAAACTAACCACAAAACCAGAGCCTTACTCCTTCCAAAGGACGCTGAACTGGCTATCTCATCAAGTTGCCCCGACCTTAAAGGTTGCGATTAAACTTGATGAAATCAACCAGACGCAGGTTGTAAAAGACATTCTCGACCATGCGAAACTGACAGACCGACACAAGCAGATTTTGAAGCAACAGTCAGTAAAAGAACAGGACGTGATAACAACAAAAAAATAACTCAAATACAAATTCATTGAATATAGAGAGGAGAACATTTTTATGAATTTTGGACAAAACCTTTATAACTGGTTTCTATCAAACGCTCAATCACTGGTGCTTTTAGCAATCGTTGTGATTGGCTTGTATCTTGGCTTCAAGCGTGAGTTTAGCAAACTGATTGGCTTTTTAATTATTGCGATTATTGCGGTTGGCTTAGTCTTCAACGCTGCTGGAGTAAAAGACATTTTACTAGAGCTATTCAATCGCATTATTGGTGCTTAAATAAAACCGTTCTTTTGTGGAATATAAGTGGTTTTCTTATGTTCCGCAAAGGAATGGTACACCAAACGAAGTGCGGTAGGGATTTTTGAATCTCTACAAAGAAAGGACGTGAATATATGGACGATATGCAAGTCTATATTGCGAATTTAGGCAAATACAATGAGGGCGAATTGGTCGGTGCGTGGTTTACCTTTCCCATTGACTTTGAGGAAGTCAAAGAGAAAATCGGCTTGAATGATGAATATGAGGAATACGCCATTCATGACTACGAGTTACCCTTTACGGTTGACGAATACACTTCCATTGGCGAACTCAATCGACTATGGGAAATGGTATCGGAATTACCCGAAGAATTACAATCGGAGCTATCTGCTCTGCTCACTCATTTTTCAAGCATTGAAGAACTAAGCGAACATCAAGAGGATATTATCATTCATTCCGATTGTGATGATATGTATGACGTGGCACGCTACTACATTGAAGAAACGGGTGCTTTAGGCGAAGTACCAGCTAGTCTTCAAAACTATATTGATTATCAAGCCTATGGTCGGGATTTAGACCTTTCAGGAACGTTTATCTCAACCAATCATGGGATTTTTGAAATCGTCTATTAAATCTGTCGGTACATTACTACTGGCAGATTTTCTATTTTACGGGGTGGCTCAATCAGCTACCCCTATTTTTTATGAAAGGATTGATTACATGAAGAAAATACGAAGCTATACCAGTATCTGGTCTGTGGAAAAGGTACTGTATTCTATCAATGATTTTAGACTTCCGTTTCCCATAACCTTTACGCAAATGACATGGTTTGTCGTGTCACTCTTTGCAGTGATGATACTTGGCAACTTGCCCCCTCTTTCCATGATAGAGGGAGCATTTCTCAAATACTTTGGGATTCCTGTGGCTTTCACATGGTTTATGTCTACAAAAACTTTTGATGGTAAAAAGCCTTATGGATTTTTGAAGTCTGTCATTGCTTATGCACTGCGACCAAAGCTGACCTATGCAGGAAAAAAAGTAACGCTTGGCAGAAACCAGCCACAAGAAGCCATTACAGCAGTTAGGAGTGAATTTTATGGCATATCCAATTAAATACATTGAAAACAATCTCGTCTGGAATAAAGACGGGGAATGTTATGCTTACTATGAGCTTGTTCCTTACAATTACTCATTTCTAAGTCCAGAACAGAAAATACAAGTGCATGATTCTTTCAGACAGCTTATCGCACAAAATCGTGATGGCAAAATTCATGCTTTACAAATCAGTACAGAATCCAGCATACGTTCTGCACAAGAGCGTTCCAAAAATGAAGTCACTGGCAAGCTCAAAGCGGTTGCCTATGACAAAATCGACCAACAGACAGACGCTTTAATATCCATGATTGGCGAAAATCAAGTGAACTACCGTTTCTTTATCGGCTTTAAGTTGCTTCTCAACGATCAGGAGTTTTCTATGAAAAGTCTTACCGTTGAAGCAAAAAATGCTTTGTCTGATTTTGTCTATGATGTGAACCATAAGCTGATGGGCGATTTTGTTAGTATGAGTAATGATGAAATCCTGCGTTTTCAGAAGATGGAAAAGCTCTTAGAAAATAAAATCTCTCGTCGTTTCAAAATCCGCAGGTTAGATAAGGACGACTTCGGCTATCTGATTGAACACCTTTACGGACAGACAGGCACTGCCTATGAAGAGTATGAGTACCATCTATCAAAGAAAAAGCTGGATAATGAAACGCTGATTAAATACTATGACTTGATTAAGCCTACTCGCTGTTTGGTGGAAGAAAAACAGCGATATTTGAAAATCCAGCAGGAAGATGAAACCGTCTATGTAGCTTACTTTACCATTAACAGCATTGTCGGAGAACTGGACTTCCCGTCCTCTGAAATCTTCTACTACCAGCAACAGCAATTTACATTCCCGATTGATACGTCAATGAATGTGGAAATTGTAGCGAATCGTAAAGCCCTATCTACTGTCCGCAATAAAAAGAAAGAACTGAAAGACTTGGATAACCACGCTTGGCAAAGTGATAATGAAACCAGCTCCAATGTGGCGGAAGCTCTGGAAAGTGTGAATGAGCTGGAAACCAATTTAGACCAAAGCAAGGAATCTATGTACAAGCTGTCTTATGTGGTAAGGGTATCAGCAAATGATCTTGACGAACTCAAACGTCGTTGTAATGAAGTGAAAGATTTTTATGACGATTTAAGCGTAAAACTGGTACGACCATTTGGGGATATGCTCGGCTTACATGAAGAATTTTTACCTGCCAGCAAGCGTTATATGAATGATTATATTCAATACGTGACCTCTGATTTCCTCGCTGGTTTAGGTTTTGGTGCTACTCAAATGCTGGGGGAAAATGAGGGGATTTATGTTGGCTACAGCTTAGATACTGGACGCAATGTCTATCTGAAACCTGCTCTTGCCAGTCAAGGGGTTAAGGGTTCAGTAACCAATGCGTTAGCGTCGGCTTTTGTTGGTTCGCTGGGTGGTGGTAAATCCTTTGCGAATAACCTTATCGTCTATTATGCGGTGCTTTATGGGGCACAAGCAGTGATTGTAGACCCAAAAGCAGAACGTGGCAGATGGAAAGAAACCTTGCCAGAGATTTCCCATGAAATCAATATCGTCACTCTGACTTCTGATGAGAAAAACAAAGGCTTACTTGACCCTTATGTGATTATGAAAAATCCCAAAGATTCTGAATCACTGGCTATTGATATTCTGACATTCCTTACGGGGATTTCCTCTCGTGATGGGGAACGCTTCCCAATCCTTAGAAAAGCCATTCGTGCAGTAACCAATAGTGAAGTACGAGGGTTGATGAAAGTGATTGAGGAATTACGGGTTGAGAATACGCCACTAAGTACCAGTATAGCCGACCATATCGAAAGTTTTACAGACTATGACTTTGCACATTTATTATTCAGTAATGGTTATGTGGAGCAGTCTATCAGCTTAGAAAAACAACTGAACATTATACAGGTTGCGGACTTGGTACTTCCCGACAAGGAAACTTCCTTTGAGGAATATACCACTATGGAGCTTTTATCCGTTGCTATGCTGATTGTCATTAGTACCTTTGCTTTAGACTTTATCCATACAGACCGAAGCATTTTCAAGATTGTAGATTTAGACGAAGCATGGAGCTTTTTACAGGTAGCACAAGGAAAAACACTATCTATGAAGCTGGTTCGGGCTGGTCGTGCTATGAACGCTGGGGTATATTTCGTGACCCAAAATACAGACGACCTCTTAGATGAAAAACTGAAAAATAACCTCGGCTTAAAATTTGCATTTCGTTCCACTGACCTTAACGAGATTAAAAAGACCTTAGCCTTTTTTGGTGTAGACCCAGAGGACGAAAACAATCAGAAGCGATTGCGTGATTTGGAAAACGGGCAATGCCTTATCAGTGATTTATATGGTCGTGTCGGTGTGATACAGTTCCACCCTGTATTTGAAGAACTGCTCCATGCCTTTGATACCAGACCACCTGTGCGAAAAGAGGTGTAAATGTGAAACCATCAATAGTAAACAGAATAAAATCAAACTGGACGCTGAAACGTCTAGGTAAAGTGGCAATGACAGTGGCTTTCACACTTGTGATTGCCATTTTTCTTTTAGCCATGCTGGGAACGGTGGTTCAAGCTGCGGGCTTGGTAGATGATACGGTCAATGTGGCAAATGAATACAGCCGATACCCACTTGAAAACTATCAACTGGATTTTTATGTGGATAATAGCTGGGGCTGGCTTCCGTGGAACTGGTCGGACGGGATTGGAAAACAGGTCATGTATGGACTATATGCCATTACCAATTTTATTTGGACAATCAGTTTGTATGTTTCCAATGCGACAGGTTACTTAGTACAGGAAGCCTATTCCTTAGACTTCATTTCCGCTACAGCAGATTCCATTGGTAAGAATATGCAGACCTTAGCTGGTGTGAGTGCAAACGGATTTTCAACAGAGGGTTTCTATGTTGGATTCCTCTTACTCTTGATTTTGGTTCTTGGGGTTTATGTTGCCTATACGGGACTGATAAAGAGAGAAACCACAAAGGCAATTCATGCCATTATGAATTTTGTGCTGGTGTTTATCCTATCGGCTTCCTTTATTGCCTACGCTCCCGACTACATTAAAAAAATCAATGACTTTTCATCAGACATCAGTAATGCCAGTTTATCACTTGGCACGAAGATTGTCATGCCCCATTCCGATAGTCAAGGCAAGGACAGCGTGGACTTAATCAGAGATAGCCTGTTTTCCATACAGGTTCAGCAACCGTGGCTACTGCTTCAATACAACAGTTCAGACATTGAAAGTATCGGTATTGACCGTGTGGAAAGCCTGCTCTCCACCAGCCCAGATTCCAACAATGGCGAAGACAGAGAAAAAATTGTTGCGGAAGAAATTGAAGACAGAAGCAATACCAATCTAACCATTACAAAGACCATTAACCGTTTAGGTACAGTCTTCTTCCTATTTGTCTTCAATATTGGGATTTCCATATTTGTATTCCTATTAACAGGAATCATGATTTTCTCGCAGGTACTTTTTATCATCTATGCTATGTTTCTGCCTGTGAGCTTTATTTTAAGCATGATTCCATCATTTGATGGTATGTCAAAACGAGCCATAACAAAGCTCTTTAATACCATTTTGACACGAGCTGGAATCACATTGATTATTACGACAGCATTTAGTATTTCAACCATGCTCTATACCTTATCGGCTGGTTATCCGTTCTTTTTGATTGCTTTTCTACAGATTGTGACCTTTGCAGGAATCTACTTCAAGCTGGGCGATTTAATGAGTATGTTTTCTCTACAGAGTAACGATTCTCAAAGTGTGGGAAGTCGTGTGATGAGAAAACCTCGTATGCTTATGCACGCTCACATGCACCGTCTACAGCGGAAACTTGGACGTTCCATGACTACTCTAGGGGCTGGGTCTGCCATTGTTACAGGTAAAAAAGGACAGTCGGGTTCGGGGAGTTCTGCAAGGACACAAGCAGATCACTCCCGACCAGACGGAAAGGAAAAATCAACACTTGGAAAACGTATCGGTCAAACCATCGGTACAGTAGCTGATACCAAAGACAGAATGGTAGACACTGCTAGTGGTTTGAAAGAACAGGTTAAAGATTTGCCGACCAATGCAAGATATGCAGTATATCAAGGAAAATCCAAAGTAAAAGAGAATGTCCGTGATTTAACCAGTAGTATTTCTCAAACCAAAGCGGACAGAGCCAGTGGACGCAAGGAACAGCAGGAACAAAGGCGAAAAACCATTGCGAAGCGTCGCTCTGAAATGGAACAGGTCAAACAGAAAAAACAGCCTGCTTCTTCTGTTCATGAAAGACCGACTACAAGACAAGAACAATATCATGATGAACAGACCTCAAAACAGTCTAATATTCAGACTTCATATAAGGAATCTCAACAAGCCAAACAAGAGCGTCCAGCAGTTAAGTCCGATTTTTCAAGTCCAAAAGTGGAACGCCAAGGCAATACCGTTCAAGAAAAAACCGTTCAAAAGCCAGTAACTTCAACCACTACAGCAGATAGAACTTCACAACGTCCAATCACAAAAGAACGTCCGTCTACTGTTCAAAGAGTACCACTACAAAATACAAGAAGTAGACCACCAATCAAAACCGCCACCATTAAGAAAGTCGGTAAGAAACCATGAAGTTGAAAACTTTAGTGATTGGTGGTTCTGGATTATTCTTGATGGTCTTCTCACTGCTTCTGTTTGTTGCCATTTTATTTTCAGATGAACAGGACAGCGGAATTTCCAATATTCATTATGGAGGTGTGAATGTTTCCGCAGAAGTGCTGGCTCATAAGCCTATGGTAGAAAAATATGCCAAAGAATATGGCGTTGAAGAATATGTCAACATACTTCTTGCGATTATACAGGTGGAATCGGGCGGTACTGCGGAAGATGTTATGCAGTCCTCGGAATCCCTCGGTCTTCCACCTAATTCATTGAGTACAGAAGAATCCATTAAGCAAGGTGTGAAGTATTTCAGTGAATTATTAGCCAGTAGCGAAAGGCTCAGTGTAGATTTAGAATCGGTTATCCAGTCCTACAATTATGGTGGTGGTTTCTTAGGGTATGTGGCTAATCGTGGAAATAAATATACCTTTGAACTGGCTCAAAGTTTCTCAAAAGAGTATTCAGGTGGCGAAAAAGTGTCTTACCCCAATCCCATAGCCATACCTATCAATGGGGGCTGGCGATACAACTATGGCAATATGTTTTATGTGCAACTGGTAACGCAGTATCTTGTCACAACAGAGTTTGATGATGATACGGTACAAGCCATCATGGACGAAGCACTGAAATATGAGGGCTGGCGATACGTTTACGGTGGAGCTTCCCCGACTACTTCTTTTGATTGTAGCGGACTGACACAATGGACGTATGGAAAAGCTGGAATTAACTTACCACGAACCGCACAACAGCAATATGATGTGACCCAGCATATCCCACTATCGGAAGCACAAGCTGGCGATTTGGTTTTCTTTCATTCTACCTATAACGCTGGCTCTTATATTACTCATGTTGGGATATACCTTGGCAATAACCGTATGTTTCATGCAGGCGACCCAATCGGTTATGCCGACTTAACAAGCCCCTACTGGCAACAGCATTTAGTGGGAGCAGGACGAATCAAACAATGAGAAAGGAAGATTTAATGATGAAATTTAGAAAAAATCAGAATAAAGAAAAACAGATACCAAAGGAAAAGAAACCTCGTGTCTACTATAAGGTCAATCCTCATAAAAAGGTTGTGATTGCCTTGTGGGTACTTTTAGGGCTTAGTTTCAGCTTTGCGATATTCAAGCACTTTACAGCTATAGATACTCATACTATTCACGAAACAACTATCATAGAAAAGGAATACGTTGATACTCATCATGTAGAAAATTTTGTAGAGAACTTTGCGAAAGTCTACTATTCATGGGAGCAATCCGATAAGTCCATTGATAATCGAATGGAAAGTCTAAAAGGCTATCTGACAGATGAACTTCAAGCTCTCAATGTTGATACAGTACGCAAAGATATTCCTGTATCGTCTTCTGTAAGAGGATTTCAGATATGGACGGTAGAGCCAACTGGCGACAATGAGTTTAATGTAACCTACAGTGTAGACCAGCTCATTACAGAGGGAGAAAATACAAAGACCGTCCACTCTGCTTATATAGTGAGTGTCTATGTAGATGGTTCTGGAAATATGGTACTGGTTAAGAATCCGACCATTACCAACATACCTAAGAAATCAAGTTATAAACCAAAAGCCATTGAAAGTGAGGGGACGGTTGATTCCATTACAACCAATGAAATCAATGAGTTTTTAACGACGTTCTTCAAGCTCTATCCTACAGCGACAGCCAGTGAACTTTCCTACTATGTGAATGACGGGATATTAAAACCAATCGGAAAAGAGTACATCTTTCAAGAACTGGTAAATCCTATTCACAATCGTAAGGATAATCAAGTCACGGTATCGCTGACAGTGGAGTATATCGACCAGCAGACCAAAGCAACGCAGGTATCTCAATTTGATTTGGTACTTGAAAAGAACGGGAGTAATTGGAAGATTATAGAATAACAAATATTGGTACATTATTACAGCTATTTTGTAATCACGTACTCTCTTTGATAAAAAATTGGAGATTCCTTTACAAATATGCTCTTACGTGCTATAATTTAAGTATCTATTTAAAAGGAGTTAATAAATATGCGGCAAGGTATTCTTAAATAAACTGTCAATTTGATAGTGGGAACAAATAATTAGATGTCCTTTTTTAGGAGGGCTTAGTTTTTTGTACCCAGTTTAAGAATACCTTTATCATGTGATTCTAAAGTATCCAGAGAATATCTGTATGCTTTGTATACCTATGGTTATGCATAAAAAATCCCAGTGATAAAAGTATTTATCACTGGGATTTTTATGCCCTTTTGGGTTTTTGAATGGAGGAAAATCACATGAAAATTATTAATATTGGAGTTTTAGCTCATGTTGATGCAGGAAAAACTACCTTAACAGAAAGCTTATTATATAACAGTGGAGCGATTACAGAATTAGGAAGCGTGGACAAAGGTACAACGAGGACGGATAATACGCTTTTAGAACGTCAGAGAGGAATTACAATTCAGACAGGAATAACCTCTTTTCAGTGGGAAAATACGAAGGTGAACATCATAGACACGCCAGGACATATGGATTTCTTAGCAGAAGTATATCGTTCATTATCAGTTTTAGATGGGGCAATTCTACTGATTTCTGCAAAAGATGGCGTACAAGCACAAACTCGTATATTATTTCATGCACTTAGGAAAATGGGGATTCCCACAATCTTTTTTATCAATAAGATTGACCAAAATGGAATTGATTTATCAACGGTTTATCAGGATATTAAAGAGAAACTTTCTGCCGAAATTGTAATCAAACAGAAGGTAGAACTGTATCCTAATATGTGTGTGACGAACTTTACCGAATCTGAACAATGGGATACGGTAATAGAGGGAAACGATGACCTTTTAGAGAAATATATGTCCGGTAAATCATTAGAAGCATTGGAACTCGAACAAGAGGAAAGCATAAGATTTCATAATTGTTCCCTGTTCCCTGTTTATCATGGAAGTGCAAAAAGTAATATAGGGATTGATAACCTTATAGAAGTTATTACTAATAAATTTTATTCATCAACACATCGAGGTCCGTCTGAACTTTGCGGAAATGTTTTCAAAATTGAATATACAAAAAAAAGACAACGTCTTGCATATATACGCCTTTATAGTGGAGTACTACATTTACGAGATTCGGTTAGAGTATCAGAAAAAGAAAAAATAAAAGTTACAGAAATGTATACTTCAATAAATGGTGAATTATGTAAGATTGATAGAGCTTATTCTGGAGAAATTGTTATTTTGCAAAATGAGTTTTTGAAGTTAAATAGTGTTCTTGGAGATACAAAACTATTGCCACAGAGAAAAAAGATTGAAAATCCGCACCCTCTACTACAAACAACTGTTGAACCGAGTAAACCTGAACAGAGAGAAATGTTGCTTGATGCCCTTTTGGAAATCTCAGATAGTGATCCGCTTCTACGATATTACGTGGATTCTACGACACATGAAATTATACTTTCTTTCTTAGGGAAAGTACAAATGGAAGTGATTAGTGCACTGTTGCAAGAAAAGTATCATGTGGAGATAGAACTAAAAGAGCCTACAGTCATTTATATGGAGAGACCGTTAAAAAATGCAGAATATACCATTCACATCGAAGTGCCGCCAAATCCTTTCTGGGCTTCCATTGGTTTATCTGTATCACCGCTTCCGTTGGGAAGTGGAATGCAGTATGAGAGCTCGGTTTCTCTTGGATACTTAAATCAATCATTTCAAAATGCAGTTATGGAAGGGATACGCTATGGTTGCGAACAAGGATTATATGGTTGGAATGTGACGGATTGTAAAATCTGTTTTAAGTACGGTTTATACTATAGCCCTGTTAGTACTCCAGCAGATTTTCGGATGCTTACTCCTATTGTACTGGAGCAAGCCTTTAGAAAAGCTGGAACAGAATTGTTAGAGCCATATCTTAGTTTTAAAGTTTATGCACCACAGGAATATCTTTCACGGGCATATAACGATGCTCCCAAATATTGTGCAAATATCGTAAATACTCAACTGAAAAATAATGAGGTCATTCTTAGTGGAGAAATCCCTGCTCGGTGTATTCAAGAATATCGTAGTGATTTAACTTTCTTTACAAATGGACGTAGTGTTTGTTTAACAGAGTTAAAAGGGTACCATGTTACTACCGGTGAACCTGTTTGCCAGCCCCGTCGTCCAAATAGTCGGATAGATAAAGTACGATATATGTTCAATAAAATAACTTAGTGTATTTTATGTTGTTATATAAATATGGTTTCTTGTTAAATAAGATGAAATATTTTTTAATAAAGATTTGAATTAAAGTGTAAAGGAGGAGATAGTTATTATAAACTACAAGTGGATATTGTGTCCTGTATGTGGAAATAAAACACGATTAAAGATAAGGGAAGATACTGAATTAAAAAAATTCCCCCTCTATTGTCCGAAATGCAGACAAGAAAATTTAATTGAAATAAAGCAGTTCAAAGTAACTGTGATTACAGAGCCAGACGCAAAGACGCAGAGCCGATAAAATGAGATTAATACAATCTCATTTTATCGGCTCTTTCCGTTATGTATGGATTCTTTTAATTAGTCTTCGATGTTTCTTGCTTCGTTGATACCGCTGGCTAAAGATTCCATTAAGGATAGTTCTTTGTCTGTAAAGCTATCCATGTATTTCTCTATCTGTAATCGTCGGGTGCTTTTTACCAAGTTATTAGCAGGTAGGGGTCCCGAGCGCCTACGAGGAATTTGTATCGATAAGAAATAGATTTAAAAATTTCGCTGTTATTTTGTACATTTAACTTGACGGTGACATCTCTCTATTGTGAGTTATTAGTGGTACAGTTTTCAACCGTTTTAATTATAAAAAAGTGGTGCATTTTTAAATTGGCACAAACAGGTAACGGTTATTGCAGGTGTATTTCTTATCTATGGGTTTAACATGGATTTTATCATTAAAATCATGAGTATTGTCCGAGAGTGATTGGTCTTGCGTATGGTTAACCCTAAAGTTATGGAAATAAGACTTAGAAGCAAACTTAAGAGTGTGTTGATTGTGCATTATCTTAAAATTTTGTATAATAGGAATTGAAGTTAAATTAGATGCTAAAAATTTGTAATTAAGAAGGAGGGATTCGTCATGTTGGTATTCCAAATGCGTAATGTAGATAAAACATCTACTGTTTTGAAACAGACTAAAAACAGTGATTACGCAGATAAATAAATACGTTAGATTAATTCCTACCAGTGACTAATCTTATGACTTTTTAAACAGATAACTAAAATTACAAACAAATCGTTTAACTTCTGTATTTATTTATAGATGTAATCACTTCAGGAGTGATTACATGAACAAAAATATAAAATATTCTCAAAACTTTTTAACGAGTGAAAAAGTACTCAACCAAATAATAAAACAATTGAATTTAAAAGAAACCGATACCGTTTACGAAATTGGAACAGGTAAAGGGCATTTAACGACGAAACTGGCTAAAATAAGTAAACAGGTAACGTCTATTGAATTAGACAGTCATCTATTCAACTTATCGTCAGAAAAATTAAAACTGAACATTCGTGTCACTTTAATTCACCAAGATATTCTACAGTTTCAATTCCCTAACAAACAGAGGTATAAAATTGTTGGGAATATTCCTTACCATTTAAGCACACAAATTATTAAAAAAGTGGTTTTTGAAAGCCATGCGTCTGACATCTATCTGATTGTTGAAGAAGGATTCTACAAGCGTACCTTGGATATTCACCGAACACTAGGGTTGCTCTTGCACACTCAAGTCTCGATTCAGCAATTGCTTAAGCTGCCAGCGGAATGCTTTCATCCTAAACCAAAAGTAAACAGTGTCTTAATAAAACTTACCCGCCATACCACAGATGTTCCAGATAAATATTGGAAGCTATATACGTACTTTGTTTCAAAATGGGTCAATCGAGAATATCGTCAACTGTTTACTAAAAATCAGTTTCATCAAGCAATGAAACACGCCAAAGTAAACAATTTAAGTACCGTTACTTATGAGCAAGTATTGTCTATTTTTAATAGTTATCTATTATTTAACGGGAGGAAATAATTCTATGAGTCGCTTTTGTAAATTTGGAAAGTTACACGTTACTAAAGGGAATGTAGATAAATTATTAGGTATACTACTGACAGCTTCCAAGGAGCTAAAGAGGTCCCTAGCGCCTACGGGGAATTTGTATCGATAAGGAATAGATTTAAAAATTTCGCTGTTATTTTGTACAATAAGGATAAATTTGAATGGTACCATAAACGACCGTTTATGGTACCTTTTCATTTTCCTGCTTTTTCTAAATGTTTTTTAAGTAAATCAAGTACCAAAATCCGTTCCTTTTTCATAGTTCCTATATAGTTATACTTAATGAGTTATGGTACATTTAAATTATAAAATTAAGGAGGTTTTTTTATGATTTTTGGCTATGCTCGAGTGAGTACGGATGATCAAAATCTTAGTTTACAAATTGATGCACTTACTCATTATGGAATTGATAAATTATTTCAAGAAAAAGTAACTGGTGCGAAAAAAGACCGACCGCAATTAGAAGAAATGATCAACCTACTACGTGAAGGAGATTCTGTTGTCATTTACAAGTTAGATCGAATTTCACGATCAACTAAACATTTGATTGAACTTTCTGAATTATTTGAAGAACTTAGTGTCAATTTTATATCTATTCAAGATAACGTAGATACTTCAACGTCTATGGGAAGATTCTTTTTCCGAGTTATGGCTAGTTTAGCAGAACTGGAACGGGATATTATTATTGAACGAACTAACTCTGGTCTTAAGGCAGCCAGAGTCCGAGGAAAAAAAGGGGGCCGTCCAAGTAAAGGTAAGCTATCAATTGATTTAGCTTTAAAAATGTATGACAGCAAAGAGTATTCTATTCGTCAAATTCTTGATGCCTCTAAATTAAGCAAAACAACCTTTTACCGTTACCTCAATAAAAGGAATGCTTAAGATATGGCTATGAAAAGAATTTTAACTACTTCACAGCGTGAACAACTTCTTTCTGTAGACCACTTATCAGAAGAGGATTTTAAAGCGTATTTTAGTTTTTCTGATTATGATCTGGAGGTTATTAATCAACACCGTGGAAAGGTCAATAAACTAGGATTTGCGATACAACTTTGTTTGGCCCGGTATCCTGGGTGTTCTTTAAGTAATTGGCCGATTAAATCAACCAGACTAACTTCTTATGTGAGTCGACAGCTCCATCTTGATGCAATTGATTTAAATTCATATGATCATAGAAATACACGTGCAAATCACTTCAACGAGATCTTAGAAGTATTCAACTATCATCGATTCGGTAGTGCTAATACACAAAAACAGTTAATAGAATATTTAATTGAACTAGCTTTAGAAAATGATGACTCTATCTATCTAATGAAAAAAACAATTGATTTCTTAACTCGAAAAAGAATTATTTTTCCATCTATAGCTACACTTGAAGACATTATAAGCCGCTGTCGAGATAAAGCAGAAAACAACTTATTTTCAATATTACTCTGTTCATTAACAGATATACAAATTGAAAAACTAGAGAGTTTGTTTCAAATTTATGAAGAGACGAAAATAACTAAACTCGCTTGGCTAAAAGACATTCCAGGTAAGGCAAATCCAGAAAGCTTTATGAGTATTTGTAAAAAAGTGGAAGTGATTGCTTCCATGGGACTCGGGACAATTAATGTCTCCCATATTAATCGGAACAGGTTTCTTCAGCTAGCTAGACTAGGGGAAAATTATGATGCATATGACTTCTCCCGTTTTGAGCTTGAAAAAAGATACTCTTTACTTATTGCTTTTTTAGTCAATCATCATCAATATCTGATCGATCAACTGATTGAGATTAATGACCGCATTTTAGCAAGTATTAAACGCAAAGGGACACGTGATTCACAAGAACAGTTAAAAGAAAAAGGAAAATTGGCTACTAAAAAATTGGAACATTATGCTTCTTTAATTGATGCTCTTCACTTTGCAAAAGATAATGATAGTAATCCTTTTGACGAAATTGAACGAATCATGCCTTGGGAAGATTTAGTACAAGATGGAGAAGAAGCTAAAAAAATTACAGGTAATAAAAATCATGGCTATTTAGAAATGGTTCGAAATAAAGCTAATTACCTCCGAAGATACACGCCAATGTTATTGAGGACCCTTTCGTTCAAAGCAACTCCGGCAGCAAATCCAGTCCTCATGGCCCTAACTCAACTAACTGATTTACACAATAGTGGTAAAAGAAAAATACCGGCAGATACTTCTACTGATTTTGTGAGTAAAAAATGGAAAAGCCTTGTTCGGCCAGAAGAGGGGAAAATAGATCGGTCTTACTATGAGTTAGTAGCTTTCACCGAGCTAAAGAACAATATTCGATCAGGAGATATTTCAGTTGAAGGAAGTATGATCCATCGAAATATTGATGATTACTTAGTTGATTTATCTGCTTGTATTGATTCAGAAACTATTCCAGACACGTTTGAGGACTATTTAAAGGATCGGGAAATAATTTTAGATTTACAGCTTCAATTTTATTCGACAGTTGATAAGAGAATTTCAAGAGCAAACCTTAAAAAGTTGGAAAAAGTTACACCTAGCGAAGCAGAAATATATAGAAAAAAACTTTATTCAATAATTCCTAAGATAAGGCTTAGTGATCTTTTAATTGAGGTGGACAGTTGGACCAACTTTTCACAAGAATTTAGTCATGATTCTACAGGGAAACCGCCGAGTGAACAAGAAAGAAAAATTATTTTTGCTGCTTTGCTGGGTTTAGGGATGAATATTGGTCTTGAAAAAATGGCCCAATCAACTCCTGGAATTTCTTATTCTCAGTTAGCCAATGCCAAACAATGGCGCTTTTATAAAGAAGCTCTGACTCGTGCTCAATCTGTTTTGGTTAATTATCAGTTAAAGCTTCCTGTTGCAGACTTTTGGGGTGAAGGAAAAACCACTGCTTCAGACGGAATGCGCGTCCCAGTGGGCGTCTCAGCTCTAAAATCCGATGTTAATCCACATTACAAAAGTATGGAAAAAGGAGCTACAATGATTCGATCAATAAATGATAGGCATACGACTCATCATATCGAGGTTGCTTCAACTAATACAAGGGAAGCTACTCATACCCTTGATGGCCTACTTTATCATGAAACAGATCTAGATATTGAGGAACATTTTACTGATACAAATGGGTATTCTGATCAGGTGTTTGGAATGACCGCATTACTAGGCTTTGATTTTGAACCTCGCATCAGAAATATAAAAAAATCACAATTATTTTCTATCAAATCACCTTCCTACTACCCTAACTTATCAGAAGATATAAGCGGAAAAATCAATGTAAAAATTATTGAAGAAAACTATGATGAAATTAAACGAATCGCCTATTCGATTCAAACAGGAAAAGTATCTAGTTCTTTACTATTAGGAAAGCTAGGCTCATACGCACGTAAGAATAGAGTAGCTCTTGCACTGAGAGAACTAGGTCGCATTGAAAAGAGCATTTTTATGATAGATTATATTACAGATAGTGAGCTACGGCGAAGGATCACTCATGGACTAAATAAGACAGAAGCGATTAATGCTTTAGCTAGAGAACTATTTTTTGGGCGACGCGGAAAATTTATGGAGCGCGATATTCGCCGACAACTTCAAAGTGCTAGTGCGCTTAATGTGTTAATAAATGCAATAAGTATATGGAACGCCGTCTACTTACAAGCAGCTTATAATTATCTCGTCAAAATAGATCCCGAAGTAACTAAGTATATGAAGCATGTATCTCCTATTAATTGGGAGCATATCACTTTTCTTGGAGAGTATAAATTTGACTTGTTATCTATTCCTAAACACTTAAGAGAATTGAATATAAAAAATAAATAGGCCTTGAAACATTGGTTTAGTGGGAATTTGTACCCCTTATCGATACAAATTCCCACTAAGCGCTCGGGACCCCAGGTAAGAAAAATTCATCAACGGAAACATGAAGTAACGATACAAGGTCATAAAGAACTTGTATGCTGGGGTGTTGCCCTTTATTTTCAATATTAGTTAAGTACCGTGGGTCAATTTCAATCAATGCTCCCACTTGTTCACGAGTTAAACCTCGTTTCAATCGAGCTTCTTTAATGGCTAAACCAAAGGCTCTAAAATCATATTTATCTTCTTTTTTACGCATAGTAGACCACCTCTATACATTTTATTGTTCCTACTGAATTAAAAACAGGTATAGAAAAACGTGTTATATGGTTTATAGGTTTATATTTAATAAAAAGCACTACTAAACGCCAATAAAAAAACCGTTATATGGTAGTGCTATTTACGCTGTTAAAATATTGTATATTACTTCCAAATGGCGGTTTGTTGGAGGTCAACGTCGCCATGAAGTACATCATATACAATAAATTTCCTTACATTGGGTTCTTGTCAAAAAAAGTCGTCTATCTGCAATAGATAAGTACGTCCACCAATGTGGTTTTATAAATCATATAGATAGAATAACAGAAGCATGTAAACAGAGAAATAAATCTGTTTATATGCTTTTTTGGCTATTCAGAACTTTTTTACAAAGTTTATTTATCAGTAATGCAACAAATCCCCCTTTCACATTGGGACTAAGAGTGAAAGGAGATAAACGAGCAAGGCTCACTTCCTTTCCTAGACAGAAAGGGGGTGAGAAACATGAAACCATCTTCTTTTCAGACCACAATAGAAAATCAGTTTGACTATATCTGTAAACGTGCTATGGAAGACGAGCGAAAGAATTATATGCTTTATCTTTCAAGGATTGCAAAGCGTGAGGTGTCCTTTTCGGATGTTGGCGATTATCTTGTTAGCCAGTTTGCGACAACAGATAACTATTCAACTGACTTTCAGATTTTTACACTCAATGGGTTATCAGTAGGCGTTGAAAATGATTTGTTGAGTGAAGCATTACGTGAGTTGCCAGACAAGAAACGTGAAATTCTACTGCTGTTTTACTTTATGGACATGAGCGATTCAGAAATTGCAGACCTGTTGAAATTGAACCGTTCTACTGTCTATCGGCATAGAACCAGTGGACTAGCCTTAATTAAAAAGTTTATGGAGGAATTTGAAGAATGAAAACACAATATCCTATGATTCCCTTTCCTCTCATTGTAAAGGCAACAGATGGCGATACCGAAGCGATTAACCAGATTCTACATCATTACAGAGGGTACATAACGAAGCGTTCCCTACGACTTATGAAAGATGAATATGGCAATCAAAGTATGGTCGTTGATGAAGTCTTACGTGGAAGAATGGAAACCAGACTGATTACAAAGATTTTGTCATTTGAAATTAAGTAATATCCTCTCTCCTTTCGTGGAAGCGTGCTAAACCATTCCACGCTTCCCGAACAGGGAGGTTTGTTATTCCACCAAAGCATATTGAGCTTTCAATGTGTTTTGATAGGCTAACGAGCCATTGTTCTTTGAAAACTGAATAAAAGTAATCGAATACGTTTCGATAAGAAAAGAGCCAACGGAACTAACCGCCATGACCTATCTTATAAAGATAGCGAGCGATTCATGTTAGTGATCCGAGAAGCAATCTTTAGCAGGATTGCCTGCAACGACATTCTTATCGTGATAATGATACTCCCATACAGTCAATAGTCCGAGCGTGATAAAACCGTCGCAGGCAATGAGTATGGCTACATGAGAACCATGCAGGGGTGGAACTCCCGTGAGCTTTGCTAAAGCTGTTCGATTGCTGGTAAAACAACTTTTATGAAATCCAAATAAGTGATTTGGAAAGGAGGATTTTATGAAGCAGACTGACATTCCTATTTGGGAACGTTATACCCTAACCATTGAAGAAGCGTCAAAATATTTTCGTATTGGCGAAAACAAGCTACGACGCTTGGCAGAGGAAAATAAAAATGCAAATTGGCTGATTATGAATGGCAATCGTATTCAGATTAAACGAAAACAATTTGAAAAAATTATAGATACATTGGACGCAATCTAGCGTCGCCAAAGGGTCTTGTATATGATAAAATAGTATTAAGTCGTATCAAGGCTCTTTCCATAAAGGAAAGGAGCAAATGCCATGTCAGAAAAAAGACGTGACAATAAAGGTCGAATCTTAAAGACTGGAGAGAGCCAACGAAAAGACGGAAGATACTTATACAAATATATAGATTCATTTGGAGAACCGCAATTTGTTTACTCGTGGAAACTTGTGGCTACAGACCGAGTACCAGCAGGAAAGCGTGATTGTATCTCACTTAGAGAGAAAATCGCAGAGTTACAGAAAGACATTCATGATGGTATTGATGTTGTAGGAAAGAAAATGACACTCTGCCAGCTTTACGCAAAACAGAACGCTCAAAGACCAAAGGTTAGAAAAAACACTGAAACTGGACGCAAATATCTTATGGATATTTTGAAGAAAGACAAGTTAGGTGTAAGAAGTATTGACAGTATTAAGCCATCAGACGCTAAAGAATGGGCTATTAGAATGAGTGAAAATGGTTATGCTTATCAAACCATCAATAACTACAAACGTTCTTTAAAGGCTTCATTCTATATTGCTATACAAGATGATTGTGTTCGGAAGAATCCATTTGACTTTCAACTGAAAGCAGTTCTTGATGATGATACTGTCCCTAAGACCGTACTAACAGAAGAACAGGAAGAAAAACTGTTAGCCTTTGCAAAAGCTGATAAAACCTACAGCAAAAATTATGATGAAATTCTGATACTCTTAAAAACAGGTCTTCGTATTTCAGAGTTTGGTGGTTTGACACTTCCAGATTTAGATTTTGAGAATCGTCTTGTCAATATAGACCATCAGCTATTGAGAGATACTGAAATTGGGTACTACATTGAAACACCAAAGACCAAAAGTGGCGAACGTCAAGTTCCTATGGTTGAAGAAGCCTATCAAGCATTTAAGCGAGTGTTAGCGAATCGAAAGAATGATAAGCGTGTTGAGATTGATGGATATAGTGATTTCCTCTTTCTTAATAGAAAGAACTATCCAAAAGTGGCAAGTGATTACAACGGCATGATGAAAGGTCTTGTTAAGAAATACAATAAGTATAACGAGGATAAATTGCCACACATCACTCCACATAGTTTGCGACATACATTCTGTACCAACTATGCAAATGCAGGAATGAATCCAAAGGCATTACAGTACATTATGGGACATGCTAATATAGCCATGACGCTGAACTATTACGCACATGCAACATTCGATTCTGCAATGGCAGAAATGAAACGCTTGAATAAAGAGAAGCAACAGGAGCGTCTTGTTGCTTAGTAGTACAAATGAATTTACTACTTATTTACCACTTCTGACAGCTAAGACATGAGGAAATATGCAAAGAAACGTGAAGTATCTTCCTACAGTAAAAATACTCGAAAGCACATAGAATAAGGCTTTACGAGCATTTAAGAAAATATAAAAAGATAATTAGAAATTTATACTTTGTTTTATATATAAAATTTTTACACATATTTCTTGACAGGGCTTTCATATTGAGATACAATATATTTGAAAAGAGTATATATAAAATTTTTATATAATATAAAGGAGGTTTCCCATGTACTTCCCAACATCCTCTGCCTTGATCGAGTTTCTCATCTTGGCTGTACTGGAGCAGGGGGATTCTTATGGTTATGAGATTAGTCAAACCATTAAGCTCATCGCCAATATCAAAGAATCTACGCTCTATCCCATTCTCAAAAAATTGGAAGCCAGTGGCTTTCTAACCACCTACTCTAGAGAGTTTCAGGGGCGTATGCGCAAATACTACTCCTTGACCAATCGGGGCGTAGAGCAGCTCGTTACTCTAAAGGAAGAGTGGACGCTCTATACCGAAACCGTCAACGGCATCATAGAAGGGAGTATCCGCCATGACAAGAACTGACTATCTGACTCAGTTAGAAACCTATCTCCATAAACTACCTGAAGCTGACCGCATCGAAGCTATGGACTACTTTAAGGAACTATTTGACGATGCAGGTCCAGAGGGCGAAGAAGAACTCATTGCTAGTCTAGGAACTCCAAAAGAAGCAGCTCATGATGTCCTCTCTAACCTCCTTGATAAAAAAGTTAATGAAGCCCCTGCTCAAAAGAATGACCGTCAACTACTACACATTGCCCTACTTGCCTTACTAGCAGCCCCTATCGGAATTCCTGTTGGAATTGCAATTATATTAACCATTATCGGGCTTTTTATCGCAGCCGCCTCCGTCATTCTGGCCTTCTTTACCGTCTCTGTGACGGGTATCCTACTGGGCGGACTCTTTATCATAGAGAGCTTTAGTGTCCTAGTCGAAGCCAAATCTGCATTTATCTTGATTTTCGGGGCTGGTTTGCTTGCTATCGGTGCTTCTTCTCTTGTTCTACTAGGTATCTCCTATGTAGCCCGTTTCTTTGGGCTCCTGATCGTCCGCTTGGTGCAATGGATTCTTAAAAAAGGAAAGAGAGGTGACAGACATGCGTAAATTGACGAAAGGATTTCTCATCTTTGGTGTGGTTTCTACAATCCTTGGTTTTATCATGATCATTGTAGGCGCCCAGTCCAATGGTATTCAAAGTTTGCTTGCCATGTCAAAAGACCCCGTCTATGACAATCGTATCGAAGAAGTAACCTTTGGAAATGAAGTGGAAAAACTTGATTTGACCCTTGAAGAACATAGCCTAACCATCAAAGAGTCTGTAGATGACAAGATCCATATCACCTATCATCCTTCCGTGTCTGGTCGTCACGATCTGACTACTGGCATGAGTGACAAAACACTGACTGTCACTGACAAACAAGCCTCACAACATCGCTTTCTAGGTTCAGGAATCGAAGGCCTACTTCGTATTGCCAGCAGTTATTCTCACCGTTTTGACGAAGTCATTCTCTCCCTACCTAAAGGAAGAAAGCTGCAAGCAATCACCGTTTCAGCCAATCGTGGACAAACTAATATTCGTCAAGCCAACCTTGAAAATGCAACCATCAAAACAAAAGGCTATCTCTTAAGACTAACAGAAAGTTCTATCAAGAACAGCACACTAACGGCACCTCATATCATCAATATCTTTGATGCCGAATTGACAGATAGTCAGGTCAAGACGGAGGGAGCACACATCTATGCTGAAAATATCCAAGTTCACGGCAAGGTCGAGCTAGAGGCTCGTTCAACTCTACAACTCATTCTCTCCCAGAAAGAGACCGACCGTATCAATCTAGAAATTTCTTCTCAGCATGGTGGTATCTATCGTCAACCCAAAGAAGAACATCGTGGACAAAAAGAGAATGTACTTGCCAACCCTTATAAAACGGAAAAAGCAGATATCAAGGACCTGCTCATTGCAAAAGCCAACCAGGATATCTACCTACCTAAAGAAGAGTACTCTTCTCCATCTAGAAACCATTGACAAAAACGCTTTCATCTGCTAGTCTAAAGATAGAAAATGACCATAAAAAAGGAGGTTCCACCATGACACAAGAATGGTTTGAAAGTGCCGATCTTGAGAAAAAATCACCTCAGACGAAATCAGAAATCCAACCCGACGAGCCAGAGACTTCGGAAACTGTGGAAACTGAACCACAAGCAAGCCAAGAAACTTCTGTCTCACCTAAAGAGTTGGAGACCCATGAGGAGGAAGCTCCCGAAATGATTGAGGAAACCCAAACCGAGGAAGAGGGAGAAGGGAAAACTGAAGAGGAGCACAAGCAAGAAAACCCTGCAAAAGAGAAAAGTATCCTCAGCAAGGCTTTAGAAAGCCCCTATATCCCAGATATTGACCCTCGTAAAACAGCCAGATTAAAAGAAGAAATCGCACTATTTTGGACTTGGCTGCTGGATGCTATCCAAGAACCAACTACCAGCAAAACTACGGACCAAAGGCATCGTTATAGTGTCTTTGCCCTACTCACCTTGCTGTCTTCGATTAACCTTTTCTTTAGTATCTATCATATCAAGCACCTCTACTATGGCTATATGATTTCTATTGCTAATGGTTCTCCTAACCAGCTCCCACCTTTAGATCTCTTTGCTGGCCTTTCTATCTTGGTCGCTAGCGCTCTATTTTACTTTTCCATCATTTTGGGAGGCTTTACTGTCCGACGTGTGTTGGACCAGGAGAGCGACTTTACATTCCAAGAAGCCTTTGAGCGGTATAGCAGACTCTTTGCTATCCCACTTGTCCTAACAGCTCTAGCAAGTTTCTTTGCACTCTTTGGTGGCTTACGATTTGCTGGTATCCTCACTCTTCTAAGCATAGCCATCTTTGCCCTTGGCAATCTCTTTGTGATTAGCAAGCCAAGTAAGACCAGTAGCCTCGACCCATTTTATCGTTTCTTACTAGCTGTCTTACTTGATGGTGCTATTCTCTTACCCTTCTTCATAGCAGAGCTCGCGCTGACAGTTGACTACCTTCGCATCCTGACCTTCTTTTAACCAAAATCCCTGCCATTGACCAATGACAGGGATTTTTAGACTTACTCTTTTTTAAACAAGGCCTACTCGATGGTTGCCAATTCCTCAAAATCTTTTCCCAAAATGGCTTGTACTTCTAGTTGATTGGCATCTAGTTGATGGTAAAATGCTGTTGGTAGCGACTCTAGGAATCTTGCATAATCCAAGCGGGCGATGGATTCGTAGTCTTCTGCTTTGGACCCATCACCAGAAATCGTCACTAGATCAATCTCCCAAACAAGTTCCTTGCCTGCCAGCTGTTCGGTATAAGGAGCTGGTACAAAGGGTTCCTTTGGTAAAATCGTTTTGACTCCCTGGGCTAGGTGGTAGATACCGTGTACCTTGCCTTGGGCGTCTGGGTAAAATTTCACACTGGCAAGGTAGGCATCAGAACTTTGAACCTTCTTGACCAGCTCTTCAAAACGTGCCAATCCATCCTCAGCAAAAAAGCTCTCGAGGTATTCCTTGTTGAGATAGATAGGTGACAAGAGTCCTTGGCAATAGACTAGACGAGTCGCCTTATCCGCTAGATAATGCTTGACCGTTTGTCGGAAATAAGCTTCAAAGTCAAAGTCTTCTAGCCCTTCTACCACTTGCCCCAACTTGCTCGATAGGACTTGGAGGAGAGCTTCTACAATCTCCCAGTCCGCTCTGGTAAGGAAGTCTGGAATCACCACTTGATAACCTTTTCGACTATCCGCATAGTTCACCTTGAAGAGAAATTGCGACTGGCCTACAATCCCACACTCGATATACTCGAGACGATTGAGGGGCTGACGGAGATAGACCGCATCATAACTGTGTGATTCCAAGCCCTCCACCAAGGCCAAGATAGACTTAGCAGTCAAGACCTCCTGTTGTCCTAGAATGCTTTCTTTATTTGGGATAAAAAATGTTTTCGCCATAACTGGCCTCCTTTGAAATCGTTTACATACAGTATACCCTATTTTCCTGAAAGATACAGAAACAAATTTTAGATTTTTAGATAAAAAGCATAGAAAAACAGCCCCTAAGGGCTGTTTGCTTTATACTGTAGCGACTTGATCCAAGCTTTCACCGATAGCTGCTAGGCGCTCGATTACTTCTGCTTGTGTCAATTCATTTTCAGCAACATAGCGGTTTCGTGGGTGAACACGGCACTCGTGTGAGCATCCACGAAGGTACTTGTCTTCATTTTCTTCTGATGTTAGGATACGACGGTTACAGAAGGGATTTCCACAGTTGACATAGCGTTCACATGGTGTTCCATCAAACCAATCTTTCCCTACGACGGTTGGGTTGACATGGTTGACATCGACTGCGATACGCTCGTCAAAGACGTACATTTTCCCATCCCAAAGCTCACCTTGAACTTCTGGGTCCTTACCGTAGGTTGCGATTCCTCCGTGCAATTGTCCGACATCTTTGTAGCCTTCACGGACCATCCAACCTGAGAATTTCTCACAACGAACGCCACCTGTACAGTAAACCACGACACGCTTGTCCATGAATTTTTCCTTGTTATCACGAACCCATTGTGGCAACTCACGGAAGTTGCGGATGTCTGGGCGGATAGCCCCACGGAAGTGTCCTAGGTCGTACTCATAATCGTTACGCGTGTCAAGGACAACGGTATCTTCGTCAAGAAGGGCTTCTTTGAACTCTTTTGGAGACAAGTAAGCACCTGTAGTTTCAAGTGGGTTGATGTCGTTGTCAAAGTCGTTGTCTTCCAAACCAAGGTGGACAATTTCTTTCTTGTAGCGAACAAACATTTTCTTGAAGGCCTGTTCACTTTCTTCATCAATCTTGAACCAGAGGTCTTCCATGCCTGGGAGGCTGTGAACGTAGTCCATGTATTTTTGAGTTGTTTCGTAGTCACCTGAAACAGTCCCGTTAATCCCCTCGTCAGCGACTAGGATACGGCCTTTGAGACCGATTGATTTACAGAAAGCCAAGTGGTCTGCAGCAAATTGCTCTGCGTTTTCAATTGGAGTATAAAGGTAGTAAAGTAAGACACGAATATCTTTTGCCATAAGATTTGTTCTCTTTTCTATTCTTAAATTTTCAGAATTTTTCATTCAACTATACTAGTATACCCACTTGGGAAAACGAATGCAATTTATTTGACCGGAAATTGTAGAAAGAGTCCTACCCCTGCACTTCATCAGTAACCATACCGAATCGCAGATAATTCTCTCAATTTTTTGATTTGCTTAGCTTGACTTTCTGACAAACCCAGCTTATTGTCAATCAACACACGTGAGATGTCAACATTCATTTGGCTCAGAATAAATGGAGTAGAGGTTCCATCATCCTCTAATCGTTTTTGATAAATCACTAACTGATTTTTCAAGGGAGTAAGTTGAGGCGCAGCCTTTATATCTTCCAATAGATGATCAATGATGGTCATGGCTTCACAACGCCTTTCTCTACCTCCAGCGAACCATTTTAATGGTGTCATTCTCATTTTTCTCCTGAAATTCGCTTATAAATTGAAAAACTATAATCCCTAACTCTCATGCTAATATTTTACCCAAACACCCTATGTAAAAAAGTCAGCAAAAATGGCAAGGTTGCTACAATATTATTGATCACATGCACCGCATAGGATGGATAAATGCTCTTGGTATAACGGGTCAAACCAGCAAAGATGATTCCAGATGTTGTAAAAACGAAAATATCTAACAGACTAGGCAGACTTGAAAAATGAGGAAGAGCAAACAAAATGGAAGGAAGAAGCAAATCAAGGCCAAATCTCGAATGTTTAAAGAAAGCATGTTGCAACAAACCCCTATAGATCAATTCTTCCATCAGTGGAACCAGAAAGAACAGGGCTATATAGATACTTAGCTCTGCAAAGTTAGTCCCACTATAACCAATCAGTACAGCCCAACCTTCCGCAGTTGACTGAACATGTTTAGCTGTCTGAACGTTAAAAGAGATCTGGAGCACTACCACTAATACTGTCAAAATCGAATACCAAAGCCATTTTTTTCTTGGAATGCGAAAGAGATAACCATGGCCTGTCTTAACCAGAATCCAAATCATGACTCCGCTAAATAGCAAACTCAAGATATTTTGAATCCAGAAGAAATTGCCAATCTGGGAAGAAAATTGCCAATAGTTTTGGACAATAAGCGTCAGCTGAGAAAGACCAAATACGAAAAATAGGTAAGAGAAGACAGCACTCATTTTGAAAAGAAAACGATATTTTTTCATAATAAATCCCCTATAGATGTATGTGTATCACATCGCATAAACCCTCAGAACCACTCTTTTCATGTTTGCATCCTAAAAATCACTACCTCCCCTAGAGAACTAGGGAAGGCAGTGATCACATTTTTAGGAATTAGGAATGAATACACGAAATCAATCAATCTTATGATTTTTTGTTTTTCAAGAATTCGTCATATTGTTTTTGCATTTCGTTCAATACTTTTTCGTAGGCACCTTCAGATTTCAATTTTTCCATCAATTCTGGAATAGCTTTATCTGGGTCTACAGTACCAGTGTTGATAGCTGTATCGAATTGTTGCATTGTGTTAGAGATTGCTGAAATTTCAGATTTCACACTGTCAGTGTTAAAGATAAATCCAAGTGCTGGAGATTCTTTAGCTTCTGCCAATTGTTTCTTAGAATCTGCAATTTGTTGGTCTGTAACGTTTTCGTTGATGTAAAGGATCCAGTTGTTACCAGTGTTCCAACCTGACATGTGAGTGTTTCCTTTATATCCATCAAGGACGCGGACACGGTTTTCTTTACCTTCAACTTTTTCCCAGTTCTTACCTTCTGGACCATAAACAAGACCGTTCAAGAGTTCTGGGTTTGTGTTCAAGAGATTCAACACTTCCATTGATTTTTCTTTGTTCTTAGAGTTGTTTGAAATGACAAAGTTAGCAACTTGTGTTGTTTGGTTTTTCTTGATGAAGTTAGTGATTGGTTTGATTTGGATATCTTTGTTAGCAACACGTGAGAGCAAGCTGTTACCATAGTCAGCTGGTCCTACTGTTTCTTCACGAACGAACCAAGTATCTTGTTGAAGGTCAAATGAAGTGTCGCTTGTTGCTACGTCTTTTGGAATGTATCCAGCTTCATAGAATTTGTGAAGAGTCTTCAAGTGTTCTTTGAAACGAGGCACTTCGTAACGGTTTACGATCTTAGTAGTGTCTCCTTCAAGGTCAATAACAAATGGAAGTCCGTTTGGTACTGGGTAGTCAAAGTTATCAGATGGGATAAAGTTCTTCGTAACCGCAAATGGTACTACGTCTGGAGCTTTTTCTTTGATTTGTTTCAAGACTGGCTCAAGTGTTTCGTATGAAGTTACACCTGAAATATCGATACCGTATTTAGCAAGAAGAGTTCCGTTGAAGGCAAAGTTTTGAGATGATGCAACGTTAGCTGCAACTGGTACTGCATAGATCTTACCGTTTACAGTGTTCCCTTTGATGTAAGCTGGGTCAAGTGCTTTGTAAAGCTCTGCTCCTTCTTTTTTATACAATTCTGTCAAGTCAGCATAAGCACCTTTTTGAGCATTTACGACATAGTTAGATGCAAATGCGATATCATAGTTTTCACCAGATGATGTGATAACTGACATTTTCTTATCATAGTCACCCCATCCGAGGTATTGGATATCCAATTTAGCACCGACTTTTTCTTCGATGATTTTGTTTGCATTTTCTAGCAATTCATCCAAGTTGTCTGGTTTGTCACCGATTTGGTACATTTTGATTACAGGTTTTTCACCTGAAGTAGTATCTGCAGCTTTTTTGTTGTTACCTGTAAGGTTTCCACAAGCAGCAAGACCAGCAGCCAAAGCGACTACGCTAGCAGATGCAAAAGCATATTTTTTCCAGTTTTTCATGATAAAAACTCCTTTTTTTATTTTTAAACTTATAAACGATTTAATGATTTGTAACTTCAGTCACTAAGATGAAGTTGGGAAGGGAGAAACGGTGTTTCTCAACAAGTGCTATTCTTTGACACCACCGATCGTCAACCCTTTAACAAAGTAGCGTTGGAAGAATGGATACAGAATCGCAATTGGAAGGGTTGCAACAACAACCATGGCCATACGACCTGTTTCTTTCGGTAGAGCGACTCCCAGTTGACCAGATAGGCCGACTGCTTTTGCGATGTAGTCCATATTTTGTTGGATTTGCATGAGCAAATATTGCAATGGATACAAGTTGTCACTCTTGATGTAAAGAAGGGCGTTGAACCAGTCGTTCCAGAAACCAAGAGCTGTCAAAAGCGTGATAGTTGCGATACCTGGAAGTGACAAGGGCAAACAAATCTGGAAGAAGATCCGAGCTTCACTGGCACCATCGATACGAGCAGATTCGAGAATGGCTTCTGGAATGGTCTTCTTGAAGAAGGAACGCATCAAGATGATGTTGAATGGTGAGAGGAGCATTGGAACAATCAAGGCCCAAACGGTATCACCCAGTTGAAGCAGGCGAGTGACCACGATATAGCCTGGTACCAAACCAGCGTTGAACAACATACTAAGAAGAGCGAAGATCGTAAAGAATCTGCGGTACTTAAAGGTTGTCCGTGAGATGGCGTAGGCATAAGTAGTTGTAATGAAGACGTTGGTCACTGTTCCGACTACAGTTACAAAGACTGAGATAAAGAGCGCTTGGAGGATCTTATCTTTAAACTGAGCTAGGAACTGGAATCCATCTACACCAAATTTCGAAGGGAAAAAGCTATATCCATACTGGAGGATGCTCTTTTCATCTGTCACCGAAATGATGATAACGAAGATAAAGGGCAAGATACAAGAAAGAGCGATCAAACCAGAGATAATACTAAAGAAGATATCTGCTTTCTTACTGAAGGAGTGAATGCCGACATTATCGATTTTTTCTTTTTTAATTTTCTTTTCTGCCATATTCTCCTCCTTTCTAGAACAAAGCTGAGTTTGGATCAACTCGTCTTGCAAGCAAGTTTGATAGGATAACCAGAATCAAACCGACAACGGATTGGTAAAGACCGGCTGCTGAAGCCATACCGATATCTGCTGTCTGAGTCAAACCATTAAAGACATATACGTCTAAAACGTTGGTTACATTGTAAAGCTGACCAGCATTGTGTGGAATTTGATAGAAGAGACCAAAGTCTGCACGGAAGATATTTCCGACTGCAAGGATGGTCAAGACTGTTACAAGCGGAGTCAACTGAGGAATGGTTACGTTGCGAATGCGTTGCCACTTGCTAGCCCCGTCCACTGTTGCTGCTTCGTAGTAGGTTGGGTCAATTCCCATGATTGTCGCATAGTACATGACACTGCTATATCCAAAGCCTTTCCAAATACCTAGGAAAAGGAGAAGGTATGGCCAAATGCCTAAGTCAGCGTAGAAGTTGACTTCCTTCATGCCAATGGATGTTAGGAAATGGTTGAAGACCCCTTTGTCAATGTTTAGGAAGGCATCTGTAAAGAAACTGATGATAACCCATGACAGGAAGTAAGGGAACAACATAGACGTTTGGAAAATCTTAACCATTCTCTTAGAGCGAAGCTCGCTGAGGATGATGGCAATCCCTACTGATACAATCAAACCGATAAAGATAAAGCCAAGATTGTAGAGAACGGTATTTCGAGTGATGATAAAGGCATCTTTTGAACTAAACAAGAATCTGAAATTATCTAACCCGACCCATTTACTATTCACAATACTATCTATGAAACCATTACTGGTCATATGGTAGTCTTTAAAGGCAACCACATTCCCAAATACTGGAATGTAAAAGAATAGAATCAACCAGAGTGCCCCTGGTAAAACCATCAAGAGAAAGATCCAGTTATCTCTCAAGGTCTTTGAAAACTTTTTCATAATTTCCTCCCTTTTTATTCCTAAAAACTGATTTCATCGAATTTTTAGGTTTGATAACGATTACATTATTAGTATACTCCTATTTGAAGGCTAGGTTAAACTACTAATTATAGAAAAAACTCCACAAATTATTTTATGTGGAGAAGTTTGTTATAAGAAATAGGTTTCACGAGAAACACTCTGACTCGGAAAAGATACCTTTAAGTCGTATAAATCGTCGATGCTGTCGCAATGGTATGCCACTGGTTGGCTGTAGTGGCTGCGAAATCCTTGTCTGCATAGAAGTCAGTAAATGGTAGAATTTCAACTTCTAGCTCGTCGATGTGGTCAATCTGATTAGACAGATAAGCCTCTATACGGCTTTCTGCTCGTTTGATACGTTGCAAAAGTCCGCCCATACGGATATCGACTGTATCCAAGCCAAAGACCTTATTTTCTTTCAACCATTGACGGCTAAAGAGGGCATGGAATTGTTCAATCTCGCTTCTGAGTTTTGGTAATTCTTGTCTTGCGATTTCTTGTAGACTTTCTTTATCGTTTGTTTGGTAGGCCTGACGAATGCGTCGTCCCACATCCACTTTAGAACTTAAAATAGCATTCAACTGGGCCTGAGTTTCAAAGAGGTAAGCATAATTTCCTGCTTTTTCTTTGATTTCAGCAAGCGTCTCAGCTGCCTGAGCAAAGTGCGGTTTGTCCTGTTCAGGCGTCATGTGTCTATCAAGAATAGGGCAGAGAACATCCTGATAAAAGACATAGCGGTTGGGATTGATACCACTGAGATTATCTGGCAGGTCTGGCAAGAGGTTAGCTAGGTCAATCTGCATGAAGTCCTCAACTGATAGACCTGTATTGGTCTTGAAGTGGGCAGACAAACGGTCGAGGTTATTGCGGTAGCTGAGTTCTGCCCAGATTTGCAGACTTGGTAGAATGGAAAACTGGGCAGTTTCCCCACCATTGTCCCCCCAACCCGTTACAATGACTTCTTTGATGTCGTTAGCACGACAGGCTTTGTTGGCCTCCGTAGCGATGAGACGGCTGAAATGGTTGTTGGGTGTGAAACCAATCCACTTCCAAGCACCACCTGCAAAGGCAATATCTTGGCTAATCTTGTGATGGTTGCGGAAATTGCGATTGTATTTTTCCTCGCTATCCTGATAATAGTCCCAGTAAACCAAGGTTACACGGTCTTTGAGACGATCTAGGTAGACACGAGTTTCCTCAGGAATCTCCACATCGCGGTCATACTGGCCATCTGTTGACATGAGTTTAAAGAACATATCGCTCCACATTTGGCAGTGGAAACCATACTTATCGGCAATATCCAGCACGCGCTCCAAGTGTTGGCACATGAGGAGACTACGGTCCACAACACCGTTCAAAATGAGGTAGCGCCCCAAACCAACCAAATGGGCTTCGTCCATCCCGATATTGACCTTGCGAGTCTGTAGTTTAGACAGAGTGGCAAACATCCCGTCAATCAGGTCATACACCTTTTCTTCGCCGATAAGGAGAATATCTTCTACATCACGGAGCTCCTGCACTTCTTTGACACCCCATTTGACGAAGGCCGACAAGTGGGCCAAGGTCTGGATGCAAGGCACAAAGGTCATGTCAAACTGCTGAGCGTAGGTTTCGATTTCCTGCAACTCCTCTGCTGAATAGGCGCCACGGAAATAACCAAAATAAGGCTGCCCCTCAATCTGATAAGTGTCTTCCATATAAAGCTCAAATGTTGAGTAGCCCATGAGAGCCAAGACTTCAATCATCTGTTTGGCAGATGCGACATTGAGCACGGCATTGCGCGAGCAGTCTGCCATATAGGCCAAATCTTCATAAGCTGCCTGCTCCTCAATCTCGACCTTATCCCCTTCTTCCAGAGCTGTTGCCAATAAGGACAAGGCGCGGTAAAGTTGGTGAGGTTTGTCATAAGTCAGGTGATACTGTCCACCCTCACCCTTGAGAGAGATAGATGCTTGGTCAGACTGAGCGACTGCAACTTCCACATCTGCTAGCGAAATATGCTTTTTAAGCAACTCTAATGCTTGCTCTTGTTTGGGACTAAGTCCTGTAAATCTTACCACTGATTTTCCTCCTGTAGCCAGTTGACAAGGGCACCGTAGAGATTGGCGTCTGCGTGATAGGTGCAGGCCTGGATAACTGGTGCGACCGTGTATTCTTCGTAGGTTTCGACAAATGCATCGACAGCTTTTTTGACACCTTGGATAAAGTCTGGGTTCTGACTGATGGAGCCTCCCAGACTAATGACATCTGGGTCGATGAGATACTGGATATTGAGCAAACCTTGCGCCAGATTACGGTTCATGCGCAAAATAGCTTCTTGACAAAGACCATTGCCAGCTGCAGCCTCTTGGTAAATCTTGCGACCGTCCCAGTCAGTCTGACCAGATTTTTCAATCACGTAGCGCACCATATTTCCAGTTGACGCTAGTTGCGACCAGTTGTTGAGTTTTTCAGCAGGTGCAATGGTTGTCATGTAGCCAAACTCTCCTCCCAAGCCGTGGCGACCACGGTGAAGTTTTCCATTGACAATCATGGCCCCACCAATCCCTGTCCCAATAACGACACAGGCTGCATTTTCAATCTCTGGATGTGCTAGCAGTTCACTCAGTCCAACACAGTTGGCATCATTTTCTAGATGGACAGGTAGCTTGTGATGAGCAAGAGCTTCATACCAAGAAAAGCCATGGATGTAAGGTACGGCACTGATGCCCTCAATCACACCCGTTTCTTGATTGACCGCGCCTGGAACGCTCATGGCAATGCCCTTATAATCTTTCTCCGACAGACGTTGGTCTAGCCATGCCAGTAAATCTTCTAGGGTTTCTGGTGTCGGTGTACTTGTCTTATCTAGTATTTTTCCATCAGGAGTCAGACTGGCAAACTTAATCCCAGTCCCTCCGATATCAATGGTTGCAATGATCATTGTTCTTTACCGTAAAAAGGGGCGAATCAGCAGTTAGCCCTTACTCTTTCGCCCCTCCTTTCTATCTCATAGTATTAGTTATCAAACACTTTAAAACTGTTAAATGTCTTCTTTTTTGATCAATTCTGTACGAATTTCTTGTGGTGCTAAGAGTCCTGAATGAACGGGATATGGTCGCTCAAGTAAGTCAAGAATGGTTTGTTGGTATTCTGATATACGCACATTTTCTTGACTCATATTGTAGTAACGAAGTACATACCCTTCTTCATTTTCAGCTACCTTAAAGGCTGTTGGGCAGACTTGTGGCAAGCTGAGTGCTACATGGCTCAAGAGACTGCCAGTCGCAGCAACACTTCCTTCTTGTTTAGCAACTTGAAGACTAGTGAATGGTGTTTGGAAGGCTTTGGCACGACGGAAGGCTGAGAAGCGTTCTTGTGCTTGGTGGCATTCCAGAGCAAACTCGACTTCAAACTCACGCAAGCACTGAGCTTCTGGTGTTGGGAAGTAACCCCAGTCACCTAACTCACCTGAGGCACGAAGAATGGTCACGGCAATGGTATCGTCTCCAAGGATTTCATACTCGTGCAGTCCTTTATTGGCTACTGTCACCCCTTTTTCATCATCATAAAGGCTGACAAAGGCTTGTTGGTGTTGTGGATTTTCAGGATTTTCCCAAGAAGCAGCTGGTTTGTTTGGTCTTGTCACCACCTCATAGATGCTTTCAGAGTCATTGCTTGGACGAGTGTTATGAGTCTTAACCAAGAGACGGATACGGTGGTCCTTGGCTGTGTTGGTAAAGCGAGTCTTGAAACGGATTTGTGGATTGTCAACAAAGACGGTCATCTCTGTTTCAAGAAGAATGCTTGTCAGTTCATCTGAACGTCCAGCTTCACGCGTCATAAACTCGATGATACCTCTTTGTTCCGCATCCAGTTTTTCGTCTGCACTTACTGGAATTGTCAATTCATGCTTGAGCAAGATCTTGGTAAAACGAGCTGTATTTTCCAAGACCTCATAGCCTTTCAGCTCGGCGTAGATAGGCTCTGTTCCTTTTGGTTGGAAATAGATGTACTCATTTCCGATGTCACCACGGTCTTCAAAACGAATAACATCCTCATACGCTTCATGAGTTGTCTTGTCGTAGACTGTGATATTGTCATCCACACTGACCGTTACAAATGGCGTATCAATTACTCCATTTTGGTAAATACCGTCACGATGTTCTTGTTCTCCTTCAAGCAATTGGAAAGTTGTCCAAGAAAGTGGTGCTAGATGAACAGGCACTGTCACGCGCACTTGTCGAGCGATACGAGCCTGACGGAACTTGTCTTTTGGCAAATCATACTCAAAATTAGCTCCCAGATCTTCGATTTTCGCTTCTACAGCATGTCCTTCCAAGTCTTCGACACGGTAGTTTGGCAAGGTCAAGGCTGCCATTTTCTTGTAGCCTTCTGTTGGGTGCAATTCTTTGAAATCACAAGTCGCTACATCAATCACGGTGCTGACTGTATCAACCTTGTCATGCAAGCCTGTGTTAATGACGGTAAAGAGATGGTCGCTTTGGGCTTCGTGGGTTGCGATTTTACCCTTCCATTCGTTGAGAAGGTTGGTCTTAACAAAGTTTCCGACTTGACTGACCTTTGCAAAACGTGTCTCCATCTCACGGTGAACCTCGTCCACGCTACAGCCACAGATACTATCATGCGGAGCATTTTGTAGAAGGACTTTCCAAGCATAGGTCAACTGGTCCTTGTGGTTCTGCCCACCAGTGATGACCGTTAATGGTTCCACCACTTGTTCTAGCAAGTTGCTATTTTCTTGGAAGGCTTGTTTGAGGTAAATCCGTGATGAGGAAGTGTTGGCAAGTGTGTACCAGCCATCTGTTTCCTGACTTGTCAACTCACCTGTAACCGTTGATAACTGCTCTGGTAGGGCACTTTCTACTGCATGGACATAGTCATCAAAGGAACTATGCACAAAGGTCACATCTGGGAAGAGTTCATTGGCCACACGAATGGCTTCGCTCAGATTTCGCTGTACAGGCTGGTGGTCACATCCGTTCATCATCAACCATTGGTTGGTCGAAGCGTAGTCACGCACGTCTGACAATTTTTGTTTCCAGAAGGACAGGGCCTCGTCCTTATCAACTGGGATTTCATTCCCGTTACTGTACCAGTTAGCAAAGAGGATACCGAGAACACGACTTCCGTCCGCACCCTGCCAGTACATTTCTGA
Organism: Streptococcus oralis Uo5; assembly: GCF_000253155.1. NCBI lineage: Bacteria > Bacillati > Bacillota > Bacilli > Lactobacillales > Streptococcaceae > Streptococcus > Streptococcus oralis. The sequence continues at coordinate 1,862,789 of NC_015291.1, forward strand.
AAACTGAGAAGTAAACTGCTCATCTTCGAGGACTTGGTTGTCAAATCCAATCGGCTTCACACCACGGCCAAAGGCTGCCACGTGAATACCTGATTTTTGAAGGATTTGGGGAGCTTGCCCCATATTTCCAAAGGTATCTGGGAAGTAACCAATCTGGGTTGATTTGCCCCATTTTGCACATTCTGCTTGACCAATAAAGGTATTGCGAACATTGGCTTCGCTGGAAATCAAGTAGTCATCCTGCAAGATGTAAAAGGGACCAATTTTGAGTTTGCCTTGGTCGATGTAACCTTGGACTTTGTCGCGATTTTCAGGGCGAATTTCCAAATAGTCATCCAGAACAATGGTTTGGCCATCCAAGTGGAAACTCTTAAACTCAGGGTCATTTTCAAAGAGATCAAAAAGATTGTCAAATAATTCCACCAACTGCATCCGGTGGCTTTCAAAAGGCAAGTACCACTCACGGTCCCAGTGACTATGTGAGATAATATGTACAACAACATTTTCCATGAAGTAAAACCTCATTCTAAATTTAAATTTTAACGTTTTAAATGTAAAGGTGTGATTCTGACACGAATCGGTGAAACTAAAGCGCGCTCCTTATACTCAATAAAAATCAAAGAGCAAACTAGGAAGCTAGCCGCAGTCTGCTCAAAGCACTGCTTTGAGGTTGTGGATAGAACTGATGAAATCAGTAACCATACCTACGACAAGGCGAAGTTGACGTGGTTTGAAGAGATTTTCAAAGAGTATTAGCGGATATCCAAGTAATCCAAGACCAACTCACAGAACATCATGTTGGCCCAAGAGAACCATTCACGTGAGTAAAGCGTTGGGTCGTCCACGTGGAAGCTTTCATGCATGACACCTGTGCCACCATCGCAGGCAACGAGCTGATCCAGCAAGTATTTTTTCTCTGCCTTATCTCTTGTTGTCAAGCCTTGGATAGAAAGGGCAATGGGCCAGATATAGCGATAGAAGGTATGAGAACTTCCGAGACCGCTAGCGTATTCTCCTTGGTAGAAGTATGGATTTTCAGGGCTCAGAATGGTCCGACGAGTTGCTTGGTAAACCTCATCGTCAATGTCGCAGTAGCCCAGATAAGGCGCAGCCAACAAACTTGGTACGTTTGGATCATCCATGATGCTAGCATTTCCTAGACCATCCACTTCAAAGGCGTAAATCTTTTCACCCTTGCTGTTGGAGGTATAAGCGTAGTTTTCGATTCCCTCTTGGATTTCAGACTGGAGACGCTTAGCATCTGCAATAATACTCTCGCTATCAGCTAGGTCTAGCTCTGCAAAGATTTCTTGCACGTAACCCAAGACTACTACAGCAAACATATTGGACGGAATCAAGTAGCTATACTGGCAGCAGTCATCACTCGGTCGGAAAGCTGACCAGGTCATACCTGTCACTGCAAAGTCAGGTCCAAATCCATCATTTACCAAGGTGTCTTCCTTGCGGTCCGTATCACGGACAAAACGATAAGGAGAATTCTTGTGGTCTTGCTCCACTGTCCATAGATGAAGAATTTCCTTGGTCGCTGCGATAAAAGTCTCATCAAACTGACTGGTCTCGCCAGTCTCTTTCCAAAGGAGATAAGCCAACTGCAAAGGATAGCAAAGCGAGTCCACCTCATACTTGCGTTCCCAAATCCAGCCATTAAGGTCGGTATGATCAGTCTCGTGGTGGCCCTTCCAATTCTCCTCAATGTTAAAAGAGTTGGCATAAGAATCCTTGAGAATCAAAGTCATCTGACGTTTGACCAAACCTGCAATAGTCTGACGCAGGAGGGCATCTCTTTTAGCCACATGAAGATATGGTCGTAGCTGGGCTGTCGAATCCCGAAGCCACATCGCAGGAATATCCCCAGTCAATACAAAGGTTGAGCCATCTTCTAGAATCTCGACCGTATTGTCCAAGGTGTCTGTATAGCAACGCTCAAAGACATCTACCCACTCGGGATGGTCCTTAGCCCGCTCCGCTACTTCATCCAGCCATTCTCTAACAATTTCTTTCGAATAAATCATCGTGCAGTTTCCTCTTTCAAACAAGTTTCATGTTCAGTATATAGTTTTTGAGACAGAAAATACATACACAAATGATAGTCATTTTTCTACAAAATTGCTTACTTTCGAACCCCATATCTAAAGGTCTCATTTTTCTGATATAATGTAGAAAAACAGCTAAAGGAAATACCATGAAACCACTACTTGAAACCATCGATACCCGCTTTGGGACTGCTAGCAAACATGCCTTTTCTCGAGGAAATACCCTGCCCTACACAGGCGTTCCTTTTGGGATGAATTATTTTGTTCTCCAGACCAGTGACCAGGAGGGAGCTTGGTTCTTCGATCCGCATCTGCCCATCTTTCAGGGGATTCGCTTAACCCACCAGCCCAGTCCTTGGATTGGGGACTACTCTTGGCTCCTTCTGACACCTGTCACAGGTCAGCCTGGGGGAAACAGTCTCTTTCACCGCCAGTCTTCTTATGATATAGATAAAGCTTGCTTCCAGCCTCACTATTTGAAACTCTTTTCTCTGCGCTATCAGATTGAAACCAAGCTCACACCGACATGCTATGGCGCTTCTATTCGTTTGGAGCAAAAGCAAGGCAAAGCCCTCTCCCTCTATCTTCACGCAGCAGATGAACTGACAGTGGAGCAAGTAGATAAGCGGACTCTTTCCCTACGACAAGAAGGTAAAACTGAGACTAACAAAAATCCACTGATACTGTTTACTGCCCTACAAATGAACACGGATATTCTTGCTGTCAGCCAAGAAGGTGGAGACTGGCGAATTGACCTGACAGATAGTCATGCTGAAATCCAGCTAGCAACTTCTTTCATCTCGCCTTCTCAAGCTCTGCTTAATCTACCTCAAACGGACTTTGATAGCTGTAAAGCAAGTGCGAAAGCAGACTGGGAAAATCTCCTCCATCGTTTTGACATACTAGAGACAGGAGAGGCTGACCGGACCTTCTTTGACCACTGCCTCTACAGACTCTTCCTCTTCCCGCAGACTTTTTATGAAGTGAACGAGTCAGGGCAAGCCATCCATATGGACCTGACTACTGGTACTGTCAAGCCCGGTGTCCTCTTTAGCAACAATGGCTTCTGGGATACCTTTCGGACTACATTTCCCCTCTTTGCCCTTGTCATACCGGAACACTATCGCCTCTTTTTAGAAGGCTTTCTCAATAGCTACCGCGATACTGGATTCCTTCCAAAGTGGCTAGCTCCAGATGAACGGGGCATGATGCCAGGTACCCTGCTAGATGGCATTATCGCAGACAGCGCCTGCAAGGACATGGCCCCCGACCTAGAAGAAGAACTCCTCCAAGCCATGCTTGAAACAGCCACTAAGTCCGACCCTCTCGGCATCAATGGTCGCCATGGACTAACCCAATACCTAGAGTTAGGCTACCTCTCTACTGACCACCACGAAAGCGTCAGCCACACCCTAGACTACGCCTATAGTGACTTTTGTATCGCCAGCTGTGCCGAAAAACTAGGTCAGAATGACATCGCGAAAACTTATAGAACTTCGTCACAAAATTACCACCATCTATTTGACACTGCGACGGGCTACATGCGTGCGCGAGATAGCCAAGGCAACTTCCGCCCCGACTTCTCTCCTTATAGTTGGGGACGCGACTACGCCGAATGCTCTGCCATTCAAGCGACTTTAGGAGTCCTCCATGACATCCCAGGCTTAATCCAGCTTATGGGTGGAAAAGAAGCCTTTAGCCACTATCTTTTGAAAGCCTGTCAAGATGCTCCCCTCTTTGAGACGACTGGCTATGGTTATGAGATTCACGAGATGAGCGAGATGGCTACCGCTCCTTTTGGGCAAATCGCCATTTCCAACCAGCCTAGCTTCCACATTCCTTATCTCTTCCGCTGCAGTGACTACCCTGACTACACTGCTCTACTCATCAAGTCGATACGTCAGAAAGCCTTTCACCCAAGCTGGCAAGCCTATCCTGGCGATGAGGACAATGGCAGTCTCTCTGCTTGGTATATCTGGTCAGCTCTTGGATTCTACCCGACCTGTCCAGGCAAACCAAGTTACGATCTCGGAATTCCTCTCTTTGACCATCTCCGTATCTACCTGGCTAAGGAAAATAAATGGCTGGATATCCATGCCAAGCAAAACCACAGCCACTTCAACTTTGTCAAAGAATGTCGATTGGACAAGACCATAGTATCTAGCATTCAACACCAAGACCTCTTGAAAGCTGAGCAACTAACCTTTACACTTAGCTGGTTGCCAAATCACTCCTAACCAAAAGAACCTTTGCATCGCGCAAAGGTTCTTCTTTTATGAAACTTGGACTTGAAGCTGGTCAACCAGCTGCCCATCTACCGTCAGATTCAGATAAAAGTCCAAAGTTTTATCTCCTGCAAAATACAAGGTTGGTAGCGTTAGCCTTTTTTCAGTCTCACCAGCTTGAAACGTAAGGACTTGAATCTCGTCCCGATAGGCGACACCATGCACACCTGTCCCTGGTTGAATCGAAATCTTAGCTTCTAAAGGACTGCTAAATTCTATGCGCTTCACTGTAAAGTAGACATTTTCTCCCTTGGTCACAGCTAGACTTTTTTCTGAAAACTCTAGTTGCTGAACAGTTTCTTTTTTCGACAAGGTAGGTGTTTTATAGAGTGAAATCTTGGTCAACAAAGGCAAAGCCTGTGCCTCTGTAATGGTCACGCGTATCTTCTGCGCCTCAACGACTGATCCTCGTAAGAGACGTTTGTAGCCAACAGTATAACCAGAGCCAAACTCCTGCCAGACGCCATCCAACTCTACCTGAACATGGAAAGCAGCGATGCGTTGCCCCAGCTTCAAATCTTCTCTTAACTCAATCACATCAAAAGTTTTAGGTGATCCTAAATCGAGCTCTAATGGGATTGGCAACTCTGCATCACTTGCCCAAGAACTAGCCTCCAGTCCATCTGTCAGATGATGACAAGCAAAGTCTGGTGATAGAGCAGGGCCAGATACCTTGGCTCCTAAAGCCAAATCTTCTTTATAGAGCTCGTCACGATAGGCAGCAAATTCATACAGTCGCCGGATATCCTTTTCGTCAAAGAGTCCATCTTGGTTTGGCGGAATATTGAGTAAGAGAGGTGTACCCCGACCCACCGAGTGAAAATAAATCTCGACCAACTCCTCGAGAGACTTAGGATCCTGATCCTCATGGTAAAACCAGCCTGGCCGAAGGGAAACATCTGCCTCACCGATTGAAAACAGCGTTCCCGAGGGGTCTCCGTGCTGTAGATAATCTAATTCCGCCTCAGTCCCCAACTGGTCTGGTTTGACTTTTTGCCACAAGGGATTCCCTGCATAGCCTCGTTCATTTCCAATCCAGCGAATACTAGTTCCCTCAGTTGAGAAAATCAAACAATCGCCCTGCAAGTCACGAATGGTTTCAAACCAGGTCTCAAACTTATAGTTGACCTTCTGGGCCCCTTCCCCTCGAGCACCATCCATCCACACCTCAGAGAACTTCCCGGCATTGCCATAGGCAGAATTTGACAAGATCTCCTTCAATTGAGCCAGATAGTAGGCATTGTAGTCCGCTTCTCGGTCCACATGATAAAGGGGACTATAGGCATCCCAAGGAGATAAATAAACTCCCATATCCATGTCAAACTCAGTTGCGGCTTGAGAAACCTCAAGGAGCAAGTCCCCCTTTTCATCCCTCCAAGGGCTAGCCTTGACCGAATAATCTGTATAAGCTGTTGGGTAGAGGACAAAACCATCGTGGTGCTTGACCACCAAAATCAGCTTTTTAAAACCTGTTTCTTTGAGTACCCGAACCCATTCACGCGCATCTAACTTGGTCGGGTTAAAACGCATAGGATCCTCTTTCCCACTTCCCCATTCTTGGTCATAAAAGGTATTGGGGCCAAAATGGATAAAGGCAGCTAGTTCATCCTCTAAATAAGCTAGCTGGGCCTGACTTGGTAATGGCCCATGTGGTTTTATGTTCGTCATCATCTCATATCTCTTTCTCTTGTTCACAAAGTTATCCACAACTTGTGGATAAGAAAACATTCCTAAAAACTAGTCTTTTCAGACTCCAGCTCTTAGAATTGGAAACCTTCCCCCTAAACAGACCTTTGTCAAATAGCTTTATACTAGGGTTTCTACTAGCTTTCTAGAAAGTCACTAGTATACGGAACTATTATCAGAATACTTCAACACCATGGATTAGATATCATTCTTCCTCAGACTTATCCACAGACTGTGAATAAGCTATTGTTCCAGACCGCTCTTTCCTTGACTATAACAAAAAGCGATAGTAGCGTCAATATGACTAAGATTTCTTCCTAAATCCCCTGAAAAGATTCTATAATTTGTACAATCGTAGCTTTTGCATTCGTCAACTAGTTAGAAGCAGCCAGTAGAAAATGACTTCTTTACCACATTGTGAGCAGTACAACTGTGGTACCATAACGCCCACAGCCTATTCAGAGATAATCATTTCTAGCAAAAAATCCCGCAGATTTGCGGGATTTTCTCTTGCATCAATGCGCCAACATTTCTTGGGCGATTTCTTGGCCAGATAGGTTATCTGGGTAGTAGGTTGGCCAGTTGTCCATCTCTTCAAAGAGGGCTTCTTGGCTAGTACCTCCAAAGAAGATATGGAAATGTTCTGCCTTAACTGGGGCGATATTGTGGTCACTAAACTGAACATACTTGAACTGTCCAGCGTCCGCATCTGTCGCTTCAAAAAGGAAGCGCACACCACGATTACCTTTCTTATAAGTCAAGATTTTCTTGCCGACATACTTGTAGGTGAATTTCTTGGTTTGGCCACCTTGGATGAATTCCATAGTGTTGTCCGTGATGTTGATCTTAGTCACATCTGTCTGATAGCCTTTTTTATAGTAGGCCTTATACTCATCCTTAGTCATCTTGCCAGTCAACTTAGCCTTGTAGTCAAAGACTTGATCAAAGGTTCCATCCTCAAGGAAAGGATAGACCGACTGCCAGTTGCCTACATAGTCACTCAAGGTACGGTCTTTGACATCTGCATCCTCAAAGTAACCATTGTGAACTGTCTTGGTGTTTTCTTCCTTTTCTGGCTCAATTTCTGGTCCTTCTTGGTCTGTTGTTTGTTTCAAAGCCTTGAGGTTTTTCTCCATCACGGAGATATAGTCCTCACCGGCCTTGGTTGCTTCTTCTGTCAGACTTTCCAGCGGATTGAGCACATCTAGTTTGACGCCCGTTTCTTTTGAGAGGGTATTGGCGAGAGCTTGTGAGGCATTTTCCTCAAAGTAGATATAAGAAATCTTGTTTTTCTTGATATACTCTGTCAATTCTGCCAAACGTGCTGCTGATGGCTCTGCATCTGGTGAGAGACCTGAGATGGATACTTGCTTGAGACCGTAGTCCAAGGCAAGGTAGTTAAAGGCAGCGTGCTGGGTCACAAAGCTCTTTTGTTTGGCTTGAGACAAGCCATCTGTGTAGGCCTTGTCCAAGGCTTGCAATTTTTCGATATAGGCAGCCGCATTCTTCTCAAAAGTCTCTTTTTTATCAGGATAATCTGCTGACAAGCTGTCACGAATATGCTCTACCAGTTTGATGGCGCGTGCTGGTGAAAGCCAAACGTGGGGATCGTAGTCGTGATGGTGACCTTCACCGCCATGGTCATGCCCTTCCTCTTCTTCCTCACCACCTGGCAAGAGGAGCATATCACCTGTCGCCTTGATGGTTTTCACTTTTTTCTTATCCAAGGATTCTAGTAATTTTGGAACCCAAGTTTCCATATTTTCATTTTCATAGACAAAGATATCTGCATCTTGGATTTTAGCAACTGCCTTTGCAGACGGTTCGTATTCGTGAGGTTCTGTACCAGCACCGATTAGAAGTTCTACATTAGCGGTATCTCCTGCGACTTGTTTGGTAAATTCGTAGACAGGGTAAAAGGTTGTCACGATATTTAGCTTGCCATCTGCTTGCTTTTGATTGGAACAAGCCACTAAAAACAAGGCACATAGGCTAGCCAATAGTAAGCTAATTTTTTTCATTTCATTCTCCTATTTGATAAAACGTTTCAGTAGACTGACTAACAAAAAGACAGCTACAAAGATAATGGTGATACTAGCGCTAGCAGGGGTTTCCGCATAGTAGGATATATAGAGCCCTGCCACCATTCCCAAAAAGCCAATAGCGCTGGCTAGTAACATAACGGATTTAAAGTTTTTCCCTAGACGAAGGGCAATACTAGCTGGCAAGACCATAATGGTCGACACCAGAAGAGCTCCCGCAGCTGGAATCATAAGGGCAATAGCCACCCCTGTTACCATGTTAAAGAGGATAGACATGGTACGAACTGGCAAGCCATCCACAAAGGCCGTATCCTCATCAAAAGTCAGGATATACATTGGTCGCAAGAACAAGAAAGTCAAGAGCAAAACGACCGCAGCAATGGCAAAGAGGAATATCACCTGCTCCTGGCTAATGGTCACAATCGAACCAAAGAGGTATTGATCCAGACTCATGGAACTCGAACTTTTCCCCTTACTCATCACGATAAGGGAGACTGCAAGCCCTGTCGACATGAGGATGGCAGTCCCGATTTCCATAAAGTTCTTGTAAACCGTACGGAGATACTCCAGAAAAACCGCTGCAATCAAGACAATAGCAATGGTTGAAATCGTTGGAGAAATTCCTAAAACCAGACCAAAGGCTACCCCTGATAGAGAAACGTGACTGAGGGTGTCGCTCATGAGACTCTGACGACGTAAGATAAGGAAGGTCCCAAGAACTGGAGAAAAGAGACTCATGGCAATGACAGCCAAAAAGGCTCGCTGCATAAAGTCATAGGATAACAAACTAAGCATGCTCCACCTCCTGGTCGCTTTCGTGAACGTTGAAACAACGCCATGGCGAATCTTGGTTACGAACTAGATGAATATTGCGATCCGCATAGTCCTTGACTTCCTCAGGGTCATGGGTAATCATCAAAACAGCCTTGCCATGGTGATGAGCACTGTGGTGCATGAGTTCGTAAAATTCATTTTTGCTCCCTGCATCCATCCCTGTTGTCGGCTCATCCAAGACAAAGATATCTGGGTCAGAAGCAAACATCCGAGCAATCACTGCTCGTTGCTTTTGCCCACCAGAGAGGGAACCAATCCGTTTATCACGGTGTTCCCACATACCAACTGAGTCTAGACTAGCCTTGATATGCTCCTCATCGTGGGCATTCAAACGACGGAACCAGCCCTTTCGCGGATAGCGACCCGACTTGACAAATTCATAAACCGTACTTGGAAAGCCAGCATTAAAACTGGCTATCTGCTGGGGAAGATAGGCTATCCTAAGCTTTTTCCCATGAGTATTTGTCTTTGAGATGGTTACCTTGCCAAATCTCGGCTGCAAGATGCCTAGACTCGCCTTGATAAGAGTCGTCTTGGCAGCCCCATTTTCACCAGTCAGGGTGACAAACTCCCCACTATCAACACTGTAGTTGATATGCTCGAGGACAGGTTCCTTGTCATAATAGAAAGACAAGTCCTCTACTGTAATATACCGCATTATTTGATTTCTCCTACTAAAGCAGTTAAAAACCGCTGGATGACTTCTTGTTCATTTGGAGTAAACTGATTCGCTACTTGTTCATAGGCTGAGAGCGTGTGCTCATGATGGTGGTGGTGTTCCTCTGCCACCGGTCGAGCTAGTTCTGTCAGTTGATAAAAGATCACACGCGCATCCTTTGGATCTCTGGATGTCTCTAACATGCCCTCTTTGACCAAAGACTTGATAGCCTTGGTCACTGCTGCCTGACTGACATTGAGACGACGAGCCAGCTCCGAGTTGGTTAGGGATTCTTCCGACAAGAGCATGAGGATGTGTTCCTGAGTATTGGTCAAGGCTACATCACTTGTGCAATGCCCAATCAGAATTTCATGCTGGTTCTCAGATCTCAAGATCACCTCGTTTAAAAAGTTATCGATTTCCTGTGCAAGCTGTCTCATGTGTTACTCCTTCCCTAGCTATCTTTTCCGTAAAAAAACTTAGATAGCTACCGATTCTTTACTGGTTAATTATATCATAAACCAAAAAAGAGTCAAGGGAAAAAGGCGTAAAAACGTTTCCCTAGACTCTTCTAGATGTGAAATTTAACCTATTTTAGCTTTGGTTTTCGGCTCGATAAGATACCTGCCAGACCAGCTACCATTCCCATCAAGAGCAAGAAGATGGATTGTTCACTTCCTGTATTTGGAAGAGCTTTTTCTGAGACAACTGCCTTCTTGCTAAATTGACCTGCCACCTCATAAGTAAGTGGTACATTTGTAGTCGCATCGCTAGCAGCTGCATTCGTTTGAGGCGTTTCTACTGGTAGACTAAAGTTTTTAGAATCCACAGAAATCGTCCGTGAGTTCGGATTGATCTTTTCATACTGGGTCAAATCAGCGGTTTTCAGATACTCTTCAAAGGCTGCATCCATAGAAGGACCTTCTTCTCGCGCACCACCTAACATCGTGTAGCCATCGCCACCCGCAGCTAGGAAATCATTGGTTGCAAGATAGTAGATTTTTGCGAGGTCTAGGAGATCATAACGACCAGTCGTGCGGTTTTTGACCTGGATGGCCAAGACACGTTTACCTGATGGCAGGTTGGTATCATAGTAGACCTTCACACCTGAAACTTGCAAGAAACCACCACTTGGCTCTAACAATGGTTGGCCGTTCTCATCCAAGACCTTCTTGCCATCCTTATCGACCTGCAAGATAGATCCGAGTGACTTTTCAAACATATCCAATACTTGTTGCCCAGTCACTTGGATTTGTGAGATGGTATTTCCAAATGGAAGAACGGCAATGACATTTCCTTTAGTGATCGGTTTGCCTTTTGCAATGGTTTCACGCAAGCCACCACCATTTGTAACAGCGATGTCAGTCGGATGGCTAAATCCTGTCTGACCATACTGATAGAGAGAATCTGCTACAACGTTTCCGAGGTTGGTTTCACGAACCCGAACATTTTCACGATCTCCATTGAGTTCTACAGGGCTGTTTGAAACGACTTCAACAGCATTTTCAGCATCGTATTTTTGTTTAATGTCTTTGACTAGTTTTTCAACTGTTGGATTGGCTGGTAATTTTTTAGCATCAGCAGCCGGAATCTGAGTTGGATTGCCCAAAAGCTGACGTGATTTGTAGGTGATTTTTCCTACATTATGAAGGTAGCTTCCCGTCTGGTTATAGGTAACATTGTCTCCATAAGTCGTTGATTCTACTGTATGAGAGTGACCGTCGATTACTGTTACGCGTTTCCCTTTCAAACGAGGATTTTTAGACAAGGCTTCTGCCAAAGTTGAACCACGCCATTCGACTGGAGTTGTAGTATCCACACCCAAGTGAGCCAGCACAACATAGTGTTTGTAGTCCTTGCCTTCTGCACGAGCCTTGGCTTGGACTTCTTCGATAACCTTATTCACCTCGGAGATTGGATCTGTAAAGGTTACCCCTTTGACATTTTTAGGGTGAGTTTTGGTAGCTGTTTCAGGTGTTGTCACGCCGATTACAACAAACTCATCACCTTCCACAGTCTTATCTTTATCAACGATTGTAGAAGCTTCAAAGAGACGAGCACCATTGACGTAGGTATTTGAACTAAGTAATGGGAATTTCAAGATTTCCTTGTATTTCTTAGCTTCGTCTAAACCAAAGTCAAACTCATGATTTCCTACTGCCATGGCATCATACTGCATCTTATTAAGAATTTCAGCGCGTGCTTCACCCTTTGTAGAGTTGGAAATCGGTAAACCTTGGAAGGCGTCTCCCGCATCTACGACGAGAGTCGTTTGATTTGATTTCGCGCGTTCCTGCTCGATGACAGTCGCTAGCTTAGCATCTCCAATAACTCCTTTTTCCTCTACGATACGACCGTGAACATCATTGGTGTGCAAGATAACGGTGTCTTTTTCTTCGCTTTTAGGAGATTCAACAGGAGCTTCCTTTGCTTCCGCCGATTCAACACTTGTGGGAGTTGCCGCCTCAGTTGTTGGAGCTACAGGAGTTTCTGAAGTTACTGGATTAGCTACAACTGCAGGGCTTTCTGCAGGGGCAGTTGCTTCTTCAGCATAGACTTGTCCAGCTAAGAAGGCTGGAGCTAACAGGGCTGTCGACAAGACAGGTAACAAAGAACGTTTGTTCATTTTAAAATCCCTTTCTTTTCTTCTTTTCTATTACATTATACGCTATTTCTGAAAAAATTTAAACTTTTGACCTATTTCTCTCTCAAATATTCGCTATTTAACAAAAAAACCTGAACCAAAAAGTTCAAGTTTTTTCTTGATCTATTGAAAATCTTTGATCTTTCCATCATAGGTCGCCCAGTCCTTGCTGAAGAAGCGGTCATTCATTTTATAGTCTGGAGCTGGGGTCGGATCCGTTAAGAAGGGATTGACAACCTTATCAAAAGCTAGCCAACCCAACCAACCAATATGAATAGTATCCTTAACAAAGTAGGGATCTCCGCCTTTTTTAGAAAAGTCAGCAATGTTGGTGAAACCTTGACTTTCTAACTGGTAACGAATTTTTTCAACAGCATGTTGGTACATTTCCTCGCTGAGCCCTGTATGGGCCATCCATTTTTTATTGACAGGCTGGATCACAAAAAGGACATTGACCTTTGATTTGGCAAATTGATTGAGAACCAACTGCAAATCATTGTATTCAGACGACTTGAGGAAATTGTAATTTTTTTGATAGCCCTTATACTTCTCGAGGTAGTCTTTCACCTGAGTCTTATAAAATTGATTTTCAATTCCCATATCGTTATTATTGGTATTGGCTTCTGCATCCTTTCGAGCAATTTTTTCTAACTCTTCATAAGAAAATTGATCCGGAAGATCGTTTAAATAGTTCTCCACATGTTCCTTGTACTTGAGTTTTCCTCGAATGGAAAATTGCCCAAATAGAGAGGCCTGACGCTCATTAAAACGCGCAAAAGCCTTGATAATAGCATGATCAACCTCTGATAATTCCTCACCCTTTGACAGCTTCTCAACGATCCCCTTCATAGAGACTCCAGGATTTTGCTTTAAGAGACGTTTAGCTGCATGTTTGGCTGCTATATCTCCCGATTGATTCTCTAGAAAGGCTGTCAACTGATCGTTGTTAAAGTAGTTTTGGAAGAATGCTGGTTCATAGTCCTCCTCTGTAAACCACTGAGGCGAAATGACAAATACCGCCTGCTTTTCCTCGATTTCTGGCAAGATCTGCTGCATGCCGAAATACTGATTGAGAGAAGCTGCTCCTGCTTGCCCCAAAAAGTAAGGACGGTAGGGACGGCTATACTTCTCCGCCAAGACCGCTGGGTGCATGCTATCAAAACGAATCCACTCACTTGAGCCAAAAAAGGGAATAAAGCGCATATTTGGTTCCGTAAAGGCTCTCACTTTTTGACTTCTCTCTTTAAAACTTTCCGAACTAATCGCTGCTGCAGAATATTTCTCTTCCATCAAATTATGACTTGGATTGTTTGGATAGAAAAAGATTAGTAAGAAAACAAGAATACTAGCAAGAAGCAGAGGCCCGAAAATCAGCCACAAGCGTTTAAGCATGCTTCAACTCCGTAATGCCTTCTACGATTTTATTAGCCGTATTCCAGTCATCACGACCGAATTCCGTCACTGGAACACGAATGTCAAAACGGTTTTCAATCTCAACAATCAATTCAACCGTTCCCATACTATCCAAGACACCGGCATCAAAAAGATCTTCATCCATCATGTCAGAAACATCTTCCATAAACAACTCATCAATAATTTCAATAACTTCTGATTTGATATCCATTTTTTATATCCTTTTATTTTTTAAACCATAAATCATTCAAAAATCCAGAAAAGATTAAGAATGAAACCATCACGACATGGAAGGTGACAACCATGCCAAGCAACTGAATCCAGCGATTCTCAGGTAAGGAACCCTTTCCAGCTTTTTTCCGTTCTTTATTGAGCGCTTTTTTCTTACGAACCCAAGCGTCATTGATGACTAGCCCAATCCCATGGAAAAGTCCATAGGCGATATAGTACCAGGTCACACCATGCCAAAATCCCATAATCAGCATATTGAGAATATAGGCTACACTTGAGGTCACATTGCGATTTTTAAAGACCTTCTTTCTGGTCAACACCATGACCATCCGCATAAAGACAAAGTCACGGAACCAGAAAGACAGACTCATGTGCCAGCGATTCCAAAACTCTTTTAAATCCCTTGACAAAAAGGGCTTGTTAAAGTTGATAGGACTATGAATACCCATCAAGTTTGAAATAGCTAAGGCAAACATAGAGTAGCCCGCAAAGTCAAAGAAGAGTTCCAGACCAAAGGTGTACATGACCGCTAAAGCGTAGAGGTTAAAGAAACCACCTGTCTGCAAGGCCAAATTTTTCAGCGGAGGCAATAATGTCTCTCCTAAAATGTGAGCCAAGATAAACTTGTAGAGGAAGCCAAGCATGATATATTTGACAGCCTCTTCTAGCATATCCATCAGCTCATCCCGCTCAGGAATGGTCTCGTAATTTTCATTGAAGCGTTTGAAACGATCAATGGGACCACTTGAGAAAGTCGGCATAAAAAGAAGAAAACGTAAGAATTGCCAGATCGTTAATTCCTTGATGACACCGTCTCTCAACTCAACGATAACCCCAACTGCACGAAAGGTCAAGTAAGAAATCCCTAAAAATCCAAACAAAGATTGAGGTCCATGAATAGCAGGAGATACTTTCACAAAGACGATTGGCAATAGGGATAGAAAGCTAACCAGGTAAAATATCCATTTACTATCCCGCTTTTTCCTGTACCTTTTGTAGAAAGATACAAGCAGTACTTGCCAGATAACATAAAGGATCAAAGCGCTTATTTGATTCGTCTTTCCACCGACCAACATGGTGACGATAAAGAAGAGACTAACAAGCACCTCATACAAGGCAAAGCGTTTCTTGAAAAAAAGACCAATAAAGATAGGTAAAGTCGCAGCAATTACGTATAAAAAGTACTGAAGATCACCATAAGGTTCCAAATGAGGTAGCTGTTTATAAAGCTCCATCATCGGCTGTTTACCTCGTTAATCAAGCCCTTGATATCAATTTTACCATTAGGCGTTAGTGGTAAACTGTCTCGATAGAGAAACTTAGACGGCATCATATAGGACATCATAATATCTGCTAGGTCTTCCTTAATAGCCTTGGTAATATCGATATTACGCTCAAACTGCTGACGGACACCGTCTTTTAGGAT
The DNA here is from genome assembly GCF_000253155.1 of Streptococcus oralis Uo5. Lineage (NCBI taxonomy): Bacteria > Bacillati > Bacillota > Bacilli > Lactobacillales > Streptococcaceae > Streptococcus > Streptococcus oralis. Next base: position 1,878,062 of record NC_015291.1, read on the forward strand.
GACATAGGCCAGTAGATTTTGCACCTTGTGGTCCTTGTTATAACGTGGGACAGCAACAGCCGACTCGATAAAGCGAGACTTGTTGAGGTTTTGAGAGACATCTTCAAGCTCAATGCGATAACCATTAAACTTAATCTGGAAATCCATTCGTCCACCATAGAGAAGCAAGCCCTCATCTGTCAGAGTTCCTACATCCCCTGTGTGATAGGCCGGAAGACCTTCAAACTCAAAGAAAGCTTCTGCCGTTTTTTCAGGATTATTCATATAGCCTTTTGAAACAGCTGGCCCAGAAACGATGATTTCTCCCTGTTCACCATTTGGAACTTTCTTACCTTCCTCATCAATGACAAAGGTCGGAGAATCCGCCTTGGTATAGCCGATTGGCAGGCGTTTAAGAGTCGCCAACATCTCGTCTGTTACAGCAACTGCTGACAAAGCTACTGTCGCTTCTGTTGGACCATAGGCATTGATAATACGGGCATTTGGGAATCGCTCGCGTAGTTTTTGAGCTGTTTTGACCGTCAATTCTTCACCATCAAAGTAGAAATGCGTGATGCCTGGCATTTTCTCACTGTTAAAGTCTTCTGACAACATGGCCATATCTGCAAAGGACGGTGTTGATGTCCAGATAGCGATTGGAAGTGAAAAGATAGTTGCAAAGAGTTTTTTGAAATCCTGAGTAATGGCCGAAGGAAGAGCGAAAAGCGTGCCACCCAGTGCCAAGGTTGGCGCCCAGTACATGACAGATAGGTCAAAAGAATAAGGTGGCTGAGCCAGCATTTGCGGACGACTTGGCGTCGCAAATTCCTTATCTGTAATCATCCAGTTGGTAAAGCTGAGGAGATTATCATGGGAAATCTGCACTCCCTTAGGCTTACCAGTCGTACCAGAAGTAAAGATGATGTAGTAGTTGTCATCTCCCTTGACTGGATGGTTCATCTCGTAGCTAGAAGCTTGAGCAAAAGCTTCTTGAACCTGAGCTAGATTCATCATTGGTGTGCTAGTTTGCTCTAATGGAAAATCTGAGATGGCAATAATCAAACTTGGCTCTGCAACTTCTACGATAGCAGAAACTCGTTCCAAGGCCGAATGGCTATCAATTGGAATATAGGCATGTCCCGACTTAGTCAGCGCAACAAAGGTAGCCAGCATCTCATACTCCTGTCCGCCATAGACAACAACAGGAGATTTCTCAGGCAAATCAAGTCGATCGATGGCTGCAGCTAAACTATCTGAATCAGTCTTCAGATCACCATAAGTTTGTTCTTGGCCTAAAACATTGTAAACAGGATATGTTGGTTGTGTTTGAGCAAAGTGCTCAATCGTTTCAATCATATCTTTTATCGGTATATTAGACACTGATCCTCTTCTCCTTTAAACTAGAACTCATTATAAATAAAGGTGCCTTGGCTCTGACCAAGGTAACTAAAAAAATAAAGTAAACCAAGCAAGATTACAAAATATAGAGCCGTCCGGCCTAAGAATACATGTAAATTTCGTTGTTTTTTCATAAGCTATCCATTAATATATTGTTTTTATTAGCTATCAGTATGTATTGTTAGCATCTTATCTTCCTAACATTTTACCACTTTATCAACCTTTTTTTCAACTGTTTACCATAACTTAAAAGTTGGCTTTAGCTTATTTTAAGATAAGTTAAAATATCAATGTTTTTGCCATTAAAAATGACAAAAAAGAGTCTGAGACTTCCATCTCAAACTCTGTTGCAAATAGCTCTTTTGTCTTAGAAAAGTGAAAATACGAGGACTGCCAAGGCAGCACCAATGATAGGTCCCACAACTGGAATCCAAGCATAAGACCAGTCCCCATCTCCCTTGTTTGGAATTGGAAGAAGACTGTGCATGATGCGAGGACCGAGGTCACGAGCTGGGTTCAAGGCATAACCAGTTGTCCCACCTAGTGAAAGACCAATACCGACAATCAAGGTCCCCACTGCAAAGGTCCCTAATCCTGCCTGAAGGTTATAGAGCCCCAAGGCAAAGATTGTCAAGAGCAAAACAAATGTTCCAAGGATTTCGCTAACCAAGTTGGATACTGTATTCTTGATTGCTGGTCCAGTACTAAAGGTCGCTAGGATATTGCCTGCATTTTCTTCTGCATCATAGTGTGGTTTGAATTGCAACCAAACCAAAATCTGAGCCACCATCGCTCCTGCGAATTGGGCTAGGATATATGGGAATACTGAAGCCCAAGGCAGGTCACCTTTTAAGGCTACACCAAGCGTCACAGCTGGGTTTAAGTGTGCAGGACTAAGTTTGCCAGATACAAAGGCCGCAACGGCTACAGCAATTCCCCATCCCATAGTGATGACAATCCATCCTGAATTGTTGCTCTTGGTTTTAGGAAGAACCACACCTGCTACAACACCATTTCCTAGGAGGATAAGGATTAAAGTCCCCAAAAATTCTCCAAATAATTCTTTCATCATTTCTTTGTCTCCATTTAAAAGAAGGGGCGGGCGACAAGGAATGCTGCCCTCCACCTCTTTTCCTTTTTTAATTTTTTAGTTCTGCCAAATCGTTTTGAGCAAGAGCTGCTTCAACATCCGCATGGTAGGCTGCTTTTTCTTCTTCAGTCCAATCATAGAATCGTCCCATTTCATCCAGAACTGGCTCAACGATGCTATCTAAACTATCACGCATGAAGAGCATGTGGTTGGTACGGCGAAGGAGGAAGTCAACTGGGCTAAGAGCCAATTCATTGCGCATTGCATAGTGAAGGGATAAGGTATCTGCCAAGCTGAGTCCTGGCGCTTGTTCCAAGCTGTGAGCAAGGGCAAAGACTTTCGGAGCATTTGAACCGTATAGATTTGCTAAGTAATGAGCTTCCTTGCTATCCAAACCACGCGACACTCCAAGTTGAGCAAAGGCTTCAATTTCTGAGTCCACATTTGCTGGGTTCAATTCTCCACCTGAAACAGGGTAAGTCTTAGAATTGATGAGTTTAAAGCTACGGTCAAATTCTGCTTTGAGGATGTCGACCACGCGCTCCATAGCCCCTTCAGCCATCTTACGGTAGTCTGTGATTTTACCACCAGCAAGGGTCAAAAGACCATTATCATCACGATCCAAGCTCGAACCACGTGAAACTGCAGATGGATCCAAATGCTTCTCAGATGTGCTGCTTTCAAGCTTGCTGACAGCAGACTCAACATCTTCACGCGTTTTTTCTTTCGATAGATAAGCTTCAACAGTCGCAATCAAGTTGTTAAAGCTTTCATCACTGATGGTTCCGTTATTTCCTCCATTGTAGTCAGAAGCGCTATTACCTGCGATCAATGGACGAAGACCAGCCCAGCTGCTTTCGATATCATCAATGGTGATGTTGGCTTCTGAGAAGCGGTTGTTGACAATACCAAGTAGATAATCTACATCTTCCTGCGTCACTTTTGGATGTTCCAAATCACCTGTGTAGTCTGTATCGGTTGTACCAAAGTAGGTCTTGTTTTCACGTGGGAGAACAAAGACCATACGGCCATCTCCCAAACCTGTGTCAAAGTAAACTGGCTGTGAAACCTTGATCTTACTTGAATCCACTACCAAGTGAACTCCCTTGGTTGGACGCATTTGTGAGAATTGCGTTCCCTTATTAGACAGATTGCGTACCTTGTCGCTCCATGGACCTGTCGTGTTGATAACCAAACGAGCCTTGATTTCAAAGACTTGGTCTGTCAACAAATCACGAGCTACAACACCTGTAATCTTGCCACTTTCGTCAAAGAGGAAACCTTCTGCCCTAACGTGGTTGGCAATGAGGGCACCATCTTGATTGGCACGTTTAATGTTTTCAATCACGAGACGCGCATCATTGTTACGGAAGTCAAGGTAAACCCCACCTCCTACCAAGCCTTCTTTCTTCAAGTTTGGCTGGCGTTCCAAGACTTCTTCTTTGCTCAAGACCTTGTTAGCAGCTGGCGTATTGCTAACACCTGCCAAAAGGTCGTACAAGTCCATGGCTACTTTAAGACGGAAGAGGCTAAAGGTCGCTCCATCTTCATCGTAAACTGGCAAGAGCATTGGATCTGGCTTTGGAATATGTGGAGCGATTTGTTGAACCACCGCACGTTCAGAAACTGTATCTGATACCACTTCTACGTCGAATTGTTTGAGGTAACGCAGACCTCCGTGGACTAATTTTGTTGATCGGCTGGATGTTCCTTCTGCGAAGTCCTGCATTTCAATCAATCCAGTGTCAAGACCACTAGCTGCTGCCTGCAAAGCTACACCAGCTCCTGTAATCCCTCCACCAATAATCAAGAGATCCAAGGTGCGTTCCTGCATTTTTTTAATTGACAATTCACGTGTTTTCTTTGAAAATTCCATATTTACACACTTTCTAACTGAGTCGCTTTATTCTTTCAGTATTAGTCATCGATTTCCGCAAAGACTTGAGTTGCTTTCACAGCCTTCTTCCAGCCCTTATAGAGTTGTTCCTTACGAGATTCGTTCATGGATGGCTCAAAGAGTTCTCCTGTCTCGTTCAAGAGTTTCAACTCATCCAAGTCCTTCCAATAACCCACTGACAATCCTGCCAGGAAGGCTGCACCGAGGGCAGTTGTTTCCAAGTTTTTAGCGCGTGCGATATCAATTCCCAAGATGTCAGCTTGGAACTGCATGAGGAAGTTGTTCATAGCTGCACCACCATCTACCTTCAAGACTTGGATCGCTGTCTGCGCATCCACTTGCATGGTGTCAATGATGTCACGTACTTGATAAGCGATAGATTGCAAAGTTGCCTTGATAAAGTCTTCTTTGCTTGTCCCACGAGTTAAGCCAAAGACAGATCCTCGAGCGTTTTGGTTCCAGTATGGTGCCCCTAGACCTGTAAAGGCAGGTACGACATAGACTTCGTCATTATTGTGAGAATTAAGAGCATATTTTTCAGACTCTGGTGAGTTTTCTACCATGCGAAGACCGTCACGAAGCCATTGAATGGCACTTCCTGCGATGAAGATAGAACCTTCCAAAGCATAGTAAACCTTGCCGTTAATACCATAACCAATCGTTGTCAAGAGGTTGTTTTCAGACAACTGCATCTCTTCACCAGTGTTCATGATGATGAAGGAACCCGTTCCGTAGGTATTTTTAACCATACCGGGTTCAAAGGCCAACTGACCGAAGAGGGCTGCCTGTTGGTCACCAGCCATACCAGAGATTGGCACTTCTCCACCGTAGAAATGGAATGGAGCAGTCTTACCATAGATTTCAGAGTTAGAACGAACTTCTGGAAGCATAGCCTTAGGAATGTTGAGGATTTCTAAAATCTCATCATCCCATTTAAGATTCTTGATGTTATAGAGCATGGTACGAGCTGCGTTTGAGTAATCAGTTACGTGAGCTGCGCCGTCAGTCAATTTCCAAACCAGCCAAGTATCAATGGTACCAAAGAGCAATTCACCCTTTTCTGCTCGCTCTTGAGCGCCTTCTACATGGTCTAAAATCCAACGAACCTTGGTAGCAGAGAAGTAAGCATCGATGATCAAACCCGTCTTTTCATGGAATTTTTCCACATAACCTTGATTTTTCAGTTGTTCAGCTAGAGGAGCAGTTTGGCGTGATTGCCAAACGATAGCATTGTAGATAGGAAGCCCTGTTTTCTTATCCCAGACGACAGTAGTTTCACGTTGATTGGTAATCCCGATTGCCTCGATTTGACTTGGTTTCACACCGCTTTCGATGAAAGCACCCGCAATAACTGACTGAACAGAGTTCCAAATTTCATTGGCATTGTGCTCAACCCAACCTGCTTGAGGGAAAATCTGAGTGAACTCTTTTTGACTAGAGCTGACCTTTTCTCCTTTTTTGTTAAAAATGATGGCGCGAGAACTAGTAGTTCCTTGGTCAATAGCCATGATGTATTTTTCTTGTGACATGTGCTGTCCTCCTGATAAAATCTTGAGGGGGTTCCTCTTTACAGTAACTAGTATACAAAATAAAGCGCTTTCTTGTTTATCAATTTTTTTAAAATTTTAAAAAAATGTGAGGAGATTGTGCGAATTTCACAAAAAAGACCTGAAAACTCAGGCCTTTTAAGCAAAGAGCATCTGACGAATCTTCGCCAAATCTTCCATATCCAAATCATTTTTTAAATAATAGACCGGAGTCTGTTCTTTCTTATGAATCGGATTGTTGGTAATCAACAAATCATAATGTCGACTGGGGTCATAGGCTTCAATGGCAATAAAACGATTGTATTCCAAATACCGTTTCAAAATGGCAGCCATCCTCGAAAAGACAAGGAAACCAGATGTCAAATCCAGACCAATCCTCATATGTTGGCCACCATTTTCTGCCATATACTCTATCAACTGAAGCCATTCCCAGAGAATTTTCTTATCTAAATCCGTTCCCTGATGAAAGGCAGGCAAGATATGAAAAATTCTCTCTGCAGTCCCTCTAAAATCATGTTCCATCAGCAAATAGGGATGGCGATTCTCCGTCTGGTATCTGTACTGATCTTGTAAAATATAGCCCTTGTATAGATAAACTTGACCACAGAGCTGGCTGAGTTCATAAGTGACATGGTCCTCTGTGTAGTCCCCCAGCAACTCCTCCTTCTTCATTTCTTGAATCAATTGCGTTAGCAAATCGGCTAATTGCCCTCCAAAACCAAGAATATACTCCATAGTATGAAGGGGCAAGATACGATGGGAAAGGAGAAACGAAAAGAAAATCATCATCTCACCGTCCTCAGTTCCTAAAGGGATGTGTTGGCCAGCAAAAAAGGACGGAGCCTTTCTCAGCAAACGAAGGTAGAAAATATTGTCAAAATACCCCCGCATTTTTTCTTCTATAACCTGAAATTGACAGGCATTAACCCGAAGGCGCTGTTGACTGATATGAGTCCAGAGAACCAAGTCTAATTTCTGACCCGAAGACAAGCTGGCACCGCAGATTTCTTCTAGGGTAGCAATATCCTGCTTTCTCTCCGCTTTCTGCATGTGACTTTCCCACTCCTGACTGGACCAGACCTTGCGGAAAAGGTAGAAATAGAAATAGCGAATCTGATGCTCCGGACCTCGCCAACGACCATTTTGGATGGATAAGTCAAACTCTGACAAAATCTGATTTAGACTAGCTAAGTGACGACCAAGCGTGGCCTCGCTAATCATCAATTCTTGAGCCAGTTGATGGGCTAGGAACTGTTGGTGATAGAGAAGGTACACTAAAATTTGGTATTTAATGGCATTGTCTAGAAACAAGCTCCGAATCTCTCTCCCCTTGGTAGCTGCACCAATCGACAGACGCAGATTTTCATCTTCCAAGTGGATGGTCAGCTCTAGTCCTCTTTCCAAGGCATTTTCGTTAATCAGAGAGATGTACTTGGTTAGAGTCGCCTTTGAAAAGCCTGTTTCTTCCATGGCTTCCTTGACGGTTGTCTGCGAATCTTGTAACAGAAAGGAAAGGACTAAAAATTGACCAGATTCGGCTTTTTCCATCAAATCACCTAAATACATTTGTTACCCCTTTCATTTTCTCCTTCAAGCATAGCATAAATCTTAGAAATGCGGAAATAATCTGTTTCTCATTTTATTTTAGGGAACTATATACCAGTTCACACCAACAACAATATATAGAAAAAGGCTTATTAAATATTAAGCCTTTTTTGGTCTAGTTTCATTTTTTATTAATAGTGTTATATTTTTAGCTGACTCTAAAGAGTTAAATCCCAATAAATAGGCCCGTTCATCATTTTCCTTACAAAGGTTTCGTATGCTCGATTGTATATCTTTCCATTTATATTTAGGATTTATTTGTTTGACAAGTTCGACGATTATTATAATCACAACAGATAGTCGATTTGTTGGTTTTTTAACAATCTTTTCGTCTCTACCACTTTCAATAAAATAAAGGTATTTACTCCAATATTTACGTATTTTGGGTTTAGTTGTTAATTTAATATCAACTAGATTTGAATTATGGGCGCAGATGTTTCTTATAAAATTAAGACATTTCATCCAAGAAACGAGTTCTTCATTAGTACAATTGTAGTAGGAAGATATTGACTTCAAATTAGATTCACTCATAATTTCCAGTATTGTAACAATGTCTCCGAACATTAACAAATCAATCCCTAGCCAAACGGATGGAAACCCATCGGTATCCAAATTTTTTTCAATATGCATCTCCGAAGACTGATTACGTTTAACTATTTTTAATAGTCTTTTTTTAATTGAAAACTGTTCTTTCTCAATTTGAAATTTTGTATATTTTCTACGATTTGACCACGAGGAGAAATTTAGATAACCAAACGCACCGTAATTTTTACCTAACACATACGAAATCCGTGTTTTTATTGATACTTCAATTTTTTCAATAGCATGAAGTAAATAAATCCTAAGATTTTTATCCTGATAATAGCGTGTAATCACTTCCTTAAATTCCACTCCGTTATATGAAATCGAAATTTTATCATTGTTTTTTGAGATGGTAGATAAGGGTCTTGCAAACTCTTTTAACCGATAATAGCTAATATTCTTAATTTTATCAATATCATTATCAGTTACAGTCATTCCCCTATTTTTAAATAGAGCTAGTTGTTCCTCCCACGACAGAGCTACAGGTGCTTCCATTTATCCTCCTAAGTTATAAAAAAAGCCCCACATCAGAACGTATCTGTCCATTAATGGAAGTGGGGGGTTTGTCATCTTAATAAGATTTTACCAGTTTCCAAGAGATTATGCAACACTTTTAATTGTTTTTTCTAGGGTTATAGTGCATTGCTATCCAAAGTTTCTTGTCAAAATCAGATAGTTCTTTTTTCTTTTGATAAACGCAGTCATTCAAATCAGGGAATTTGAGACGATATTTTTTCTCAAAAAAGTTCTGAAATTCCTCTTTACTCTCTGCGACATCGACCAAGGCTTCTAGCTCAGCCATTTGTTTGGCAATAGCTTTTCTATCAATTTTCTTTTGATTATCCCACAGTACATCATAGACACATCGTTTAGTTAGTTGGGTGTAAAACGATCGATGATTAGTGACAAAATCAAAATTGTACTTTTTATCCCAAAGTTTGGTGTACTTATCGTAAAATCCGTCAGAAAGGCTAACTTGATAGCCAATCAGCTTGCTATCAACTCTTCGTGCGATAGACCTTTCTAACTCAAAATGTAAATCATTTAGTGTATTAGTAGCCATCAATCAGTTCCCTATATTTAGTGCGGACACATGCGTTTGAAATCAAAAGATTGAAACACTGACTATCCGAATAATCACGAGTTTTGTAACGGAAAACATATTCATCTACATAATCCTGAAGATATTTCTTAGACCATGAGTGATAAACTCCTAGAACTTCACGTTTCAATCCAGCCCCAAAGCCTTCAATCATGTTAGTATAAACATCGCCTTGCACATACTCACGAGAACTGTGATTTACAAAGTCACGTTGATACATCTTAACTACTTTATTATAACCTAACCATTCATCTGTGTAAAGATGAGCAGTCTCTTTCACATATTTAACAATTTACTCTGTCAATGTTTTCGTCTTTGTATCTGGTACATGATGAGCATTAACTTTACCTTGACGTTGTACCATGCCTACTACAGCAGATTTGTCTTTCAATGAACGCCCTTGAGCATTTTTGACTTTTTTGGAGTTATGACGGTTCTTGTTTTTTCCACCTATGTAGGTTTCATCCACTTCCACAACATCATCAAGACTATTGTTGTTTTCAGAACTAAAACACTTACGGATACGTTCCAGCATGAACCAAGCTGTTTTTTGCGTAACACCAATATCTTTTGACAATTGTACAGATGAGATTCCTTTTTTGTGAGAAGTCACAAGCCAAATTGCCATAAACCATTTACGAAGTTCAATTTTAGTATTGTCAAAAAGAGTACCAGTCTTAACATTGAAGTATTTTCCAGTATTTTTACAACGGTATTTGTTACCTTTACATTTGTAGACCTTTGAGGTAGCATCAAAAGGGCTGATAATCATATCGCCCCAAATCATATTTTCTAAATGGTCAATACATGACTGTTCGTCTGGAAAAGCAGATTGTAAATCAAATAATGACTTAAACTCAAACTTCATAACTGGTACTCCTTACTTCTTGATTATATTATATCTAAAACAAGAATGATTGTCAATAAAAATGTAAACTTATACTATGTAAAAAGCCAAAATTTTGATATAATAGAACTATCAAAAAGTAAAGGAACGATTGGTATGAAAGCAATCACAGCTCACAGCTCACAGCTCACAGCTCACAGCTCACAGCTCACAGCTCACGCTGATTATGTAATCGGACGTGTTTTTTGTCAAGCTCTAAAACAGGCTTTTTCACATTTTTGTGAGGAAGCCTTTTATGCTCCCTACGAAAGTGGGGTGGCATAATGGCTGGCTCACTCCACAACGCTAAAAAAGCCAAAAACGATGAGTTTTATACTCGTTATAAAGATGTTGCTGAGGAAATGGGACATTATAGAGAACACTTTAGAGATAAGGTTATCTACTGTAATTGTGATGACCCAACACAATCAAATTTTTGGCGTTATTTTCATAACAATTTTGCTAGTTTGGGTATTAAAAAACTGATAGCAACACATTTTCAAGAAGATAGCGAACCTTCGTATGCTCTGATTTATGAAGGTGGCGATGACTTCAATATGGAAGCTGGAAATATTGAAACTATTTATGGAGATGATGAGTATACCGCTGGAGATTTCCGGAGCGAGGACAGTATAAACTATCTGAAAGAAGCTGATATTGTTGTGACTAATCCTCCGTTCAGTTTGTTTAGAGAATATATTTCTCAATTAATGGAACATCAAAAAAAATTTATCGTTATCGGAAACAAAAACTCTGTAACATATAAGGAAATTTTTCCACTTATTCAGAATAACCAAATTTGGATTGGTGCTAGAAGTATGAATTCAGACTTTTGGTTGTACGTTCCAGAGGGAGCTGATTATGAAAAATTGGATGAAGATGGAAAAAAAGTAAAGCATATAATGGGTTGTTGGTTTACTAACTTAGATTTACAAAAACGACATGATGGTTTATGGCATGTAGGTGATGTATTTGACCAAACAAAAGCTCATAAATATTACGAAGGGTTTGAGAGTAAATACCCTAAATACGATAACTACGATGCAATAAATATAGATAATGTTAAAGACATTCCAATTGATTATGATGGTGTAATGGGAGTACCAATAACTTTTATCAATTATTTCAATCCAACTGAATTCGAGATTATTAAATTCAGAAAAGGAGATGACGATAAAGATTTAACAATAGATGGGAAACCTCCATATTTCAGAATTTTAGTTAGAAATCTAAATCCAATTAGTCGTGATGAAGATAAGGGATATTGATAAAAGGAGAATAAAATGAAAGTAAGAAGATTAAGAGATATACTTGATAGACCATTCACTATCAGAGATTTAGCTAGTGGGTATACCAATAATGATGATGGTGCTACTACTGACGCTGTAAAAGGATATAATGGTAACTTGAATATTCGTCCTTCTTATCAGAGAAATAGCGTATATAACGAAGATAAGAGACAAGCTGTAATTCAAACCGTTTTAGATGAGTGTCCTTTAGGTATTATGTACTGGGTTGATTTAGGAAACGGACAATATGAAGTTCTCGATGGTCAACAACGTATTTTAGCTATTTGTAATTATGTTATGGGGAATTACTCTGTAAAATCAAGTAAATTTCCATCCAGTGCTCCACAACAAGATTTCCCAAATCTTCAGATGAACCTAACTGACTTAGCAGAACAAATTCTTGATTATGAGTTAGACATATATGTTTGTGAAGGAACTGCTTCCGAAAAAATGAAATGGTTTCATGTTATCAATACAGCAGGCGAACCATTAAATGAGCAAGAATTAAGAAACTCTGCTTATACAGGAACTTGGCTTTCTGATGCTAAACAAAGATTTTCAACAAAGACTGGACGTGGCGTTGTACTTGCTGACGAGAATCCGAATAACGATAAATCAGAACCACTATTAAATGGTAATTGGAATAGACAAGAGTATCTACAAACTGCTATTAAATGGTCTTCACAAAATGATAATGACAATACTACAAATACAATAGAAGATTATATGTTGAAGCATCAAGGAGATGCAGATGCTTCTGAATTATGGCAAAATTTCTCTGCCATACTTGAATGGGTTCGCGGAAAGTTTATAAGCTATCAAAACAGTTTGAAAGGGATGGATTGGGGGACAATCTACAAAGAGTATCAATCAGGACAGTTAGACAACAACATCATTAAAAATAGTGCTTCTGTCATTAACGAAAAAATTGCAGAGTTGGTAAATGATGATGAAGTCACAACTAAAATGAAAGGGATTTATCAGTACATCATTTATGGAGATTCCAAATATCTCCAACTTAGAGCTTTTGATGATAAAACCATCAAGCAAAAATATGAAGAACAGAGCCATCACTGCGTTTATTGTGTTGATGAAGGAAACAACAGGGAGTACGCTCTTAAAGAACTAGCAGGCGACCATATTATACCATGGTCTTTAGGTGGAAAAACTGTCCCTGAAAATTGCCAACTATTATGCAAAAAACACAACTCTTCAAAAGGGAACAACTATTAAAAGTGAAAAGGCGACTTCCAAAACGGAAATCGTCTTTTTTGATATTCTCATAAATACTATATGTTGTTGGTGGTGTATACTGGTATATAGTTTCCTTGTTTTAAAGCCGATTTCCTCGTCATTATTCCATAGAAACAGCAAACACACGACTCCCCCTTTAGGCATTTTTATGCTAAAATAGTAGCTATGGATAAAATTATTAAAACTATATCAGAAAGCGGTTCTTTTCGTGCTTTCGTCCTTGATAGCACGGAAACCGTCCGCACTGCTCAAGAAAAACATCAAACTCAAGCCAGTTCAACTGTTGCACTTGGTCGTACCCTTATCGCTAGCCAAATTCTCGCAGCTAATGAAAAAGGAAATACCAAGCTAACGATTAAAGTTCTTGGAACCAGCTCTCTCGGTGCCATCATCACGGTCGCAGATACTAAGGGAAATGTCAAAGGCTATGTGCAAAATCCCGGTGTAGATATCAAAAAAACTGCAACGGGTGAAGTCCTAGTCGGTCCTTTTGTCGGCAATGGTCAATTTCTCGTTATCACAGACTATGGTACTGGAAATCCTTACAACTCCATGACTCCTCTCATCTCTGGAGAAATCGGTGAAGACTTGGCCTACTACCTGACAGAAAGCCAACAAACTCCTTCAGCAGTCGGCCTCAATGTTCTTTTAGACAAAGACGACAAGGTCGAAGTTGCCGGTGGTTTTCTTCTCCAAGTATTGCCAGGAGCAAAGGAAGAGGAGATTGCTCGCTTTGAGAAACGCATCCAAGAAATGCCAGCTATCTCGACTCTTCTGGAAAGCGATGACCATATCGAAGCCCTTCTCAAGGCCATCTATGGTGACGAATCCTACAAACGCCTATCTGAAGAAGAAATTCGTTTCCAATGTGACTGCAGCAAAGACCGTTTTATGAACGCTCTTGCCAGCCTTCCAAATTCAGACCTTGAAGAAATGAAAGAGGAAGACCACGGGGCAGAAATCACTTGTCAATTCTGCCAAACAACTTATAACTTTGATGAAAACGACCTGGAGGAACTCATTCGTGACAAATCTTAATACACCTTTTATGATTGGCAATGTTGAGATTCCCAATCGTACCGTTTTAGCACCCATGGCTGGTGTCACCAACTCAGCCTTTCGTACTATCGCAAAAGAGCTTGGTGCAGGACTTGTTGTCATGGAAATGGTCTCTGACAAGGGAATCCAATACAACAATGAAAAAACCCTTCATATGCTTCATATCGATGAAGGCGAAAACCCCGTTTCTATCCAACTTTTTGGTAGTGATGAAGACAGCCTCGCACGCGCAGCAGAATTCATCCAAGAAAACACCAAGACCGATATCGTTGATATCAACATGGGCTGTCCAGTTAACAAAATCGTGAAGAACGAAGCTGGCGCTATGTGGCTCAAGGATCCAGACAAGATCTACTCTATCATCAACAAGGTCCAATCTGTCCTTGATATCCCCCTCACCGTCAAAATGCGTACAGGCTGGTCTGATCCATCCCTAGCCGTGGAGAATGCCCTCGCAGCTGAGGCTGCAGGTGTCTCTGCTCTCGCTATGCATGGCCGTACCCGCGAACAAATGTACACAGGTCACACAGACCTCGAGACCCTACACAAGGTTGCTCAAGCTTTGACCAAGATTCCATTTATCGCCAATGGTGACATCCGTACGGTACAAGAAGCCAAACAGCGTATCGAAGAAGTCGGGGCTGACGCTGTCATGATTGGTCGCGCTGCCATGGGAAATCCCTACCTCTTCAACCAGATCAATCACTATTTTGAAACAGGAGAAATTCTCCCTGACTTGACTTTCGAAGACAAGATGAAAATTGCCTACGAGCACTTGAAACGCTTGATTAACCTCAAAGGAGAAAACGTAGCCGTTCGTGAATTCCGCGGTCTTGCTCCTCACTACCTCCGGGGAACATCTGGCGCTGCTAAACTTCGTGGAGCCATTTCCCAAGCCAGCACTCTGGCAGAGATTGAAGCCCTCTTGCAATTAGATAAAGCTTAATACACAAAAAACCGTAACTCGCTTGAGTTTACGGTTTTTTTAGATACTAGGAAATCCTAGATACTATTATTGAATCAAGGCAACGCTCGAAACTTTACCATCCGCACCTGTTGTAATTTGGATGATTTTTCCTCCACCGATTTTGGCATTATACTTACCATCATCAAGAGTGTAAGAGTAGCCTCTGATAGAATAGTTTTCTTTCTTTCCATCTGCAGTTTCTACTGTGAATTGCCCTCCTGATGAAACCGTAATAGTTTCGCCATTCGCTCCCTTCCAGTTGCCTGCAGCTGCTGAGAAGTCACCATCCACCATGGTTAAAACTCCCTTGTAGCGTTTGTTGTGTTCTGCTTGCTTGTCTTGAAGTTTGCGGTCAGTTGTTGGATCATAAGTTGACTGGTTAGACTGTGCTTGAGAACCTTGCTGAGTTGACGGAGCCTGAGATGGAGCTGGTTGACTAGGAGTTGCTTGTTCTTGTCTTGATTCAGGGGCTGGTTTCGCTTGTGACTGATCTGCTGTTGTAGAAGACTGGTCAGAAGATGCTTGAGCTTTTTCAGATGAAGCTGAGCTTGAAGATTTTTGAGTCTTACTTTCTTTGCTAGAAGAAGCTGCTTTAGAACTTGATGATTGGCTTGTCTTTGCAGAGCTGCTGCTTTGAGTGGTTTCGTTTTTATTTCCACAAGCTCCCAGTAGCAAGGTAGAAGCCAATACAGTCGCTGCCATCAATTTGATATAGGTTTTCTTTTTCATTTTTCTACTCCTTTGTAACATTTTCGAAACGTTAAGAAATCTTTTTGTAATATAATTGTAACATTGGGCTTTGAATCTGTCAACTATTTAGAGAAACTATTTTAAAAATTATTCTCTCTACTATTTTTATTCGAAATTGAAACAAAAAAATAGAAAATTTTTTAGATAAGAGTCCTATTTTTTACATCCTACTTTTATAGTCGCTTGCATTGTTCTAAAATAAAAACAGTCGCAACAGCAAAGTAACCTAATAAGGGCAAACAAAGAGGTCGGGATTTTAGTCCCGACCTCTTTATTTCAATCGATAGGTTTTTCTTGGTTTCTTTTTAGGAACTCGTTTGAGTCCGACTTCTTCTACATATTCTCCGTATTTTACGAGAAAGTTATTGCTGACGATTGGGCGACCGGGGTTGATGAGATTGACCAGTTCAGTCCCTTCATAGACAGTGAACTCCTCCTCCAGTAGATAAAGGAAGGTAGGATTCCAGTCAAGTCGCCCTTGGATCCGTTTGATGGATTCTTGGATAATGGCATAATGGTCAAAGGCGAAGGCTTGCTCCTCCAGCTCGACTCCATCTAGGTAGCATTTGCCTGTCTGAAAATCGACATCTACGAAAACGACATCCTTGGCATCGTCACCTGCCTGAACAAGGTCTAAGGCACGACTAGGCAGGTACACTAAGTGAGCAATGGTCACCGTCCAACCCCGCGGATCACGCCCGGGAGTCGATACGGTCATCAATTGCTCGATTTTTTCCAAAGGTAGATCGAGATTGACTTCCTCTCTCACTTCGCGCTGACAGGCATGTGCAGCATCTTCTCCCTTGTCCATAAAACCTCCAACTAAGGCTAAACAATTCTGATAAGGGTGAGCCTTGCGACGGATCAGCAGGAGCTTGATCTTTCCTTCGACAAAGCAGTAGGCTACCATATCCACTGTCACACTTGGTTTTTCATATTGAGGGAGTTCCTGCTTGTAGTACCAGTCTAAAAACTCCTCCTGACTGGCATGGATTTCATAATATTCTTTTTCCGTCATCCCGGCTGGAATCTTTGTGTCTGCCATCTTATGCCTCCTTTCGAACTGCCTTAGTCCATTGGTACCATCCCACTAGACTATTCAGCGTGTAAACCCAGTACATCCCTTGGATGTGGATATTCTCACCCCACCAGAGATAAATACTAAAGAGATTGGTTGCAATCCAGAAAATCCATTGCTCACGGTAGAGACGTGTCATCAAGAGCTGTCCAACACCATTGGTCGCATCGGTTACACTATCACGGAAAGGGCGAGCGCTATTGATACTTTGATAAGCCAAGCCCATACCAATCCAGATAATAGCAGTCAAGGCCAAGTACTTGAGCCAGTCAAGAACAGATAATTTCTTAGCTTCAAAGTGAGATTCTTCTGGCTTTTCCTGTTCATTGATACGATTGGACAGCCAAGCATAGAGACCAATCGGCTGCATGACAAAGAAGTAAACAGTCGTCAAGACTTCTCCATAAAAAGTCGCATTCATGGCCAAGATCAAGTAGATAGCCGAGTTAATGGCCCCAAAGAGATAGTTGCTCGCACGCCCTTCTGCTACCAAGATAACACAGACAATCCCAGTCCAAGATGCAAACAAGCTCAACCAGTCATGGCTTTCTGCATTTTGCGTGAACTCTAAGATTAATGGAACACTCGACAAAGCGATGAGATACAACCACTGGACAAGGCTACGACCGACAAAGAGATCTTTCCAGAGCAAGCGCATGGTTCCTACAAAACCGATTTTGCGGGCTTCTGCATGGACATTTTTAAAATTTTCGATAAATTGTGTGATTTTTTTAGTTACTGTTTTCATAATTTTCTCCTAATCTGCTTGGTAAATGGCATCGATAGCCACTTTTGCTGCTTCATAATTACCTAGATAATCCTCCGCTAGATAAACTAGTGGAATGGTGGTTAAGTATCGCTCCCTCATTTGGTCCAAATGCTGGGAAAAACTGTAGCGAATATGGTCTTCCGCCATGGTCATATCTCTAAACCCGTCATTGACATAGGAGCCAACAGGTTGCACAAAGAGAATCAAGTCCCATTTTTCCTTAGCCAAGATTGAAACAAAGAGATTGTCAAAGGTTTCTCCTGATAAGTCCCCTTGATCCTCAGTCTCCATGTAATAGTCATAGTAGCCCTTGGTTACTAAAGAGTTTGTGTCAGCTATCACCAGTCCTCGATTGGCATTGCTGTCGATTAACTTGGAGGTCTGGTCATACTGCCCTAAAAGGAGATAATAGTAATCTTTTGGAGTCAATTCATCGTCGCGGACATTGTTTTTGATCTGGTACTCGCGTGCGTATTCCAGGCTGACCGGCGCATCGTAATACCTTGCCAAATCCTTGGCTAGAGTAGTCTTCCCATTGCTGGCACTTCCCATAATCAATACTTTCTTTGTAAACTGACGACGGAAGGGTTGAGCGATGTATTTCCAATATTTGCTTGGATTTTCTCGAATCATAGTCGCTGAGATACCAAACTTTCTTTCTTGCAAAACGGTCTCAAAGCCACGATTTGATAATTCTTGCTGGTAGTCACGTTCCCCCACAAAAAAGATTAGTTCTTGCTGGGTTTCATCGTAGGAAATCTCCGATAACATCTGATCCAACCACTCCTGCCAGCCCATAGGGTAACGAGGAAGCTTGGTTTCATCCAGCTTGCAGACAGAGGTCAACTCGTCATCACGAAAAGCCTCTCTGATATAGCGAAATCTTTTTTTGAAGAGTTAAGCCTATCTGCTCCCCTCTGTCTCCCTCATAGCCTGAAACGACTACCCAGACCTGATCACACTGACGCTTTGCTCGCTGGATTAGATCGATATGCCCCTGATGGAGAGGGGCAAAGGTCCCAAATACCACTGCTGTTTTCTTTTTCATAAACGTTTTACCTTTTTATAGTTCTTGATATTTTTGTTTTCTATGTTTTTATTATATACTATATTTTTATTTTGTCAAGGGCTTTTTATTATTTTTATAAAAAAGTGATAAAAAAGAATCAGGATCACTCCTGATTCTCTAGTTTTAAGCAATATCAAATTTCAATTGTCCAGCTTTGACACCAATTTTGAGGGTTTTGCCTGCTACCAGTTCTCCCTTAAGAAGGAGTTCTGCTAGCTTGTCTTCCACTTCTGTTTGCAGGGTTCTGCGAAGTGGACGGGCTCCCATTTCTGGATCATATCCTTGACTAGCTAGCAACTTCAGGGCTGAAGCTTGCAGTTTCAAGTCGATGCCCTTCTCTACCAGGCTAGCAATCAATGGTTTCACCATGATCTTGACAATTTCCTGCATGTGTTTGCTATCTAAGCTATGGAAGACCACCTTTTCATCAATACGGTTGATAAACTCTGGTCGATAAGCTTTTTTCAACTCTTCGAAGATTCGTTTTTCCATATTTTCCTGGTCAAAACGAATGTCCTTGGCCCCAAAGCCGACTGTCTTGTCATCACGAAGAGCCGTCGCACCAAGGTTTGACGTCATAATGATGATGGTATTTGAAAAGTCAACCTTACGCCCCTTGCTGTCTGTTAGAACTCCATCATCCAAGACTTGCAAGAGAACATTGAAGATATCTGGGTGGGCCTTCTCTACCTCGTCAAAGAGGAGAACGGAATATGGTTTGTTGCGAACCTTCTCGGTCAACTCCCCACCTTCTTCGTAGCCCACATAGCCCGGAGGAGCTCCATTGAGACGGTTGGCTGCGAATTTCTCCATATACTCACTCATGTCAAAGCGGATAAGGGCTGATTCGTCATCAAAGAGAACTTCTGCCAGAGCCTTGGCCAATTCGGTCTTACCGACACCCGTCGGTCCTAGGAACATAAAGGAACCAATCGGACGCTTGTGACTGCGAATCCCTGACTGGTTGCGGCGAATCGCACGGCTAATGCTTGAAACAGCTTGATCTTGACCGATGACACGTTTGTGTAGTTCAGCTTCCAAGTTCAGATATTTCTTAGCATCAGTCTGAGTCAGTTTTTGAACTGGAATCCCTGACAAGCGGCTCAAAGTAGTCAGGATTTCAGTCTCTGTTACCAAGTCTTTATAGACAGGGACTTCCTGTTCCTTTGCGATTAGCTGGCCTGCTTGTTTCCACTTGCCATCCATCAAGGCCTTGTCAGCTGGACTCAAGTCGGATTCGTCTGCTTTCACATGCTTGGATTTGTTTTGCACAGTTGCTGCCGCTTCATCCAAGAGGTCGATAGCAGAGTCTGGCAAGTGACGACTGGTCAGGTAACGATGGGCCATCTTAACAGCCGTTTCGACAGCTTCATCTGTGATTTGCACACGATGGTGTTTCTCATAGGTAGACTTCAAACCTTGCAAAATAGTCATACTGTCAGCTAGACTTGGCTCTTCAATCGTCACTTTTGCAAAACGTCGAGAAAGGGCTGCATCTTTTTCGATGTGTTTTTGGTATTCTTCCTGAGTGGTTGCACCAACCGTTCTCAAAGTTCCACGTGCCAAAGCTGGCTTCAAGATATTGGCTGCATCCAGCGTCGAGTCAATACCACTACCAGAACCCATGATGGTGTGGAGTTCATCGATAAAGAGGATCACTTTGCCATCTTCCTCGATATCCTTGATGATATTGTTCATACGCTCTTCAAAATCTCCACGGAAACGTGTCCCCGCAACAACATTCATCAAATCAAGTTCCAAAACGCGCATCTTGGCCATTTCCGCAGGTACATTCCCACTAGCAATACGCTGGGCAAGGCCAAGGGCCAGAGCTGTTTTCCCGACACCAGCATCTCCAACCAAGACAGGATTGTTCTTGGTCTTCCGACTCAAAATCTGAATCATACGTGAGATTTCATTGTCACGACCGATAACTGGCTCTAACTTGCCAGAGAGCGCTTGCTCCGTCAGGTCATGCGTGTAGTCCTCTAGACCACCACTTGGATTCTGAGGCATGCCCATCATATTGGCCATGGAATTTTGCTTGTCTGCTACCGTGCGATGGCGTTGACGCAAAGCCTTAAGGTCTTCTCTTGTCCAACCTGCACGTTCCTCTAAATTGCGACGAAGAGCAGCAATTCTGACCTGATCTTTCTGGTCTTCATAAGAAAAGCCTGCTCTCTCCAAGATGCGAGTTGCCAAGGCATTGCCATCATGCAAAATCGCATAGAGGACATGCTCTGTACCTAGCACCTTTGCATGGACCACGGAGGCCACATACTCTGCTTCTGCAAAGAGAACCTCCAAACGATGGGAAAAGGGCAATTCCGTAAAGGTTTCGTCTTGGCTATAGTCCGTTTCAGTCAGTTCCAAAGCAACCTCTTCTAAACGATCCATTTCATAAGGATAATCATTTAGAGTCGCACCTGCCACACTGTAACTGTGATTGGACATGGCAATCAATAAATGCCAAGACTCTAGATATCGGGCTCCAAAATGGCCCGCAACCATGTAGGCACTTTCGATACATTCATTCAATGCTTTTGAATAATTCATCTTACTTCTCTTTTCTATCTACCTCTTGTAATAGCTGTCGGAGCATATTGGCACGAACAACTGAGGATTCTTCCCCTAGGACACGATCCGTTGCTACAGAAGTCAGCAAGGTCATCTCCTGCTTGGTCATCAAGTCCTGTTCCACCAAAAGCTGGAGAATATCCTCATAAATCTCCTGACTAACTCGCTCACCAATCGAATAAAGCAAATCGCGGAGCATCTCATGATGATTAGAAAACTCAATCCGTCCGATGCGAATGTAGCCTCCGCCACCACGCTTGCTCTCAACCAAGTAACCTCTGCTTTCAGTAAAACGTGTCTTGATGACATAGTTGATCTGACTTGGCACAACCTGAAAGGTATCAGCTAACTGGCTCCGTTGCAATTCCACGATACCAGACTGGTCTAAAATCGCCTTGATATAGGCTTCGATATGATCTGATGTATTTTTAAATCTCATAGTAAATCAAACTCCTTCTTTGAACCTTGACTATCTTTGACTATTATACCGAAATTTTTGATTTTTTTAAAGGAAAAGGGAACGAGTTGCGAAGATTATTATAAAATATCCAAAACAAAAAGATGGGACCGTAAAACGGTCACCATCATTTTGCTTTATTCAAAGTTAAGATTAGTCAACTTTTTTAGCACGGTATACAAGTCCTGCCAAAGCTGCAAGAACTAGACCAAGAATAGTAGAGAATGCTGTAAAGTCTGCTCCACCAGTGTTTGGCAAATCTCCCTTAGGCTGCTCACCCTTAGGATCTTCCTTAGGTTCTTCTTTTTTCGGTTCAGTATACGTGTTAGTGATTGTTGGGTTGTTACCTTCAACTGTTGTTACAAGTTGACCCGCACCATTATCTGTCACTGTTACTGTCACTTTGTAAGAATTCTCATCATATTTGATATTCTCATCGTCACCTTTTACTTCAGTAATAGTGTAAGTGTAGACACCTGCTTTTGCGAAATCAATTGCTTTGAAAGTAACAGTACCGTCTGCAGCATTTGTAACTGTTTCGATTACATTGTCACCTTCTTTAAGTTCAAACTTAAACTGACCTGCTGCAAGTTCTTTACCTTTACCGTTCAAGACTTTCTTAGCTGTGAAAGGTACTTGTGTTGAAGACGCAACATAAGTGTTTGTGAAGGTTGGGTTGTTGTCAGTTACAGTCGCAACAAGTTGGCCTGCACCGTTATCTGTAACGTTTACTGTTACATTGTGAGTAGATTTATCGTATGTCACACCTGCTTCGCTACCTGCTTTTTCAGTGATAGTGTATGTGTGGTCGCCTGCTTCTTTGTACTCAATATCTTTGAAAGTAACCGTACCGTCTGCAGCATTTTTAGCTGTTCCGATTACTTCGTCACCTTCTTTAAGTTCAAACTCATATTTGTCAGCTTCTAGAGCTTTACCATCCAAGACTTTCTTAGCTGTGATAGTTGCTGTTGTTTTAGCTGCTTTATAAGTGTTAGTGAAAGTTGGGTTGTTATCAGTTACAGTCGCAACAAGTTGGCCTGCACCGTTATCTGTAACTGCTACCTTAACTTCGTGTTTAGCAGTGTCATATGTCACACCTTTTTCACTACCTGCTTTTTCAGTGATAGTGTATGTGTGGTTGCCTGCTGCTGTGTACGTGATATCTTCGAAAGTAACAGTACCGTCTGCTGCGTTTGTCGCTGTTCCGATTACTTTGTCACCTTCTTTAAGTTCAAACTCATATTTACCTGCTTCAAGAGCTTTACCTTCCAAGACTTTAGTAGCCGTGATAGTAGCACTTGTTGTAGCCGCTTTATAAGTGTTGGTGAAGGTTGGGTTGTCACCTGTAACAGCCGCCTCAAGTTGGCCTTGACCGTTATCTGTAACTTTTACCTTAACTTCGTGTTTAGCAGTATCGTATGTCACACCTTTTTCGCTACCTGCTTTTTCAGTGATAGTGTAAGTGTAGTCACCTGCTGTTGCGAACTCAATTTCTTTGAAAGTAACAGTTCCGTCTGCAGCGTTTTTAGCTGTCGCAACGACTTTGTCACTTTCTTTTTCTTTAAGTTCAAACTCGTATTTATCAGCTTCAAGCTCTTTACCGTTCAAGACTTTAGTAGCTGTGATGATAATAGGTTTTGCTGGTTTAGCTTTATAAACGTTCGTGAAAGTAATGTTCTTTGTATCTGGTGTTGCAACAAGTTGACCTTGACCGTTATCTTTAACGACTACTTTTACTTCATAAGCATTTGGATCGTATTCAACTCCGGCTACATCACCTGCTTTTTCAGAGATAGTGAATGTACGGGTTTCTTCTTGTGTGAACTTAAGTTCTGGGAATTGAATCTTACCGTTTGCATCGTTTGAAACAGTGTGGAGAACTGCTCCGTTTTCTTTCAACTCAAATTCAAATTGACCAGCCTCAATAGCTTTACCGTTCAAGACTTTAGTAGCTTCAAGTTGAAGTTTTGCTTCTTTAGCAGCGTATGAGTTTGTAAATTCTTTCTTAGAATCTTTATATTTAACGCTGGCAATCTTTTGACCATACACGTTTGCTACAGTAACTTCTGCTTCAAGTACTGAATCATCGTATGTATAGCCTTTTTTGTTGTCATTTACTTCTTTAATTTGGTATTTGAATGTACCTTCATTAGAGAATTTAACTGTTGGGAATTTAATATTTCCTTCAGCATCGTTTTTAGCTTCAGTTACAGAACCATCTGGAGCAATCAATTGGAAAGTAAATGCATCTGCCTCAAGAGTTTTTCCTTCAAGTTTTTTCTTAACTTGGAATTCAACCTCATCAGACTTCGCACCTGAACCGATACCTTCCGTAGTTGTCAAAGGAGCAAATCCATGAACATCAAATGTTTCTTGATCTGTTGTCGCTTTTACATCGTTGAATGCTTTTTTAGTTGCATTGTCAACTGGAGCAGTTAGACGAGTTTTATATAGGATATAGAGACCTTGTCCGTCCATTGTACCATCACCGTTTGGAGTGATTGTAAAGTGATTTCCATCAACAACGTTGATATGGGCAGCTTCTAGTCTTGGACGAGCTTCAGCTTTGTTCCACTCAGTAAAGTAGTAACCAGTAATTTCACTCGCAAGAACTTGTCCTTCTGGAATAGTATCTTCGAGTTTAACCCCTGTGTAAGATTTTGCATAGCGGTTAACACGGATACGCCAGTTTACATAGTTAGGATCGTCTGAGTCTTGAACTCCCCATTTAGTAAATCCAGTTGGGTCATCATCTGGGACGATACGAGTCAAAGTATAAACTTGGTCACCTGGGATATCAATTTGATAAGGAGTGTTTAATTTAACACTATCTGCCCAAACGACTGTAAACAAGGCTGTAATTGCCTTGTTCTCTGACAAATTAGCAAAGTAAGCAGCATTTGTTACTTTGACAGTAGCTGTGTTATCTGCTCTACTAGTTGTCAATTCAGCAATAGTTGTTTGCCCATCTGGTGCTTTCAATTCCGTAACAGAATCTTTTTCAATTTTAAATTCGTTTGGAACATGATACACCATGTAATCCCCATCTTTGAGGGTTACATCATTTGGGAAACTATAAGTTGGTTGAAGATAGAATTTACCTTCCCCGTACTTAGCGCCATCAACAAGTTTGTTATTGTTGATTGTTGAAACAGTTTTCATTGTATAACTGCTCGCTGGTAGTTCCTCCGCTTGAACAACTGTGCTAACTTTGAGTGCAGGTAGAAAAACTGACACTACTAGCAGCAAGGCCATCAAGCCATGAAAGAGTTTACTAGTTCTCTTTTTCACCACATTATCCTCCTTATTGTCTATAATGGTTCAATTATATTATACAGATTCATGACAAAATGTCAACTAAAATTTATTTATTTTTATATTAACTTACCATTTATTTAAATAATAAGCCCAATCATGCATGTTCATCAGCTTTGAAACAATTAAATACAGGCAAGAATTTCGCTTGGATTTAATATATACTAATTTCCTAAAAGCTACGTATTTAATCCCAATTCTGCTAAGATTTGTCGTTTGTAGGCAATTTTTTGGACTTCCTTGTCCTCACCTTCAGACCACTCTAGTTTAATTTCTGAAACAATCTGTCCGGGCCGATTTTTTAAGATATAGATACGGTCACTGAGATTGAGGGCCTCCTCAATGCTGTGGGTGATAATCAAGGTCGTCAGCTGCAACTGCTTGTGAATCTCCAAATACCAAGCGTGGAGTTCCATTTTGGTCATCTCATCCAAAGCGCTAAAAGCCTCGTCAAGAAGAAAGAGCTTGTGTCCGAAAAGATAGGTACGAAGCAAGGCCACACGCTGACGCATCCCTCCACTGAGTTCGTGAGGATACTTGTCCCGTACAGCTGTCAACTGGAAGGTCGCAAGAATTTCATCCGCTCGGGCAATAGCTTCTGCCTTATCCACCTTTTGAATCAAGAGTGGCAGGATGATATTGCCAAGCACCGTCTTGTGCTCCAAGAGGAGATCCTTTTGCAACATATAACTCACGCGTCCCTTGGGATTTTCCTCGCCGTCAAGGACAATTCTCCCAGACTGGACTTCTAAAATCCCAGCGATTAGGTTAAAGAGGGTGGTCTTTCCAACACCACTTGGACCTAGGATAGAAACTACTTCACCCGAAGTCACCTGCAGGTTGATATCCTCTAAAATCTTTTCATCGCCATAGGCATAACTTACATGTTCGAGTCTAATTTCTGTCATTATTTTACAAATTCGTTAGTGAAGCCTTTGTCAGTC
The DNA here is from genome assembly GCF_000253155.1 of Streptococcus oralis Uo5. Taxonomy (NCBI): domain Bacteria; kingdom Bacillati; phylum Bacillota; class Bacilli; order Lactobacillales; family Streptococcaceae; genus Streptococcus; species Streptococcus oralis. Next base: position 1,903,676 of record NC_015291.1, read on the forward strand.
AAGTCTTCCTTGAGGATACCATTTTCTTTATCCCACTTGTAGAAGGCATTCCAACGGTCTGCGTCAAATTGTCCCCATTTTTCCTTGTCGCTTGCGTATTCTTTCGACAAGTATTTTTGAGATTCGATAACGAAATCACGTTTTTCCTTGAGTTCGGGAGCATTCTTGATGAGGATATCTGCAGCTTCTTCTGGATGTTCCATGGCATATTGGTAGCCTTTTTTGATAGCTTGGATAACTTTACGAGCTTCTTCTTTATTATCTTTCAGATAGTCGTTATTTGCAATGATAACTGGTGAGTAGTAGTCAAACTCCTTGACATAGTCTTTCAAATACATGAAGTTAGCGTCTACGCCTTGAGATTTGGCAAGGATACCATCCCAACCGTAGTAAATCCAAGCAGTGTCAAAAACACCATTGGCAATTGGTGTGATGGAGTTTGAGTCGTTGTTTGGTACTTTTTCGACCTTTTCGAAGTCTCCACCTTGAGATTCCACCAAGGTTTTCAACATAGCAAGCTCAGTCGGGTCATTCCAAGTTCCGTATTTCTTGCCAACCAAGTCTTTTGGACTGGTGACATTGTCAGATTTGCGAGAAATGATTCCTGATGTATTGTGCTCTACGATAGCGGCAACGGCAGTGATTCCTGCTCCTTTTTCCAATTTCTTAGCCATGTAATCTTGGAAATAGATAGCAAATGGCGCCTTGCCATTGATAACCAAATCAGACGAACTTTCTTCAGGTGGCAATTTCAAATCAACATCCACTCCAGCTTCTTTGAAATAGCCTTTTTCCTTGGCTACATACAGTCCTGTGTGGTTGGTATTTGGGGTCCAGTCTAGGATAAAGTCAATCTTCTTGACTTCTGCTTCTTTGTTGTCCTTAGAAGCAGTTCCTTGCCCACAGGCCACAAGCACGACAGCTACAAGAGCTGTTACAAGCGTTAAAAACACTTTCCATGTTTTCTTCATTTTCATTTCCTCTTTTCTTTTTAAAAAACGCTTCTTTTAAGTACGTTTCCATTTAATCACATATTTTTCACTGATATCGACCAGCTTCATCCCTAGAAGACTGATAATCGACACCAAAATAATAATCGCAAACATGGTATCATACTGAAACAGTTTTTTAGACTGAATCATATAAACACCAAGACCTTCAAAACCTCCTAGCCACTCGGACACCACGGTTGTGATAAAGGCGTAGGAGACACTGACCCTCAGACCTGCATAAAAGTAAGGCAGACTGACAGGGATTTTAAAATGCCACAGGATTTGCCAAGGCTTGGCTTGCATCAGACTAAACAAAGTCAGCATATCCTTGTCACAATGCCTAAAACCGTCCAAGATACTAACAATGATAGGGAAGGTTGTCGTCAGGATAATCAAGACAATCTTGGGCAATATCCCATAGCCTAGCCACAAGACCAAGATAGGCGCTATGGCAATGGTCGGAATGGTCTGGATAACCACCATCATAGGGTAAATCAAGTCATTGAGCCAAGCCAGACTATCCATGAGTACCGCCATGATACAGGCAATCAAGACTCCCAAGACTAGACCTAGCAAAGCCACTCTCAAAGTCGCCCAACTATGGTGCCAGAGAAATTCTCTGTCACGAACAAAGGACTGGAGAATTTCAAGAGGAGTTGGCAGGATAAACTTGGGTAAAAGTTTGAATATTCCCGCTAACTGCCAGATTGACAAGACTCCTAGAAAACCAAATAGACTAATGTGACGTCTCAGTATACTTTTCAAGTTTCTCATCAATACTTAAAATTTCTCCTACATTTATTTTGACATTGGCAAAGACATTATCTGCCTCCTGCCCTGCCACTTCTAGCGCGTCTTTGAGAATGCGCATGAGCTCATCAAACTCCCCTTCCAAGACCGTTTCAAAGGGTGTCACTACCATGGTCACGGACTGAGCTTGCAGATAGGTAATAACCTGATCGATAATAGCAATTCGATCAATCCCCTGTGATAGGGGTAAGACTTGCAAGGCAATGCTTGCTTTCATAAAAACCTCCTCTTCTCGGTTTTCCTTTTTGACAAAAAGAAAACCCCTTCCATATATGGAAAAGGTGCAGAATTCGGCTAAGTATCGTTCCCTACGCTGGCATTACCCAGATCAGGTGCGGTCGAAGTTTAACACTTCCTCTCAGACTGTACACAGACTCCCATATCTTATATGGAAATATAGTAACGCAAATACTAGGAAAAGTCAAGGAAACTGCTTACAGAAAATCTTGAAAAAGAGTTTGAAGATAAATGCTTCAAACTCTATCATAGCTTTCTTATTTAGCCTCGTACCAGGTTGCTCCTTCATTCTCATCTGCGATAAGGGGAACACTGAGCTGGATAGCTTCTTCCATGGTTTGTTTCACTAGATCTTTAACGGCTGCTAGTTCCGATTTCGGAACCTCAAGGACGATTTCATCGTGCACTTGCAACAGCATCTTGGTCTGATAACCACCTTCAACTAGAGCCTTGTCTAGCTGGATCATAGCAATCTTAAGGATATCTGCTGCCGAACCCTGAATAGGAGAGTTGATGGCCGTCCGCTCTGCAAAACCACGAATGTTGAAGTTGCGCGAATTAATATCTGGCAACTCACGACGACGTTTGAAGAGAGTCTCTACATAACCCTTATCACGCGCCTCACGTACCACTTCATCCATGTAGTTTTTGATCCCTGGGAAGCGTTCAAAGTAGGTATCAATGTAAGCCTTAGCCTCTTTACGGCTGATGCCCAGATTATTCGATAAACCAAAATCTGAAATTCCGTAGACCACTCCAAAGTTGACAGCCTTGGCATTGCGACGGTCGTTTGGAGTTACATCCTCAGGGCGTTCAATTCCAAAGACCCGCATGGCTGTCGAGGTATGGATGTCTGCTCCCTCTTGGAAGGCCTTAATCAAGTGCTCATCCTTAGAAATATGAGCCAAAACGCGCAACTCAATCTGCGAATAATCCGAGCTAAGAAGAACACTATCCTCCCATTCAGGTACAAAGGCCTTACGAATGAGACGGCCTTGTTCCAAACGAACAGGGATATTTTGCAAGTTTGGATCTACACTAGACAGACGTCCGGTCTGAGTCAAATCCTGCACGTAGCGCGTGTGGATCTTGCCATCATCCAAAATCCAGTCCTGCAAACCAATCACATAGGTAGATTGAATCTTAGCAATCTGACGGTAGTCTAGAATTTTTTTAACAATCGGAGCAATAGGAGCTAGTCGCTCTAGCACATCCACGGCTGTCGAGTAACCTGTTTTGGTTTTCTTAGTGTATTCTAGAGGAAGACCCAGTTTTTCAAAGAGAAGCACGCCCAACTGCTTAGGGGAGTTGATATTAAACTCCTCACCAGCTAGCTCATAAATCTCTTGAGTGAGTTGCTCAATGACGACCTCATTTTCAGCCTGCATCTCAAGTAGGGTTTCTTTTTTGACCTTGATCCCAGCAATTTCCATCTTAGCAAGGACAAAAGCCAGAGGTTGCTCCATGTCATAGAGAAGGTCTAATTGTCCATGTTCACTGAGTTTTTCAAGTAAAACAGGCTCAGTCTCAACCAATACAGCAACTTTGCGAGCCAAGTGCTCCAAGAATTTCTCTCTCTCAGGGATAGCTTTCTTGACACCCTTACCGTAGAAAGTCTCATCATCGACCAAGTAAGTCTGGCCATAGAGATTCGCAATGGTTGAGATTTCATTGTTCTCGACTGTTGAGAGTAAGTATTTTGCCAAGCGACTGTCATAAGCAGGTGCCTGGAGGTTCAAACCCAAGCGATTTAAAAGAACCTTCGCTTTCTTAAAGTCATACACTTTCAGAGGTGTTTTTTCTAAAAATTCCTTGAGAATCGGCTCCTGCAAGAGCTCAAGTTTATCTGTAGTGTAAAGTTTATCCCCACAGGACCAGGCAAAACCAACCAAATCATCTGTATGGTAATTTTCACCAAAGAGTTCAAAGTGGAAGATAGAGTCGGCACTCAGCATGTCTTGACTGACTTGGTCAACAATAGTGAAATCCAAGCTCTCAGGCGCATCCTTCGACGAAACATTTAGAGCTTGTTTGAGCTGTTTGAAGCCCATCTCATCGTAGAATTTCCCGAGATTTTCCACATCTGGGCCATTATATACCAAATCATCAAGGCCAATCTCAATTGGTGCCTGAGTTTCAATGGTCGCCAAGGTTTTAGACAAAAAGGCTTGTTCCTTGTCATTGATGAGATTTTCCTTCATCTTAGAAGCCTTCATCCCATCGATATTTTCATAAATACCCTCGAGCGAACCATGTTCCAGCAAGAGCTTGATACCCGTCTTTTCACCGACTTTCGTGACACCAGGGATATTATCAGACTTATCCCCCATGAGGGCCTTAAGATCAATGAACTGAGCTGGCGTGAGGCCCATCTTTTCCATGAGATAGTCCGGCGTAAAGGCCTCAAACTCAGCCACACCTTTTTTGGAAATCTCTACCACCGTATGCTCGTCCGTCAACTGGATCAAATCCTTATCTCCGCTAACGATTGTCACATCAAAAGAATCCTTCTCAGCCAAACGGCCCAGAGTCCCGATGATATCATCTGCCTCATACTGGGGCAACTCGTAGTGTCGAATCCCAAGATGGTCTAACAACTCACGAATGAAGGGAAATTGCTCACGAAACTCATCTGGAGTTTTAGCACGGCCACCCTTGTAGTCTGCATACATCTCTGTTCGGAAAGTCGTCTTGCCTGCATCAAAAGCTACCAAAACATGGCTGGGTTCGACTCGCTCCAAGACATGATTTAACATGAGTTGAAAGCCATAGATTGCATTGGTATGAAGACCATTAGCATTTTTAAAACGATCCAGCTGCTGATAAAGCGCAAAAAAAGCTCGAAAAGCAACAGAAGATCCATCAATTAATAATAATTTTTTCTTGTCCATACACCCATTATAAAGGAAAGCAAGGAAAAATACCATCGGAAAGAGCTGAAAAACTTGGACTTATCCCTATTTCACCATAAAAAAGAAAAGGACTATTCAAATCCTTTTCTTCTATTGATTTCATGCGATTTATTTATTAAATTTTCTCTTTGCAAATGGTAGCAAACCAAGAAGGAGACCAACAAATCCTAGCGATGCAACTGCTGAAGCATCTTTGCTTCCTGTATTTGGAAGGAGTTGTTCATCCGTTGCTGCAGGCGCTTTGTAAGTACGATCTTGTTCTGTTCCAAGAGTAGGATTTGTAGCCAAAGGAGCTACACTGCCAGTGTATTCTGGAACTTCATTTACTGCAGGTTCAATCTTTTCAGCATAGGCTGGAATAGTAGTCACTGCCGGAGCACCACTTTCTGCATAAACTGGAACATTTGCTAGGGCTGGGGCGCTGCTTTCTCCATAAACTGGAACATTTGCTACGGCTGGAGCACCGTTTTCTCCATAAACTGGGACATTCGCTACTGCTGGAGCACCGCTTTCTGCATAGGCTGGAACATTCGCTACGGCTGGAGCGCCACTTTCTGCATAAGGCAGAGCATTGTTTACTATTGGGGCACCGCTTTCTCCGTAAGCTGGAACGTTCGCTACGATTGGAGCGCCACTTTCTGCATAGGCTGGGAGTTCATTTACAGCAGCTTCTACCGCATTTGCACCTTTGTTGTATTCTGTCAACTCTGCAGTTGCAGCTTCTACTGCGTTCACCCCACCTTTAAAGTCTTCAATTTCAAGAACAGCTGACATGACACTACTTAGAGTCTTAATAGCATCCTCATAGTCTGCTAAAGCTTGTTGCAAGTCTTTGACTTGACTATTCTTGTCACCAGAAACTTGTAAACTTGATAATTGCGCTTTAATCTTAGCAACTTGCTCTTCTAATTTACTTAGCTCAAGTTTTTTCGCATTACTATTTTCTTCTGCTGCTTCCTTATCTGCTGCGGCGAGTTTTGCTTGGTCTTGGCTTGAAAGTTGAGATTGAGTTTTTGCTTCGGCCGGTGTCACCTGGTCACTGTCTTCTGCTAAGAAATCATCTAGCAAGTCGGACGCTTCGATGTCACCTTCTTCAATGGCTTTCAGGATAGCATCTTTGCCAATCACTTCTTTAGCTTCTTTGATGGCTGCTTCCTTATCAGTGATAGTGGCATCCTTGTTGATGTCGTCGATGGTTGATTTTTCAATACCTTCAAGCGTTGAAAGCAATTCTGTTCGAACTTTTGCTGCATCAACCTGAGCCTCTTTATCAGCTTCGTCTAACTTAGCTTGGTCTTCATCTGTGAATTCTGATACAGGTTCAGCTACTGTTTTGTGCTCGCTCGTAAGAGTTTTCGATTCAGCTGGGCTTACCTGATCGCTATCCTCTGCCAAGAAGTCTGCTAACAAGTCTGAGGCGTCTAGCTCACCTTCTTCGATGGCTTTCAAGATAGCGTCCTTGCCAATCACTTCTTTAGTCGCCTTAATCGCTGCTTCCTTATTACTGATAGTGGCATCCTTGTTGATGTCGTCGATGGTTGATTTTTCAATTTTTTCTAAGGTAGCGATTAAATCTGAGCGAACTTTTGCTGCTTCTTCCACCGCTTCCTTATCTGCTGCAGCCAGTTTAGCTTGGTCTTGACTTGAAAGTTGAGATTGAGTTTTTGCTTCAGCCGGTGTCACCTGATCACTGTCTTCTGCTAAGAAATCATCTAGCAAGTCAGACGCTTCGATATCTCCATCTTCGATAGCTTTCAAAATGGCATCCTTGCCAATCACTTCTTTAGCCGCCTTAATCGCCGCTTCCTTATCAGTGATAGTGGCATCCTTGTTGATGTCATCGATGGTTGATTTTTCGATACCCTCAAGGGTTGTCAACAATTCGCTGTGGGCTTTTTCTTCTGCCGCCTTCTTAGCTTCTTCCTCTTTCTTAGCCACCTCGGCTGCTTCCTTGTCCGCTGCAGTGAGTTTAGCTTGATCTTGACCAGAAAGTTGAGATTGAGTTTTCGATTCAGCTGGGCTTACCTGATCGCTATCCTCTGCCAAGAAGTCTGCTAACAAGTCTGAGGCGTCTAGCTCACCTTCTTCGATGGCTTTCAAGATAGCGTCCTTGCCAATCACTTCTTTAGTCGCCTTAATCGCTGCTTCCTTATTACTGATAGTGGCATCCTTGTTGATGTCGTCGATGGTTGATTTTTCAATTTTTTCTAAGGTAGCGATTAAATCTGAGCGAACTTTAGCTGCTTCTTCCGCTGCTTCCTTGTCCGCTGCAGCCAGTTTAGCTTGGTCTTGACTTGAAAGTTGAGATTGAGTTTTTGCTCCGGCTGGTGTTACCTGGTCACTGTCTTCTGCCAAGAAATCATCTAACAAGTCGGACGCTTCGATATCGCCTTCTTCGATAGCTTTCAAGATAGCATCCTTGCCAATCACTTCTTTAGTCGCCTTAATCGCTGCTTCCTTATCAGTAATAGTAGCATCCTTGTTGATGTCGTCGATGGTTGATTTTTCAATACCTTCAAGCGTTGAAAGCAATTCTGTTCGAACTTTTGCTGCATCAACCTGAGCCTCTTTATCAGCTTCGTCTAACTTAGCTTGGTCTTCATCTGTGAATTCTGATACAGGTTCAGCTACTGTTTTGTGCTCGCTCGTATCTGCTGGCCAGTCTACAATAACATCCCCAATCTCCAAATTCTCATCTGCGATAGCCTTCAAAAGATCTTCTTTACCAATCTCTTCTTTGGCTTCTTTGATAGCCGCTTCTTTATTGGTGATTGAAGCGTCTTTTTTAATATCTTCAATTACAGCATTTTCAAGAGATTCTAGGGCTTGAACCAGGGCATCAGTCGCTTGAAAAACTTGTTCTTTGGCATCTTTTTCAGCCTGGTCTAATAGAGCCTTCTCCTCAGTAGATAATTTTTTATTAGTTTGAACTTCAGGACCTGTTACCACTGCTTTATCTTCTGCACCTTCTGGCAATTCAGCGATGATATTATCTAAGCTGAGCTCTCCAGACTCAAGAGTATCTGAAATATACATCTTACCGATATATTCCTTCACAGCTTCAGCTGCATCCTCTTTGTCCTCAATCGCTTCCTTATCCTTAATATCACTAATAGCCTGTTCCTCAAGTTCATCCAAAGCCTTCATCAACTCTTCTTTGGTCATTCTAGCTGGATTTGTCGCACCAGGATTAGCTGGACTAGCGTTTTCTGATCCCTTTTCAGTTTGAGCTCCGCTATCCCCTTCTGCTGCGGCTTGTGGTTGTGCAGGAGCAACTGCCTGCTCTTCTGCTTTTCCTCCATCTGCCTTGACTACTGAAGGCTGTGAAACGAAAACACCAGCTCCCAAAACAGCTGCACTTGCTAAACTTCTTAAAATTACTTTTTTCTTGTCCATTAGACAATGCCCCTCTTATAGTTTTTTAATATTATTATATTATACTACTTAATGAGCGTCAACTAATTTGTTATAGCTTTTTAAAAATTTTTTAATAAGAAGAAAGCTTATCTCTTGTTTAAGAAAGACTCGACATTCTCACCCCGTTACTATCGAGTTTGTAGCCATCAATAATCGTATTAACAGCTAAGGCTCCCGAAGCATCGACATAGTAATGTTTCCCCGAGACTTGGAACCATTGACTAGCTTTCATCCGGCCAGATTCCTCTAAGTAATACCAAGTTCCCTTGTCTTTAAGCCAGCCCGTCTGCATCTCACCCGAAGCCTTTAGATAATACCAGTGAGAGCCATCCTTAATCCAGCCAGTTGACATGGTCCCATTTTCTTTTAAATGATACCAATTGCCATTAACTTTTTTCCATCCTGTCGCTAGCTTACCATTCTCTCGGTAATACCAACTCCCTCCTTCTTTTTTCCAGCCTTTCACTGTATTGCTTAACTCTGCATACTGCACATATCTTCTAGCACCACTGTAGGATAGATAGCCGAGCCACTTATAACCATCCTTTTCAAGAACTTGATCATAACTCACACTCTCACCAGCATAATAGTAGTCAATAACCTGTCCTGTACTTGACGGTTGGTCCATAATCGGCGATTTCTCCGTGAATACTATTGCCCCACTAGACGGAAGCTCTGAGCTACGAGCATTCTCACCCGCACTATGGCTAGCAGATAAATCCCTAAAATGAATAAAACCTGTCATCGAACTAGCCTTGACTTTTCGACGATTATACTTTTCTCGAACCCCATAGTTATACTCTTCGATCTCAATCGTATCCCCCGACACATTTGATACCCAGGCCACGTGCCCATAATAACCTTCTGTCGACCAAGCAATAGCTCCAACTTCTGGCTTAGTATCCACACGGTAGCCTTCTCGCCTTGCACGGTGTCCCCATTCATTTGCATTTCCGTAGGCAGGAGGAATCTCAAAGCCATTTACACTACTCAAACGAAAGGCCGCAAAAGAGGTACACTGGCGAGAATACATCCGCCACTGATCGATTTCAACACTACCATTTTTGTAGTGAAGCGGATAGTCATCTCCACGCGCTACACTGTCGGCCTGAACTGATTCTCCACCAAACAAAAAGGTACTCGTAACGAACAAAGTAGCCAGCCCTACACTCAACTGAGTACATCTACTCTTCTTAACTCCTGATTTTAAAAACGTCATTCATTCTCCTTAATAATATAAATTTTCGAGGTTACCCTCGTTTATACTATTCGGGAGAAAAAGAAAAAAGTGAGCAAAGCTCACTTCATTTTAGGATTCTTAGTCTAGATAGCGAATCAAGTTCTTTTCTGTCAAGATATCTGAGTAGGTGAAGGATTCAACATAGACATTGGCTTGTTTGTCTCCTTCAACATCCCCAAATTCAACGATAAATAGAGATGGATAAACCTCAATTAGCTTACCCAATCTATTTTTTTGGCGCTTACGGCCATTCTCCAAAGTCATTTCAACGACTTGTCCCTCATGTGCCTTGATTTCTTCTTTGATTTTTTTCATCTTGGCTACATCTGTAAATGCATCTGACATCTTATGCCTCCCTCTTTGAGATACTTGAAAATTTATTGTATTCTTTTTGGAAAATCAATTCCACCGTTCCACGAGCTCCACTACGGTTTTTCTCGATGATAACCTCTACCTTGTTATTTGGAATTCCTTCCTCTTCTTCACCTGCACGATCATAGTAGTCGTCACGGTACAGAAAGGCTACGATATCCGCATCCTGCTCAATAGAACCCGATTCACGAATATCAGACAAGACTGGTCTCTTATCTTGACGCTGTTCCACTCCACGAGATAACTGACTAAGAGCAATGACTGGAACCTTTAGCTCTTTAGCTAGAATTTTCAACTGACGAGAAATTTCAGAGACTTCTTGTTGGCGGTTCTCACGACCAGTCCCTGTGATAAGCTGTAGGTAGTCGATCAAAATCAAGCCTAGATTGCCTGTTTCTTGAGCCAGTTTACGTGAGCGAGAGCGAATTTCCGTGATCCGAATCCCTGGCGTATCATCAATATAGATACTCGCGTTGGCTAGGTTCCCTTGGGCAATGGTATACTTTTGCCATTCCTCATCAGTCAATTGACCTGTACGGATAGAATGGGACTCCACTAATCCTTCGGCCGCCAACATACGGTCTACTAGACTTTCCGCACCCATTTCCAGTGAAAAGATGGCAACCGTCTTGTCCAACTTAGTCCCAATGTTCTGAGCAATGTTCAAAGCAAAGGCCGTCTTACCAACCGCTGGTCGCGCCGCTAGAATAATTAATTCCTCCTCATGGAGACCTGTCGTCATATGGTCCAAATCACGGTAACCCGTTGCAATACCAGTGATATCCGTAGTTTGTTGTGACCGAACTTCTAGGTTCCCAAAGTTGATATTTAGAATATCTCGGATGTTCTTGAACCCACTACGATTGGCGTTTTCGCTAACATCAATGAGTCCCTTTTCAGCCTGAGCGATGATTTCATCTGCAGGCTTAGAAGCCTCATAAGCTTGGTTGACAGACTCTGTCAACTTGGAAATCAAGCGACGAAGCATAGCCTTTTCGGCTACAATTTTAGCGTAATATTCTGCATTGGCTGAAGTTGGTACTGAGTTGACAATTTCAACAAGATAAGACAAGCCACCAATATTTTGGAGATCCCCTTGGCTATCCAAAATCGTTCGAACCGTCGTCGCATCAATCGCTTCCCCACGATCCGACAAATCTACCATCGCTTGGAAAATCAACCGATGAGCATACTTAAAGAAGTCACGAGAATCAATGTATTCTCGGACAAAAACGAGCTTACTCTCATCTATAAAAATAGCCCCCAGAACAGATTGTTCTGCTAAAATATCCTGAGGTTGAACTCGCAGTTCCTCTACTTCTGCCATCCGACTTTCCTTCCTTTTACAATCATGTCAAGAAGTTGTAAACTTAACCTTCTTTTACACGAAGATTGATGACACTTGTAACATCTTGATAGATCTTCACTGGTACATCAATCAAACCTACTGCTCGAATTGGTGCTTGCACTTGAATATTGCGTTTGTCAATCTTAATACCAAACTGCTTTTGCAATTCTTCTGCAATTTTCTTGTTAGTGATGGAACCAAATGTACGACCATCTGGTCCAACCTTTTCAACAAACTCTACAACCGTTTCTTCTGCTTCAAGCTTAGCTTTGATGGCTTTTGCTTCAGCAATCATTTCAGCATGAGCCTTTTCTTCTGATTTTTGTTTTCCACGCAACTCACCCACTGCTTGAGCAGTTGCTTCCTTGGCCAGATTCTTTTTAATCAGGAAGTTTTGAGCGTAGCCAGTTGGTACTTCCTTAATTTCGCCTTTCTTCCCTTTTCCTTTAACATCTGCTAAAAAGATTACTTTCATTCTTCTTTCTCCTTTTCCTTTACTTCTTCCAAGATTAGTTGAGTCAATTTTTCTCCTGCTTCTGTTAGACTCATATTCTCGATTTGCGCGGCAGCTAGATTAAAGTGACCACCGCCACCCAACTCTTCCATAATGCGTTGCACATTGATTTTACTACGACTTCGAGCCGAGATAGAGATAAATCCTTGTGTATTTTTTGCTAGAACGAAGCTGGCTTCAATACCTGACATAGCCAGCATAGCATCGGCAGCCTTACTGATAACAACTGTGTCATAAGACATTGAGTCCTTAGCTCGGGCAATCAAGATATCTGAACCTAACTTACGACCTTGTAAAATGAGTTCATTTACCTCACGGTACTCTTCAAAATCTGTCGCAGCAATCTCCTGGATAGCAATACTGTCACTTCCCCGTGTTCTCAGATAGCTAGCCACATCAAAGGTTCGGCTCGTCACGCGAGATGTGAAATTCTTGGTATCCAGCATCATACCAGCCATCAAAACACTGGCCTGCATACGACTCAAACGATTTTTCTTAGAATTTTGGAACTGAATCAATTCTGTGACCAGCTCACTGGCACTACTTGCCCCACTTTCAATATAGGTGATGACTGCATTCTCAGGGAAATCCTGATCACGTCTATGATGGTCAATAACAATAGTTTGAGTGAACAAATCATAAAAATCTTTTGACAAAGTCAAAGCCGTCTTGGAATGATCCACCAGAATCAATAATGAACGGTTTGTAACTAGCTTCATCGCATCTGTAAGAGATAAAAGTTTCGTGACATCTTCCTTCTTCAAGAAATGGATAGCACGTTCAATATCTGCTGGCATATGTTCTGCATCATAGACAGCATAACTGTTCTCAATAATATTACTTGCAAACAACTGCATACCGACAGCAGATCCCAAAGCATCCATATCTAGATTTTTATGACCGACTACAAAAACTTGGTCAACACTTCGAATCTTATCAGAAATGGCTGTCATCATGGCTCTGGTACGTGTACGAGTACGTTTGATAGATGCAGCAGTTCCTCCACCAAAGTAGACAGGATTCTTGGTTTCGTTATTTTCCTTGACCACCACCTGGTCACCACCGCGAACTTCTGCTAAGTTCAAGTTGAGCAAGGCAATTTTCCCTATCTCTTCATGGTTTCCATCACCATAAGAAAATCCCATACTTAAAGTTAGGGCTAGCTGCCTCTGTTTTGATTCTTCTCGGAAAGTATCAATAACGGAGAATTTATCATTCATCAATTCCTCTAGTACCGTGTAATCTGTGAATACATAAAAACGATCCATCCCCACACGGCGAGAAAACATAGCATACTTACTAGCAAATTCTGAAACAAAATTAGCTACAAAGCTATTGATATGGCTGATATCAGAGTCAGATGTCGCATCCTCCAAATCATCATAGTTATCTACTGAGATGACTCCAATGACTGGACGGCTAGTTACCAATTCGACAGTTGCTTCGTACTCCCCTGAAACGTCAAAGAAATACAGGACACCCGAAGCCTTGTCCATATGAACGGCATAGCGTGTTTCCCCCAAGGTAGCGTAAGAACCTGGGTTCCCCACCGAAGCTTTGATGATGGTTTGAATCAATTCAACATCAATTTCGCCTTCTTCAGTAGTCAAAATCAACTCAGCATAAGGATTAAACCATTCCACTTCGCCAGTAGATAGGTCTAATTTCAGAACACCAACCGGCATTTGTTCGAGCAGCGTGTTTAAACTATCTTCAGCTTGATGATTTACGTATTGGATTTGTTCAATTTCACTCTTTTCATACTGTTTTTTTTGCCAGACAAATAAAAGCAGATAAAGAAGTACAAATAAAAACAAGACACTGATTGTTACAGCAAGATTATGTGAAAAAATAATCAGCAAAGTTAAGATTCCGAAAGTTGCAAGTCCTAGCCAGACCGCAGAAAACGGGATTAAATTATTTTTTTTCATTCTAAACCTCTTGCGCATTATTATATCATAAAAACCCTTAAAAAGCGACCTTTTAAAAGATGCAAGCCCTTCATTTCTCTAACCTCAGACACAAAAAGAGGAGGGAATCATCACCCTCCTACCCACGTGTTCAGATCACTAACACCTAACGTTCAACGATGAGGGCTGTTCCCATCCCTCCTCCGATACAGAGAGTAGCTAAACCAGTTTTAGCATCACGTTTCATCATCTCATGTACCAGAGTCACTAGGATACGGCAACCTGAAGCCCCAATTGGGTGACCAAGAGCAATCGCACCACCATTGACATTGACAATATCTGTGTTAAAGCCAAGTGTTTTCCCAACCGCACAAGCCTGGGCAGCAAAGGCTTCATTTGACTCAATCAAGTCAAGATCATCGACTGTCAAATTGCCTTTTTCAAGAGCTTTGCGAGTTGCATAAATCGGTCCACATCCCATCATCTTAGGGTCCAAACCTGCACTTGCATAAGAACGAATGCGGGCAATCACGGGCACTCCTAATTCTTCCGCTTTTTCAGCACTCATGACCAAGACAGCCGCTGCTCCATCATTGATACCTGAAGCATTTCCCGCTGTAACAGAACCGTCTTTTTTGAAAACAGGACCTAGCTTAGACAAGCTCTCCAAGCTAGTATCTTTTCTAGGATATTCATCTGTATCAAAAACAATAGGATCGCCTTTGCGTTGAGGAATGACAACTGGAATAATCTCTTCTTTAAAGCGGCCAGATTCTATAGCTGCAACTGCTCGTTTTTGTGACTCTAAAGCAAGAGCATCTTGCTCTTCTCGACTGATGCCATATTCTTCAGCCACATTCTCGGCTGTAATTCCCATATGGTATTCGTTAAAGGCATCAGACAAACCATCCTTAATCATGGTATCTACCACTTTCGAATCTCCCATACGACCACCCCAACGGAAACTTGGCAAAACGTATGGAGCCTGACTCATGTTTTCTGCACCACCAGCTACGATAATATCTGCATCGCCACATCGAATCGCTTGAGCAGCCAACTGCACGGCCTTCAAACCGGAACCACAAACCTTGTTGATAGTAAAGGCTGGTGTAAATTCAGGGAGTCCTGCATGAACGCTCATTTGACGAGCTACGTTTTGACCTAAACCTGCGCCTAGGACATTCCCCATAATCACTTCATCTACTAGCTCTGGTTTGACATTGGCTTTTTCCAAAGCTCTCTTTATAACCAAAGCTCCCAAATCAACTGCTGAAACATTCTTCAAACTTCCTCCAAAGGAGCCTATTGGAGTTCGCACTGCTGAAACAATCACCACGTCTTTCATAACTGCCCCCATTTATACCTTTATAATAACGCAATACAAAAGTGGTTTACACTGGTGTAAACCACTTTAAAAATTCTATTTTATGATTCTTTCACTTCTAACAAGCCAACTTCACCATCTTCACGGCGATACAAAACATTAGTTGTTTGATCTTCTACATCTACATAGATAAAGAAATCATGCCCCAATAAATCCATTTGAAGAAGGGCTTCTTCTAAATCCATTGGCTTCAAATCAATTTGTTTTGAACGAACGACTTTTGGTTGCACAACATTTGCATCTTCAACTAGAGCATCTGTAAAGAGTTGACTTGTCGCAACTTTATTTTTATTCTTACGTTCGATTTTAGTTTTATTTTTACGAATCTGACGTTCAATTTTATCTGTTACAAGATCGATAGAGCCATACATATCTTGAGAAATATCTTCAGCACGAAGAGTGATAGATCCAAGCGGAATTGTTACTTCAACCTTTGCTGTTTTTTCACGATAAACTTTCAAGTTCACACGTGCATCCAACTCCTGATCAGGTTGAAAATACTTTTCGATCTTTTCGAGTTTAGAAACTACATAATCACGAATTGCTTCTGTTACTTCTAGGTTTTCACCACGGATACTATATTTAATCATATAAGTACCTTCTTTCTAAACATTTTTGTTTTTCTAACTATATTATAACGCTTTCATTTTCATTTTGCAAATTTTTTCCTCATCTTACAAGGGAAAAAGTTTTAACATCCAAAGCACCTGCTTCTTCCAAAAGTCGTTTCACACGATTCACAGTTGCCCCTGTTGTATAGATGTCATCAATCAGCAAAATTTTCTTAGGAAGTGAGATTCCATCTTTAATAAAAAATGGAATTTCAGTAGCTAACCTTTCCAAACGGCTTTTAGAAGAACTAGCACTCTCTTCTCTTTTTCCTAATATATCTTTAAAGGAAAAGCCTGCTGCCTCAACCAAACCTTCAACCTGGTTAAATCCCCTCTCAATCAATCTTCCAGGACTTAGGGGAATGACAACAAATTGATAACCTCTATACTTTTTCAGCTCCTCAGCAAGAACGGAAGCAAAAACTTTTCTAAGCAAAAAATCACCATCAAACTTATATCGACTGAAAAAGTCTTTCATAGCTTGATTATAGGTAAAAATCGCCTTATGATCAACCCGAACTCCTTCTTTACACCAAAATTTACAATCTTGACACTGAGTTGACAAGCCTATTTTCATACAATTTGGGCAACAATTCTCACCAATCTTCTCAAAACTAGAAACACAAGCTGAACAAAGATAGCTGCTGTCATCCTTCAAAAGGAAGAGACTACTAAAAGCTAACTCACCCTTTGTAGTCTGGCCACATAGTAAACAATTCATAATCCCGCCTCCTTGTTCATCTGCTTGATTTCCTTGATTGCTTTCTTGATGGAAGCATTTAGTCCATCATGAAAAAAGAGCAACTCACCAGTTGGTCTGTCCATACTACGCCCGACTCGACCACCAATCTGAATCAAACTAGACTTGGTAAAGAGTCGATGATTAGCTTCTACTACGAAAACATCCACACAAGGGAAGGTAACCCCACGTTCCAATATTGTCGTACTGATCAGTATTGTTAGTTCTCCATCTCGAAAAGCTTGCACCTGCTCTAATCGGTCTTCTGTCACAGAAGACACAAAGCCGATATTCTCATTCGGGTACTGATCTTGCAAGATTTCTTTTAGTTTTTCGCCTTTCTTAATCTCTGATGCAAAAACAAGCAATGGATAACCTGATCTTCTCTGTTTCTCAATATAGGTCTTTAATTTTGATGACAATTGATTATTTTCTAAATGACGATTGAAATCTGATAACCAGACAGGTTTAGGAATAATCAAAGGATTTCCATGAAACCGTCTCGGCAAGCTTAATCGTTTTAATTCTCCTGTGCGAACCTTCCTATCTAACTCATCTGTAGAAGTTGCTGTAAGAAATATCCTTAATCCATCCTCCTTTACACTGTTCTTTACAGCATAGTAAAGCATAGAGTTGTCAACATAAGGAAAGGCATCTACCTCATCCACTATCAACAAATCAAAAGCATGATAAAATTTTAATAACTGATGAGTTGTTGCAACTACTAAGGGAGTTCGAAAATAGGGCTCTGATTCGCCATGGAGTAGCGCTATATCGCAAGCAAAGTCATTCTGCAGTCGCTTATACAGTTCCAAACACACATCAATTCGAGGACTTACCAAACAAACTGCACCACCATCATCAATCACTTTCGCAACAACTTGATAAATCATCTCTGTCTTTCCAGCTCCTGTCACAGCATGAACTAAAGTCGGTTCTTTCTTTTCGACTGCTCGAATCAACCCCTCTGATACCTTCTCCTGAAAAGGGGTTAACTGACCACACCATTTGAGAACATCTTGCTTAGGAAAATCTTCCTGCGGAAAATAGTATAAAGCTTGATCACTCCTGACTCGCTTCATCAGCAAACACTTCCTGCAATAGTAGGCGCTAATAGGCAAATACCATTCTTCTAGAATCAAACTATTACAACGTTGACAAAACAGTTTCCCTTTCTCTTTTCTCATTGCTGGAAGTTTTTCAGCCATCTGACGTTCTTCTTCAGTTAATTCTTTCTCAGTAAACAAGCGACCGAGATAATTTGGATTTACTTTCATACTTTAATATTCGCAAAAATCTAGCGATTTAGGTTTTTTTTTAGTACAATTAAATCATGGAATTTAGAACAATTAAAGAGGATGGGCAGGTCCAAGAAGAAATCAAAAAATCTCGCTTTATCTGTCATGTCAAGCGTGTTTATAGTGAAGAGGAGGCCCGTGACTTTATCACTACCATCAAAAAAGAACACTACAAAGCCACCCATAACTGCTCTGCTTTTATTATTGGAGAACGCAGTGAAATCAAGCGTACGAGTGATGATGGTGAGCCTAGTGGTACTGCTGGAGTTCCTATGCTTGGCGTCTTAGAAAATCATAATCTTACAAATATCTGCGTAGTAGTTACTCGTTACTTTGGTGGAATTAAGTTAGGCGCTGGAGGTTTGATTCGTGCTTACGCAGGAAGTGTAGCCTTGGCTGTCAAAGAAATAGGCATTATTGAAATCAAAGAGCAAGCTGGCATAGCCATTCAGATGTCTTACGCTCAGTATCAAGAATATAGCAATTTTCTTAGAGAACATAAACTCACGGAAATCGAGACAAACTTTACAGATCAAATCGATACCATAATTTATGTTGATAAGGAAGAGAAAGAAAATATCAAGTCTGTTCTTGTAGAGTTTTTTAATGGAAAGGTTACTTTAACGGATCAAGATTTACGAGAAGTTGAAGTTCCTGTAAACTTAGTGTAAACAAAGGAGAAATACATGGCGTTTGGAAAATTTATTCAAGGACTTGCTGGAAATTTTAGCGAGCAAAACAAAGAAGTTCTTATCAAAGAATATGGTCAATACCTACTAGAGAATGAAGAAATCCAAAGTGGATATAAGCTCATTCGTGACGCAATCATCTTTACAAATATTCGTATCATCTTTACAGATAAGCAAGGCGCTACTGGTCGCAAGATGTCTGTTAAGTCACTCTTTTTGATGAACATTGTCAACGTTGAAATGGAAACTGCAGGAGCAGGTATAGACGATAGTGAGATTACGATCACTTATTTAGAGAATGTCTTTCTAAAAGCACATAATGAACATTTTAGTTACCACAAATTTGAATTTCCTAAGAAAACGGATATTCTTCCCCTTTACACCTATTTACTAGAACTTGCTTATCACAATCGATTGAAAATTAATGGCTTAGACCTTTGATATAAAAAAATCCTATCGCTTCGATAGGATTTCTATATTTTACAAATAGCCTAGAGCACGTTATACTAGTATCATCTTATACAAAGAGGTATATCTATGGCTATTTATAACAATATCACTGAACTTATTGGACAAACACCGATTGTTAGACTTAACAACATTGTTCCAGAGGGTGCTGCAGACGTCTATGTTAAACTAGAAGCTTTTAACCCTGGATCGTCAGTAAAAGACCGCATTGCCCTTAGCATGATTGAAAAAGCGGAACAAGATGGTATTCTAAAACCGGGTGCTACCATTGTTGAAGCAACGAGTGGAAACACTGGTATCGGTCTTTCATGGGTTGGTGCCGCTAAAGGATATAAAGTTGTTATCGTCATGCCTGAAACGATGAGTGTGGAACGCCGTAAAATTATCCAAGCCTATGGTGCTGAACTCGTCCTTACTCCTGGTAGCGAAGGAATGAAAGGGGCTATTGCCAAAGCTCAGGAAATCGCCGCTGAACGTGACGGCTTCCTTCCACTCCAATTTAATAATCCAGCTAATCCAGAAGTACACGAAAGAACAACAGGAGCTGAAATACTGGCTGCTTTCGGTTCTGATGGACTAGATGCTTTTGTGGGTGGTGTTGGTACTGGTGGAACAATCTCAGGTGTTTCTCACGCTCTTAAAGCAGCAAATCCAAACATTCAAGTTTATGCAGTTGAGGCAGACGAGTCAGCTATCTTGTCTGGTGAAAAACCAGGACCTCACAAAATTCAAGGCATCTCAGCTGGATTTATTCCTGAAACACTTGATACAAAAGCCTATGATGGTATCGTCCGCGTAACGTCAGATGATGCTCTAGCGCTTGGCCGTGAAATTGGTGGAAAAGAAGGCTTCCTTGTTGGGATTTCTTCAGCTGCAGCGATTTACGGGGCAATTGAGGTTGCCAAGAAATTAGGTACAGGTAAGAAAGTCCTTGCTTTAGCACCAGATAACGGCGAACGTTATTTGTCTACAGCACTCTATGAATTTGAAGTGTAGCCTCCTAAATGCACTTAGCCCTTATTAAAGGGCTTTTTGTTTACTCATACAGAATCTACTCTCTAGACCAAAAGAAAAAGGAAGCAATTTGCTTCCTTTTCTATTAGTTATTCAAGGCTGCTGCCATTGTAGCTGCAACTTCTGCTTCAAAGTCGTTTGCAGCTTTCTCGATACCTTCACCAACTTCAAAGCGAGCGAACTCAACTACTGAAGCATTTACTGATTCAAGGTAAGCTTCAACTGTCTTGCTGTCATCCATGATGTATACTTGTGCAAGAAGTGTGTATGCTTGGTCAACTTTAGTGTTGTCAAGCATGAAGCGGTCCATTTTACCTGGGATGATTTTGTCCCAGATTTTTTCTGGTTTGCCTTCTGCAGCCAACTCAGCTTTGATATCAGCTTCAGCTTGAGCAATCACTTCGTCAGTCAATTGTGCTTTTGATCCATACTTCAAGTGTGGAAGAGCTGGTTTACCAACCATTGCACGGCTTTCGTTATCTTGGTCGATTACGTGGTTCAATTGTGCCAACTCATCTTTAACGAATTGCTCATCCAATTCTTTGTAAGAAAGAACTGTTGGTTTCATCGCAGCAATGTGCATTGAGATTTGTTTAGCAAGCGCTTCGTCTCCACCTTCGATTACAGAGATAACACCGATACGTCCACCATTGTGTTGGTATGCTCCGAAGTGTTGTGCATCTGTTTTTTCAAGCAAAGCAAAACGACGGAATGAGATTTTTTCACCGATTGTAGCTGTTGCAGATACATATGCAGCTTCAAGAGTTTCACCTGAAGGCATTGTCAAAGCAAGAGCTTCTTCGTTGTTCGCTGGTTTTCCTTCAGCAATTACTTTAGCTGTTGCGTTTACCAAGTCAACGAATTGAGCGTTTTTCGCAACGAAGTCAGTTTCGGCATTTACTTCAACTACTGCTGCAACGTTACCGTTAACAAATACACCAGTCAAACCTTCAGCTGCCACACGGTCAGCTTTCTTAGCTGCCTTCGCCATACCTTTTTCGCGAAGCAATTCGATCGCTTTTTCGATATCACCGTCTGTTTCTACAAGCGCTTTTTTAGCGTCCATAACACCGGCACCAGATTTTTCACGCAACTCTTTTACAAGTTTAGCTGTAATTTCTGCCATTTTGATTCTCCTATATTTTTTAAAAATAGGAGAGCTGGGCTAGGCCCCGCCCTCCTAGATAATTACTATTTATATGAATTAAGCGTTGTCGCCTTCTACAACTTCAACGATTTCTTCGATTGAGTCAGCTTGAGCTTCTGAAGCTGCAAATTCTGCTTCAACTGCTGCTGCATCTTCACCTTGACGTCCTTCGATGATAGCGTCAGCCAATTTAGCTGTGATCAATTTAACAGCGCGGATAGCGTCATCGTTAGCTGGGATGATTACATCGATATCGTCTGGATCAGTGTTTGTGTCAACCATCGCTACAACTGGGATACCCAATTTTTTAGCTTCTTTAACAGCAATTTGTTCTTTATGTGGGTCAACTACGTACATTACATCTGGGATACGAGGCATGTCTTCGATACCACCCAAGAATTTTTCAAGACGTGCACGTTGTTTGTTAAGAAGTGCAACTTCTTTCTTAGGAAGAACGTCGAAGATTCCTTCTTCTTCCATACGTTTGATTTCTTTCAAACGAGCAATGCGTTTTTGGATCGTTCCCCAGTTAGTAAGAGTTCCACCCAACCAACGATGGTTGATGTAATATTGACCTGAACGTTCTGCTTCTTCTTTAACAGCGTCAGCAGCTTGTTTTTTAGTACCAACAAACAATACAACTGCATCGTTAGCTGCTGCATCACGCATAAAGTCGTATGCTTGGTCAGCGTATTTTACAGTTTGTTGCAAGTCGATAACGTGGATTCCGTTACGCTCAGTGAAGATGTACTTAGCCATCTTAGGGTTCCAGCGACGAGTTTGGTGACCAAAGTGTACACCAGCCTCAAGAAGTTGTTTCATTGAAATTACTGCCATGAGTATTTCTCCTTTTTGTTTTTTTCCTCTCCTCGACTTCAACTTGCAAAACGACCCGAGGGCAACAGTTTCACAATTCATCAAGAATGAGTATTATCGTTTACGCGACAAGTTTCATTCTACCACAGTTTAAGCTTTTTTTCAAGTAATTTTATTAGTTTTTCCTTTATAGTAGCTTAGTTTATAAAATACATGTTATAATATAGCTATGGCATATAGTACAGATTTTAAACAACGAGCATTAAATTACATCAAAAAGAGGCACAGCCATGTCGAGGTGCCCAAAGTTTTCGACGTTAGCGTCCGAACTCTTTTCACGTGGGAAAAGAAATTACGTGAACAAGGGCACTTAGAGCGGAAAAAGCGAGTTGCCAAAAGCCGAAAGATCCCTTTGGAGGAGTTGAAGGCCTTTGTAGTCTCTCATCCAGATGCTTTTTTACGGGAAATTGCGGCATATTTTGATTGTGCCGTCCCTTCAGTATGGGCAGCTTTAAAGCAGATTAATGTCACTTTAAAAAAAGACGACTAGCTTTAAGGAACAAGATCCAGAGAAAGTAGCTGAATTTCTTGATATTTTGGATAGCCTGAAAGATTTACCAGTCATATATATTGATGAAACGGGAATTGACCGCTACCTCTATTACCGTCCTTCTGCGCGAGCTCCTATAGGGGAAAAAGTCTATGAAAAGATTAGCGGACGGCGTTTTGATTGGACTTCGATTATTGCAGGACAAGTAGACGGGAAGTTTATAGCTCCCATGATTTATAAGGAAAGTATGACGAGCGACTTCTTTGTAGAGTGGTTCAAAACGCAACTCCTGCCTGCTTTGAAGACACCTCATGTCATTGTAATGGACAATGCTAGTTTTCATCCCAAGAATATTTTGGATGAACTCTGCATCCAAGATAGACACTTTTTCTTACCTCTACCACCTTATTCACCTGATTTGAATCCTATTGAGCAAGCTTGGACTATCTTGAAAAAGAAAGTGACAGATTTATTAAGAGAAGTCCCAACTATCTTTGAATGTTTAGAGTGCTTTTTTAAAACTAAATAACTATATAGCAAACATCATATCCTCATACTTTATGTTAGCAAAGAACAATTCTTAAAGACCCAATTTGTAAAATTAAGCTAGACAGAAAAAGCCATTTATGTTAGGCTCAGATAAACTACCACATTTGTCTGAAAGGAACTAACATTAATGACCTATACACATCTTACCACAAACGAGCTTGTAATGATAGAGGATTACTATCAAGAAAACAGAAAAGTTTCAGATATTGTGACTTCACTTGGCAGATCAAAACAGACAATCTACAATGTCATCAACTATCTGAAAGAGGGGCACCCTGCTTATGATTACTATAACCGATATAAAATCAATAAGAAACGCTGTGGCAGGAATAAAACCAGTCTTACGCAAGCAGAAAAAGATTTTATCCAAACTCATTTAGAACAAAATTGGAGCCTTGATGTCATTAAGGGAGCTTATCCAGATAGGATTTCTTGTTCCATGAGAACTCTCTATCGACTAGCAGACCGTGGTATTCTAAAGAAAGAGGATCTCCCTTGGAAAGGCAAAAGAAAACCAAATGGTCATAGCGAAAAACGAGGAAAACAAGCTTTTCGCAGAGATTTACGTGAGAGAGCAGACAGTTATCCTAATTTTAAGACAGAGTTCGGTCATCTAGAAGGGGATACAATTGTGGGGGTAAAGCACAAAAGTGCTGTCATTACCTTAGTAGAACGCCTCTCAAAAACCATCATCACACTGAAAACCAATGGACGGAAAGCAAGTGATATTGAGACTTCCATCAATCAATGGTTGTCTCAAGTCCCCAGCCATCTCTTTAAGTCGATAACGTTTGATTGTGGGAAAGAATTTTCTAACTGGAAGTCTATTTCGAATGCTCTGTTGTAAAATGAAGTGCAACACAAAAGGCATGTTCATCTGATATACTAGAGTAGCGAAAAACAGTATAAAGGAAGATGAACATGTCCACTAATTATTCTACCACAAATCAATCATACAAACACTTATCTGAAGCTGAGCGAGGGGAAATTGAAGCTTATTTAAGCGTAGGACTAAAACCTGCTGAGATTGCTCGTCGTCTGGGGAGAAATCGCTCTACTATTACTCGTGAAATTAATCGTGGTTCCATAACACAAGTGAAAAAAGTAAATGGGCAGAAAGTCTATTACCAACACTATTATGCAGATGCTGCTCATAACCGTTATCGTCATGCTAGAGAAGCCAGCTATTATCTGAAACTGGATTGGGGGTATCGGATGACTTTCTGAGAGAATTTACAGAAGCAATGAGAGAGAAACCAAGGGTGCATAGCGTGGATACCTTTGTTCATACCTATAGACTCCAACATGTAGATGCAGTTGTTCCTTCAACCAAGACGCTCTATAACTATATCCATCAAGGATTGTTAGAGATTAAGGTCATTGATTTGCTAAGAGCGGTGCGGATCCGTAAGAAATTTACCAAGCGCCCCTCTACCAAGAAACATCTAGGAAAGTCAATTGAAGAAAGGTCAGAAGAGATTAATAAACGTTCCCGTTTTGGAGATTGGGAAATCGATTCTGTTCTAGGTGGAAAAACAATAGGAGAGCCTTCTATTCTAACCTTGGTAGAACGACAAACACGCTATGCTGTAACAAAGAAACTCGTGGAAAAAAAAAGCAGAGTATGTCAATCAAGCAGTCTTAGAGTGTATGAAACTTTATCCCATTAAGTCCATAACTGCAGATAATGGAAATGAATTTTCATCATTAAGTAAGATAGAGGGATTAGATGTTTATTTTGCACATGCCTATTCATCTTATGAACGAGGTACAAATGAGAATTTCAATGGACTGCTAAGAGAGTTCATTCCGAAGGGCGCTTCGTTAAAAGAACTAAGCCAGAATCTTTTAGAGGACTATACAAAGGCTATCAATGAAAGACCTAGACGAATTCATGGCTATCAGTCCGCAAAAAAGTTGTTTGAGTTAGCTCAAACAACTTGAAAGATACTCACTTAATCAGAGGAACAACTTTGTTGCACTTGACTTGACAATTAGTGGTCTATTTCGAATGCACATGACATTGATATTTTCTTTGCGGATCCAGGATGTCCTGGTCAACGAGGTCTCAATGAACATTCTAATGGCTTGTTAAGACGAAATGGACTTCCAAAACAAATGGATTTTACGAATATTCCTCAAAATTATTTATCAGCTATAGCTGATAAAAGAAATAGAATTCCTAGGAAGTCTTTAAATTATCAATCACCATACCAAGTTTTTCTGAGTTACTTGAAAAGTCTAACTTAATTTGACAATTTAGGTTCTTTCTAGATTCTAGCTCCGTTACTATCTACTCGATAGCCATCCACAGTGGTATTCACTGCTAAAGCCCCTGAAGCATTGACGTAGTAATACTTTCCTCCTACTTGGAACCACTGACTAGACTTCATAGCCCCTGAACTCTCCAAATAATACCATGTCCCGTTTTCATTGAGCCATCCTGTCTGCATCTCACCCGAAGCCTTCAGGTAATACCAGTAAGAGCCATCCTTAACCCAGCCAGTTGACATGGTCCCATTGTCTTTAAAGTGGTACCAACTGCCATTTATTTTCTTCCAACCAGTTGCGAGTTTCCCGTTCTCAAGGTAATTCCAAATACCGTTTTGCTTCCTCCAACCATTCTCCACCGATTCTGTTTCCGTATACTGGACATATCTTCTCGATCCACTATAGGATAGGTAGCTAAGCCATTTATAACCGTCCTTT
The DNA here is from genome assembly GCF_000253155.1 of Streptococcus oralis Uo5. Lineage (NCBI taxonomy): Bacteria > Bacillati > Bacillota > Bacilli > Lactobacillales > Streptococcaceae > Streptococcus > Streptococcus oralis. Next base: position 1,929,402 of record NC_015291.1, read on the forward strand.
TCTACGATTTGGTCGTAGCTAACATTTTCACCAGGATAGTAGTAGTCAATAACTTGTGCTGTACTTGACGGCTGGTTTCGAATGGCAGATTTTTGAGTAAACGTATGAGTCCCACTAGACGCCAACCCTGATTCTATAGGACTTCCAGTTCTACCATCATTCCCTACCAAGTCCTTAAAATGGATAAACCCTGTCATAGAGCTAGCTTTAACTATTCGACGGTTATACCTCTCTCGAACTCCATAGTTGTACTCTTCAATCTCAATCTGATCTCCCATTACATTTGAAACCCAGGCAACATGACCATAATAATCTTCTGTAGACCAAGCAATAGACCCAACTTCTGGCTTGCTATCAACACGGTATCCTTCTCGCCTTGCCCGATACCCCCATTCATTCGCATTACCGTAGCCAGGCGGAATTTCAAAGCCATTTACACTACTCAAACGAAAGGCCACGAAAGACGTACATTGGCGAGAATACATCCGCCACTGGTCAATTTCCACACTGCCATTTTTGTAGTGAAGCGGATAGTCATCTCCACGCGCAAACGATCCATTCCCTCCAGAATAGGCATATACACTATCACCCGCTACTAGCATCAATCCTACTGCTAAAAAAGGAACAACCTTTTTAACTGATTTTCTAAAAGAAACCCCTGTCTCTGTTACTGTAAATGGTGAAATTTTCATTTTTCCTCCTTGAAAAATAATATAAATCGAAGATTGCCTTCACTTAAACTATACTATCATTTAACATTCTATAAGTCAAATTTTTGATCTATTTCCAATGCACATGACATTGATATTTTCTTTGCGGATCCAGGATGTCCTGGTCAACGAGGTCTCAATGAACATTCTAATGGCTTATTAAGACGAAATGGATTACCGAAACAAATGGATTTTACGAATATTTCTCAAAATTATTTATCAGCTATAGCTGATAAAAGAAATAGAATTCCTAGGAAATCTTTAAATTATCAATCACCCTACCAAGTTTTTCTGAGTTACTTGAAAAGTCTAACTTAATTTGATAATTTAGGAGATTAAACTTGTCAATAAGTCTTTTACCTATCTAATTCCTACTTCGAAGTTTCTTGCGGATTTTATAGGCTATATTAAATAAGAAGTACAAAGAACTAGTTGGATAATTAAACTCGCCAACAAATTCTTCAATTGTGGGATTAAACTTAGATTTAAAATTAAACAATCCCCCATCTAAATTATTTTCAAGTCCACCCATATTATGAGTCTCTGCACCACGTTCAAAAGAATGTTGCGCAGTCTCAAACCATGTAGGAATAGCAGGTTGATAGTGTCTAAACTCTTCATTCATTCCAGCATATAAGTTTTCAGAAGTTTCCCCAAATTCGACGGTCAAAGTTCCAGACAATGGGACGACACTATCTCCTCTATCAATATAGCTCTTAAGAAAAGAAATCTCTTCCTCTAATCGTTTTCTTTCTTGATGATTATCTTTTACTTTGCCTTCTTTCGTTTTATCTGTAAACTTCTGCGCTATTTTTAGATTCTTTTCAAGTTGCTTCTCAACTTCTTTCAGTCTATTAGGTAAATCTAAATAGCTCATTGTAATAAAGCAGTGGTTAGGATAAGTAGTCAGTAACTTCTGATAATAATCTTTACCTCGTAAACTGATGTTCTTACGAGACTCTGTTTTCTTCATTAAAAATGAAAATTCATCTAATAAATCGAGTCCACCAAATTTTACTTCCAATCCTTTATTTCTTGCAGTTCGGATTGCCTGTCTAGTGGACTTAGAAAGTTGATCCAGTGAGAAATTTTCTTTATGAATATTAGCTTGAAAACGCGGTTGTATATTTTCTGCCATATCCTTTGTTAGTCCTGTCCAATAGACTTTATTTTTTTTCAGTTCTTCAACAATTTCTAAAGTCCTAGAATTTTGGACAGTTTCTTGACCAATTAGGCCTCGACTGACAAACAGACTTGGGTCAAATTTAACCATTATTGCTCGGCTTTTTTTAGCAAGTTTTTTAATCGTTAAAAGTACAAATTTCAGAAGTTCTTTATCCTCATAATCAACAACCGGCCCGCGTGGAATATAAAACATAGAAAGTCCCAATGGAAGAGGTTGAATTAAGATATTCGCTACTCCAACCAATTGATTATCTTTATAAAATCCTACTCTCTCATTCCCCCAAGTATCCTTTATCTTGGCCCAATCACTACTCTGCAATAAATTTCCTTGATAATGATTTTGTAAAAATAAATCCCACTCTTGAACATCAACATTCATTTTATACGTAAACATAATTCCAGTACCAACTTCTCTTAGACTCTAGTTATTATTTCATTTAATAAACATATTTATTCTAACTACATATCTAATAATTTTCAACTCATATTTAATTCTATAGTTATAAAAACATTCAGATGACAATTTTTTATTAATACCATACAGAGGGTGAGATTAATAAAACCTCACCCTAAATTTAATAACAATTAATATGTTAGTTTGGATAAATGTATCTTACTGTACCACGTGATGCTGTAGGATTAAACCATCCACGATAATTTCCAATTGGTTGAGTTCCACTACCATCATAGTTACATTCTGAAACTTGAATACGAGTAGATGATTCAACAGCTGTAACAACCGCTACGTGTCCATAGCCACCATCATCCCAACAAGCAATCGCACCAACTTGTGGTGTAGAACCTGTACGGAATCCAGCTGCTGCTGCACTAGTAGCCCACTGACCACCATTACCCCAGTAGTCTCCAGCCCACGGAGCCAAGGTCTTAGCACCCCATGTACATTGACCTACAGGGTAACTTGATGCATTTGAGCTGTATGTTGGACGTTGTCTAGCAGGAGCAGGAGTTGGAGCAGGTGCTGGAGTGTAGCTTGAATCCTCATCATCAGATGTTGATGTCGCTTGCACTTGAGCTGAGAAGCTTGTATTTCCTGAAGCAACTACTGATTGTTGTTGGCTTGTTTGACGTGCTTTGTAAGCCGCTTCTGCTTCAGCCGCTGCTTTCGCTTCTGCTTCAGCCGCTGCTTTTTGTTCTAGCAAAGTAGCTTTTTCGCCTTCTGCAGTAGCTTTCTCAGCAGCAAGGTTTAACTCAGCAACTTTCAACTCTGCTTGTTTTGTTGTCAATGCTTGTGCATCGTCAGCAAGCGTTTGTTGGTTCGCAATTACAGTGTTGATTGCTTCATTATTTGCAACCTGTTTTTCAGCGATAGATTTCTTATCAGCTTTCTGTTGTTCCAACATTTTGTTGTTAGCTGATACAATCTCGCTCATTGCTGCCACACGTGAAATAGCTTCTGTAATTGATTTTGAGTTTACAATTGTATTGATGTAGCTAGTTGCAGCACCGTTAGTTTGTGCGCTACGTGCTTGTTTCTCCAAAGATTCATTACGAGCAACAATGTTCTTAGAGAGCTCTGTAATTTCTCCTTCAAGTTTTTTAGATTCAGCTTGTAGAGTTTCATTCTCAGCTTCCAAGTTCGTTTGTTGAGTTTGGATAGCTGTAACTTGCGTTTGGATTTCATCTACTTGTTTTTGAGCTTCTTTTTGTTGAGATGTCAAATTACTAATCTTACTATCTTGAGCAGCAATCTTTTCATCAGTTGTTTCAGCGTGGACAGTTGTCAATACCGCCGCTTGTGAAACCAATACTGTACTTAACAAAAGTGACGCTAAGATTTTTTTCTTCATATTGTGTAGATACTCCTTCTATTTAAGACATTACTAGTATACCAAAAAAAGACATAATAAATATTACGCCTTTGTTACATTTTTATTTCTTTCTTATAGATAACATTTTTCAAAAATATATTGGAAAATAAGCATCCATAAAAAGTTTAAAATCATTGATGGGACAAGGCTATAGACGATGAAAACTGGCATCGATTCTACTGTCAATCCCATAGCAAGAGCAAGGAGATAGCTCCCCATATCAAATAAGAAACTCATCACAACTATTGTTAACATTCTTGTCCAACGGTTCAGCAAAATTACACTATTAAACTTATGGAGCGAAGCACCTATCAAGATAAATAGAAGTGTCGCAATTCCTATCAAGTGGAAAAAATAGATATCGTACACCAAACCTACTATACAGCAATAAGCTAGATAGAGGTATTCTGAAACCTCAATTGTCTCAAACAAGAGAAATAAAAACAGAAAATGACTTGCTAAATGAAAGTGAGGGAAGAAGGATCCCGCTAATTGTCCAATATGTGCATCAATTAGTACGACAAAAGGGAGTAAAAAGAAAATACCAATTTGTTTTAACAGTCTCATTGCTAATTCCCCACTAACTCTACCACATGAAGATTTTTGGTGTCAGCACTTAACTTGACTGTTACTTCCTTTGTTAGATAATCACTGCTGTGTGTTGTAGCAACAACCTCTCCAACAGGGATATCCTTAACATTAAAGTTTCCGAGCCCCCCTGTAGTCACCTTGTCTCCTGCGCTAATGTCGCTGTTACTATTTAATTGGCTAATTTTAAGCAGTTCTGACTCCTTATCATAACCAACGATAATCCCGTAAATTTCAGTAGAACCATGCAGAATTTTAACAGAAATTTTGTCTGAATTTTCGGTGTTTGTCAATAGGTTGATCGTTGTTGAATGATCCTCCACCTTTGAAACACTACCAATCAAACCCCCGTTTGCAATGGCCAACATATTTTCAGATGCTCCTTTTGAACTTCCCGCATCAATTGTTAACTCTTGTTTCCAAGATACTGGAGCTCGCATAATCACATCTGCTGCAATGGTTTTTGTAGCCTGCAATTTTGACTTCATATCCAGCAACTGACGTAATTGTTCATTTTCATTTTTTAAACTTTCTGATTGATTAGACTCCACCTCTAGTTGATAGAGCTGTTTCTTTAGACTCTCATTTTCATTGTAAGTCTGCGTCAAATGTCCCAAATCCGATTTGAAAGTATCAAACCACTGAAAGGGTTTTTGAACAATTCTATCCACTAAGGAAATCCCATCTCCTAGTTTCGTCACAATAGCGCTTGAATAGGTTGTCACTAATAGAACAGAAACTGCCAGAACTGTGACAAAAACGATGATTAGATATTTTGATTTTTTAAAACGGTTCATATTCCTACCTTTATACTAAAAACCTGCTACTGTGAGCTTCTTATCAATCCTACAAACCTGCTAAGATTTTAAGAAAAATAAGAAACATCCCAGTACCAAAATCACAAGAATTGCCAGTGTATCCTTTTGACTCCATTTCAACTGTCTATACTGACTTCTACCCTTTCCTCCCTGATAACCACGCGCTTCCATGGCTATTGCCAATGAATCTGCACGCTTTAAGCTAGTCGCAAAAAGAGGAATTAAAATTGGAATCATAGCCTTTACTTTTTGAACGATGCTGCCTTCGCCAAAGTCAACTCCACGAGCTTTTTGAGCATTCATAATTCTCGTCGTGTCATCCATCAAGGTTGGAACAAAACGCAAACTCATTGATAACATGAGACCAATTTCATGAACGGGAACATTCACACGTTTCAGCGGCGCTAAAAGAGCTTCAACTGCAGCTGCCAAACTCAAAGGCATGGTCGTTAAGGTTAGCAAGGTTGAAAAGAAAATAATCAACACAAAACGACAGAAAATAATCCCAGCTTGTTGCAAAGCATAATCCGTTATTCTTATAAAAGAAAACTCAAATAAGACATTTCCACTTGAAATGAAAAAGAGCTGAAATAGAGTCGTAAAAGCAATCAAGAAAAACATGGATTTTAATCCCTGAACGAAAAATGAGAGGGAAACGCCTGACAAAGCGATAAATATACCTGTCGCTATAAACAAAATGAGATTGGTGAGGGGATTATTGGCCCAAAATACAATCAGAATCAACAGGATCATGGCAAGCAATTTACTACGTGGATCCAAGCGATGAATGATGGAATCTCCTGGTATATAACGCCCTAAAATCATACTATCCATTTAGCGACTCCTTAAACTCCTCTATCTTGATTGGCAGTTTTTTAAAAGCTACACCTCTATCTGCCAAACGTTTACAAAATGCTGTGATTTTAGGCACACCTAACTGTACTTTTTCCATAGACGCTACATCTTGGAAGACATCACTCGGTTTGCCACTTTTGACTAAACGCCCCTTTTCCATAACGTAGACCTGATCAGCATATGCAGCTACGTCATCCATCAAATGCGTTACCAGAACGATTGTCATTCCAGAAAGGTGGAGTTTTTTAAACAAGGTCATCAATTCTTTTCTGCCCAAAGGATCTAGCCCTGCTGTAGGCTCATCCAAAACCAAGACAGTTGGCTCCATAGCTAACATACCTGCTATAGCCACACGTCTCATCTGACCACCTGAAAGTTCAAAAGGACTGCGCTCAAAGAGTGACTCATCGATGCCTACCAAGGCTAACTTTTCACGCGCAATTTTCTTGGCCTCTTCCTCAGAAACTCCAAAATTTTGCGGTCCAAATGCAACATCTTTCAAAACAGTCTCTTCGAAAATCTGATTTTCAGCAAATTGAAACACTAGACCAACCTGCTTTCGAATCTGACGAATTTCTTTATTGGTTGATGTAGGGGTAATGACGGTATCGAAAACTCGAACTGAACCCTTACTTGGTACTAGCAAGCCATTTAAAAGCTGTAAAATCGTTGATTTCCCACTACCTGTGTGCCCTACTAAAGCTGTATAGGAACCATCCTCAATCGCCAAAGAAACATCAGTCAAGGCTGATGAAGATAGGGGAGTCCCCTCTTGATAGGTAAAGCTCACATTTTCTAGAGTAATTCCCATAGCTTGTCCTCTAGCTCTCCTTCTGTCAAATAACCATCCGGCAACTGATAACCAGTCTCTCTCAAAGATTCTCTCAATTGATTAGTAAAAGGCTCATCCAACCCTATCTGGTCAAGGTCATCCCGAGAAAAAAGTTCTCTTGGGCTGCTGGTTGATTCCACTTGACCTTTTTTCATGACCAAGACACGGTCACTCATCGCAACTTCTTCTAAGTCATGTGTAATGGAGACGACTGTCATCTGGTTGTCTTTTCGAATCTCTTGAACTGTCTGAATCAGTTCTCTTCGTCCCTCGGGGTCCAACATACTTGTAGCCTCATCCAAAATTAAAATAGCTGGCCTCAGGGCAACAACTCCTGCAATGGCCACACGTTGTTTTTGGCCACCAGATAAACGAGCTGGTTCTCTCTTCTTAAAGTCCAGCATCCCTACCAACTCCAAAGATTCAGCCACTCTCTTCTTCATTTCTTCACGAGGAAGTCCCTGATTTTCTAAACCAAAGGCAACATCATCTTCAACAGTCGCCCCCACAAATTGGTTATCTGGATTTTGAAAAACCATACCAATTTGACGGCGTAAGTCCCAAACATTCTCAGAGGACAGCAATTGCCCATCTATCCAGATTTCCCCTGACTCTGCTTCAAGCAACCCATCAATCAAACGGATAGTTGTCGATTTTCCACTCCCATTATGACCTACAATCGAAAGCCATTCTCCCCGTTTCACGTGAAACGAGACATTATTAACATCATAATGATCCTGGTCTTCCTTGTAACGAAAAGACAGATTTTTTACTTCAATAATCGATTTCATTTCGAACCAAATGTCCCTTTGAATATATGAGCGCTACCCTTGAAATAATCATAGCCAGAGTAGATAGTGAAAAACAAAGCGATATAAAGCAACAGCTGACCAATTAAATTCCAATGTAAGAGCAAAAAGATAATGGCAAACATCTGACTAAAGGTCTTGATTTTCCCTGGCATCGCTGCTGCTAGAACTGTCCCTCCCGTCTCAACAAGCAACAAGCGCAAGCCTGTCACCGCAAGTTCACGACAGATGATAATAGCAACAACCCAAGCTGGAGCCATGCCTAACTCAATCAACATGATAAAAGCTGACATAACCAACAGCTTATCAGCCATCGGATCTGCAAATTTTCCAAAGTTGCTGACTACATTCCATTTACGAGCAAGGTAACCATCAAGATAATCCGTTATACTAGCAACTGCAAAGATGATCGCTGCCAGCAAATGACTTCCTTGTGAATGGCCCAAAGTCAAAATAAGAATAAAGAGAGGTATAAAGAGAATTCTACCAATAGTTAATACATTAGGAATTTGTTCTTTTTTCATTGATTTTTCCTTAATCTGTAGTAAATGTAAGTGTTACAGTTCCAGTCTGAGTTGTCAGCTTCGAAGTATCAATCATTTGATTGTCCACAGTCACAGTAACTCCCTTCACTACACCTAAAGTAATGGTAACGGGATTCTTAGTTGAAACTGTTGTTTTTGCATTCTTATTGTCTGCGGATAGTGTCACACCACCCTCCAGTTCACTTCCTGAAACACTTACCCAACTAGTTGCATCTGATACTGCCAATTGAACAGTAGCGGTTTCCTTACTCGTTTTATACCGAGCTTCAATGCGGTTTCCTTCGCCTAACACTGTAATAGTTGATTCCGTAGTAGAAGACAAGCTAGACGTCTGACTACTAGAAGATGAACTAGATGAGGTTGTTGAACTAGTCGAGTTCACAACGCTATAATTAGCTGAAGAAGGACTTGGCTGAGTTTGGATGTAGTTCCAAACATAGTAAGTGACAAAAATTAAAATTGACAAAGCAAATAGAACGAAATAAAACAAGGGGAGATAAGACGTTTTTTTCTTATTTGATCGTCTACGACCAGACAAGTCTTCTTCATCGACATCTACCTCTTCATAAGTGATCATACTACCTGAATCATAGGCGTCCAGAACAATTCTCTCATCCAACTCTACTGCCCAGGCATATTTTCTTAAAAAAGAACGAGCGTAGAAGGTACTAGGAAGTAAATCGAAATCATCTGCCTCCATGGCTTCTAGAAAATGCAACTGAATTTCAGTTTTTTCCTGCAATTCTTCTAAACTCAATCCCTGGTTAATTCTAGCTAAACGTAGAACCTCGCCGATTGTTTTTTTTCTCATACGTACCATTCCTTCTTTCTAGTATTAGTCATCTTTTAAGCTGGAAAGATTGTAAAATCAACTAGATCACCATTATCAATCAAACGATGTCCAGCTTCTAGAACATCCTCCAAAGTAATCTCCTGTAAAATTTTCGGAAAATCAAAAATTGTTTCTCCGCGATCCATCGGATCGTATTGAGTTGCAATAAACTCCAAGGAGTTCATACTGCTGAAAAACTCCCCAAACATCTCACTCTTAACAAGATCTAAATGTTCCTCGGTAATATCCGCGTCATTACTAAACTGACGAATCGCTTTCCGAAATTGATGCGACAGAGAAACAGGCTCTTTGGTGTCCATTGTCAATATCACAAAATGAAAGCGACTGTTGACTTCGACCTCAAGCGACAATGACGCATCTAACTTCCCAGTCTCATATAACCTTTGAAAACGGTCAGAAGTCCAACCAAGCATCATCGTAAATAGTAATTTCAATAAAATATTGTAACGATAAGACTCAGCTTCTGTTATTTGCCCGTTACCTCTAATCGCAACAGCAAGTTTGGGTGAAGAAACTTCCATCCGAAGGCTATCTGTTTGCTTCACAGGTTGCAAAGGTAGTTTCTCTTTTGTAACTGTAAACTGTTCTAAAGTTTTCTTTTCCTTTTTCGAAAAGTATTCCTCAACAACTTTTGCATCAATATTTCCAACTAAAAACAGTGACATGTTGACAGGTTTGTAAAAGTCTGTAAAGTTCTCTTTTAAATTTGAAACTTGAATCTCAGAAATTGATTTTTCACTTCCAACAATATCTGTTGCTAAAGGAGTATCAGGATAAAGGTTGGCTAATGTTGCAAAAAACAAGCGTGAGTCTGGATCGTCTTGATACATTTCTCGTTCTTGCTGGATAATAGCCTGTTCCCTCAAAACAGACTCTTCAGTAAAATGAACATCTCCGACTAACTCATCTAGCAAATCTAAATTTTCTAATAGATAATCAATTGTTGAAAAAAGATAGCTGGTCTTAGTAAAGCTTGTAAATGCATTACTGTCTGCACCTAATCGAGTAAAAGCAGCCATTATATCCTCAGAATTTTCTCTTTCAAACAATTTATGTTCAAGAAAATGTGCAATTCCTGCTGGATGATGACGCAAACCTTTTTCCAAGTTTGTATAAGTTGCATCTACAGAACCAAATTGAACCGTTACAATCCCATAAACCTCATTGAAATCTTGCTTAGGGAGTAAAGAAACTGTCAATCCATTTGACAATTGTGTTTTGTAGACTGTTTCCTTTACAGCAGGATAGTATTTTTCTTCAAAAGCAACCTTTGTCATTCTACTCCTTCCATAAAGTAAATCGCTTGTAACTTCAAACTGTTGGCAGCTTTACATACAGCTTCTTTATCAACATTCTCTAATTTTGCCACCAATCGATCAATATCGAAGCTTGATTTCCCCAATAGAGCATTCAAATAGACTCTTTCAACTAGGGTCTGTTGATTATCTTGAGCCATCAACAAAGATCGTCGAATCATCTCCTTGGTTTGTTCAAGTTCAAAATCTGTAAAGTTACCCTTTTTCAGATCTAGCAATTGATGATTCATCATTTTTCTAGCCTGATTTCGATTTTCTCTATCAATCCCCGCATACATCCTTAACAGACCACTAAACAAATCCAATTGACTAGAGACTGTATAGGCTATTCCAGCATTTTCACGAACGTTTGTAAAAAGTTTCGAATGTGCAAATTCACCCAACAAACCATTCATAACAAGCATAAGCAAATGCTCATCATCACCATATTTTACAGGAGAATGATAGCCTAATTCCAAAATAGATTGCCCAACATTCCTCTGAACCATCCCCTCTCTTAAGACATTCGAATAAGATTGATTGTACTGGATAGTGACGCCATTCTCTCTAGCTGTAAAGGGTAATGACTTCAGCGATTCTGTAATTTCTACTTCATTAAAATCACCTAAGAAAAAGAAATCAATTCGATCATTTTTCAGAGCATCTTGAAAGCAAGTGTAGCTACTTTCTGGAGACTCATTTGAAATGCTGTTTCGTAAATCACTGTATCTCAATTGAAGACGCTCATCACGGAAGAACAAGCTATCCAACTCCTTATGAGCAAAATAAAATGAATCATCCATGTCAGTAGCTAAACTAGCCAACAACTGTTTTCTTTCAATTTCAAATAAGGCTGGCTCAAAAGCACCATCTTGAACTAAGGGAGCAAATAAAGTCTGTTTCACCAATTCCAAAATTCGAGAAGTCAAGACATTCTTTTTACTTAAAAAATCATCCCTCACATAAGTAAACGTTAAGTCAAGAATATGTGCCTGTCCCCTACGATAAGCACTTGTGGAAATATCTGTTCCATATAAACTTGCCAAGTATCTGCGAAATGCTTGTGGTGTTGGGTAAACTTGATTTGCCGTCTCCAACATACTTGCACTTAACATGCGTCCTGCTATCGTCTCAAGAGATAAGGGAGCAGTAAAACGAATAGTGATTTTATTTGTTTTAAACTTTTTGGATTGAACAAAATGTGCTGAAATTCCAGGCACTAACTCCATACCTTACCTCCTTACATATAGAGTTCTATTATACCACGAAAATCAAAATTTTTCTTGTTCTCTTTATAGCTTCAAAGAGTAAAACCGTTTTCATTTCAGCTAACTTTCCTTCAGCTATTTCAAGGAAAATATGGTATAATACCAAAGATTGAGGTGAATTATGGAATACAAATTATTTGAAGAATTTATTACGCTCCAAGCCCTCCTAAAAGAGCTTGGAATTATACAAAGCGGCGGTGCTATTAAATCCTTTCTAATGGAGCATCAAGTTTACTTTAATGGTGAATTAGAAAATAGACGTGGGAAAAAAATTCGTGTTGGAGATACGATTGACATTCCTGATTTAAAGATTGACATCACCTTGACAAAACCAAGTTTTAAAGAGCAAGAAGAATATCAAGCAGATAAGATTGAGAAAGAGCGAATTGCTAAACTTGTCAAAGAGATGAATAAAGGTGTCAAGAAACGAAAAACTTCTTCATCGACTATCACCAAACAATCTCCACGTTTTCCAGGAAGATAACCATGTGGCTCCAACATTTAACAATTAAAACCTTTCGAAACTACAAAGAGGCAAAAATTGATTTTAATCCAAAATTAAACGTCTTTCTAGGTCAAAATGCACAAGGAAAAACTAATATTCTAGAAGCAATCTATTTCTTGGCCTTGACACGTAGTCATAGGACTCGTACAGATAAAAATCTCATTCATTTTGATAACGAGCAACTCCGTCTTTCTGGCTTGCTACAGAAAAAAACAAGCTCTATCCCTCTAGAAATTGATTTAACACCAAAAGGGCGTGTGACTAAGGTCAATTACTTAAAACAAGCTCGCCTATCAGACTACATTGGACATATGAATGTTGTCCTCTTCGCACCTGAAGATCTCCAACTAATTAAAGGAGCGCCTTCTGTCCGTCGAAAGTTTATAGACATCGAACTGGGACAAATTAAACCAATCTACTTGTCAGACTTGTCAAACTATAACCATATACTCAAGCAAAGAAATACTTACCTAAAATCCAGTCAAAAGATTGACGAAACATTTCTGTCGGTCTTAGATGATCAGTTAGTAGAGTATGGATGTCGCGTCATAAGGCATCGTATAAAATTCATTAAAGACCTAGAGAAATTTGGTCAAAAAAAACACTTAGAAATTTCAAATAAATTAGAAGAGTTGTCAATATCTTATCAATCATCTGTCAACTTCACTGATGAAGAACAGCTAACAAGTTCTTTTAAAATGGCTTTAGAGAAAAGCAGATCAAGAGATTTGTTCAAAAAGAATACTGGTGTTGGCCCTCATCGAGATGACATTACTTTCTATATCAATGCTATTGATGCTAGTTTTGGAAGTCAAGGTCAACATCGTAGTCTTGTACTTTCTGTCAAACTAGCAGAGATTGAGCTAATGGAAAGTATTACCAACGAGTCTCCAATACTCTTGCTTGACGATGTTATGAGCGAACTTGACAACACACGGCAACTAAAATTACTAGAAACCATTTCTCAATCTATCCAGACCTTTATCACAACAACAAGTTTAGACCACTTACAAAACTTGCCAGAAAACCTTAGTATCTTCAATATTCAAAACGGTAAAATTTCTGTAAATCAAACTTGACAACTTTGTAAACAAAAAAGAACTCCTGAAAATTAGGAGTTCTTTTTTACTTCTTACATAGAGTAGTTTGGTGCTTCATTCGTAATTTGTACATCATGAGGATGGCTTTCTTTTAGACCAGCCCCAGACATTTCAATAAATTGAGCGTTGTCGTGCAATTCTTTAAGGTTAGCTGCACCACAGTAACCCATACCAGAGCGAATACCACCAAGCATTTGGAAGACAATATCAGCTGCTGCGCCTTTATAGGCAACACGACCTTCAATTCCTTCTGGAACGAGTTTGTTTGCTTCATTGACAGAACCTTGGAAGTAACGGTCGCTTGAACCTTTCTTCATTGCAGCTATTGATCCCATACCACGGTAAGTCTTAAACTTACGTCCTTGGAAAATTTCAGTTTCACCTGGTGCTTCATCTGTTCCAGCAAACATTGAACCAAGCATAACTGCATTTCCACCTGCAGCAAGGGCTTTTACAATATCTCCAGAATACTTGATTCCACCATCAGCAATAATCGTTTTTCCATATTCTCGCGCAACTGCTGCCGCATCATAAATTGCTGTCACTTGTGGGACACCCACACCTGCAATCACACGAGTAGTACAGATAGAACCTGGTCCAATCCCAACTTTGACAACATCCACACCCGCATCATAAAGAGCTCGCGCACCTTCTGCAGTTGCAATATTACCAGCAATCAAAGTGCGATCTGGGAAGTGAGCACGAATTTCAGCAATTTTACGTAGAACCCCAGCAGAGTGACCATGTGCAGTATCAATAACAATTGCGTCAGCCCCTGCTTCAAAGAGAGCCTCTGCACGTTCAAATGTATCTGAAGTGACACCCACCGCACCAGCAACTAGAAGACGACCAAATTCATCTTTGGCAGCATTTGGAAACTCAATAACTTTTTCAATATCCTTAATAGTAATCAAGCCAGAAAGACGGCCTTCTTCGTCAACCAAAGGAAGTTTTTCAATACGGTGTTCTTGAAGAATATGTTCAGCTGTTGCAAGATCTGTACCAACAGGAGCAGTAACAAGATTTTCACTGGTCATGTGGTTTGAGATTGGCTGATTGTAATCTGAAATAAAGCGAAGATCTCGGTTTGTTAGAATACCAACCAATTTACGATTTTCAAGTGTCTCCACAACTGGAACACCACTGATACGGTAACGTCCCATCAGTTCGTCTGCCTCAGCAATGGTGTGTTCTGGAGTCAAGAAGAATGGATCAATAATAACACCATTTTCAGAACGTTTTACCTTGCGAACTTCATCCGCCTGTTGCGCAATAGACATATTTTTATGGATTACTCCAAGACCACCGGCACGAGCAATGGCAATAGCCATTTGACTTTCTGTGACTGTATCCATGGCGGCTGTTATAATTGGGATATTTAAAGTCAGATTATCTGCCAATTTTGTTGTTAAATCTGCATCATTAGGCAACACATGACTTTCTGCTGGAATGAGCAATACATCATCAAAGGTAAAACCTTTTTTTAAAAATTTAGTATCCCAATTAGACATTGAAGCTTCCTCTTTTCTTTTTTTGAGCTTGACTCTTTTTGTATTGTATCTATAATACCATTCTATGAAAATTTGTCAATTATATTTATGATAGAAATCATAAAAAAACTATCCCTGTGAACCTATGGAAGAGATAGTTTTATGATTCATATTTTATCTATTATTTAAAATAATTTAGTCCCATTGCTTTCTTAACTTCAGATAAAGTTTGCCCCGCAACTTCACGCGCTTTCTCACTATCTTTTTGAAGCATATTGTACACTTCTCCCATATCCTGAGCAAATTCGATACGGCGCTCACGAATAGGACCAAGTTCGCGTTCAAGTATTTCGAGTAGATAGCGTTTCGTCTTCACATCACCAAGACCACCACGTTGATAGTGTTCTTTCATCTCTGCAATTTCTTGAGCATCTTCTGGACGACCAAACACATCTAGATAATGGAAAACCATATTTCCTTCAATCTTACCTGGATCCTCCACTCGAATATGGTCCGGATCAGTATACATACTCATGACTTTTTTACGCAACGTATCCGCATCATCAGCTAGATAAATACCATTATTAAGGGATTTAGACATTTTAGCATTTCCATCTAAACCAGGCAAACGTCCTGCTCTCTCATTTTCTGGATAAATACCTTCTGGTTCGACCAAGACCTCACAGTTATATGCGTTATTAAAGGAGCGAACAATTTCACGAGTTTGCTCAATCATTGGTTTCTGATCTGTTCCAACAGGAACATAATTAGCCTTGAAGGCAGTAATATCTGCTGCTTGCGCAATAGGATAAACCAAAAATCCTGTCGGAATACTTTCTCCAAAACCTTTTTGAGCAATCTCTGTTTTTACTGTCGGATTCCGTTCCAAACGAGCTAGTGACACCAAATTCATATAGTACATAGACAGCTCAGCCAACTCTGGAATCTGACTTTGAATAAAGATAGTTGATTTACTTGGATCTAATCCAACTGCTAAGTAATCTAAGGCAACATTCCCAATCGATTCTACAATCGTTTGAGGATCTTTGGCGTGATCTGTCAATGCTTGTTGGTCCGCCAAAAAAACAAACATCTCATACTTGTCTTCTTCCTGCAGTAATACTCTATTTTTAAGACTCCCAACATAATGTCCAATATGCAGTTTTCCTGTTGGGCGATCTCCTGTTAAAATAATGGGTTTCGTCATTTTTTTCTCCTTCGAAATGGTCTCTTCAATTATAGCATTTTTTTGTTAAAATAACAGAAAATTATTTAAATCAAACAACTAACTCTTTGTAAATAAACCTGTAAACTTAATTGACACAAAATTGACAAAGAAAAATTTGAATATTTCTCTCTTTTCTAGTAGAATAAGTATATTACACATATAGGAGAAAAACATTGCTTACAGTATCTGATGTTTCACTACGTTTTAGTGATCGCAAACTTTTTGATGATGTCAATATCAAATTTACAGAAGGAAATACTTATGGATTAATTGGTGCTAATGGTGCCGGAAAATCAACCTTTTTAAAAATTTTAGCTGGTGATATCGAACCTACAACTGGCCACATCTCTCTTGGTCCAGATGAACGTCTCTCTGTTCTTCGTCAAAATCACTTTGACTATGAAGATGAACGTGCAATCGATGTCGTCATTATGGGAAATGAAAAACTTTATAGCATCATGAAGGAAAAAGATTCTATCTACATGAAGGAAGATTTTTCAGATGAAGATGGTGTGCGTGCTGCCGAACTCGAAGGTGAATTTGCCGAACTTGGAGGTTGGGAGGCAGAGAGTGAGGCGTCTCAACTACTTCAAAATCTTAATATTCCAGAAGAATTGCACTATCAAAACATGAGCGAATTAGCCAATGGTGAAAAAGTGAAGGTTCTCCTTGCTAAAGCCTTATTTGGTAAACCAGATGTTCTTCTCTTGGACGAGCCAACCAACGGTTTGGATATACAGTCTATTACTTGGCTAGAAGACTTCTTGATTGACTTTGATAACACTGTTATCGTGGTATCTCATGACCGCCACTTCTTAAACAAAGTATGTACCCACATGGCCGACCTTGACTTTGGAAAAATCAAACTCTATGTCGGAAACTATGACTTCTGGAAAGAATCTTCTGAGCTCGCTGCTAAATTGCTAGCAGACCGTAATGCCAAGGCAGAAGAAAAAATCAAGCAATTGCAAGAATTCGTTGCTCGATTCTCTGCTAATGCTTCTAAGTCAAGACAGGCAACGTCTCGTAAAAAAATGCTTGACAAGATTGAATTAGAAGAGATTGTGCCATCTAGTCGTAAATATCCATTTATCAACTTTAAAGCAGAACGTGAGATTGGTAATGATCTCTTGACAGTAGAAAATCTAACTGTAAAGATTGATGGTGAAACCATCCTAGACAATATTAGTTTTATCTTGCGTCCAGGTGATAAGACAGCTCTTATTGGACAAAATGACATTCAAACGACTGCATTAATTCGTGCAATTATGGGTGACATCGACTATGAAGGAACTGTCAAGTGGGGAGTTACTACTAGCCGTTCTTACTTGCCAAAAGACAACTCGGCTGATTTTGCAGGAGGAGAGTCAATCCTTGACTGGTTGCGTCAATTTGCAAGTAAAGAAGAAGATGACAATACCTTCCTACGTGGTTTCCTTGGTCGTATGCTCTTTTCTGGAGATGAGGTTAACAAACCTGTAAACGTCTTGTCAGGGGGAGAAAAAGTACGTGTCATGCTTTCAAAACTCATGCTCTTGAAATCAAATGTCCTTGTACTTGATGATCCAACAAATCACTTGGATTTGGAATCTATCTCAAGCTTGAACGATGGATTGAAAAACTTTAAAGAATCAATCATCTTTGCCAGTCATGACCACGAGTTTATCCAAACTTTGGCAAACCATATCATTGTTTTGTCTAAGAATGGCGTGATAGATCGTATCGATGAAACCTATGATGAATTCCTAGAAAATGCAGAAGTACAAGCAAAAGTTAAAGAACTTTGGAAAGACTAAATAAGACTTCAAAACTCAGTTGGGGTAACCAACTGAGTTTTCTATCATTCTACGAGGTAACATGAAATCATTTTTTAAAACATATTGGACCTATTTTGTTTCTTTCATCATTCCTTTAGTAATTATGACCGGAGTATACCTAATTCAAGGTATCTACTGGAATAGCAATACATCTCCACTATTAGGAGACGGTTTCCATCAATACGTTATTTTTGATGTAGCTTTACGAAATATTCTACATGGAAATGGCAGTTTGTTTTACACCTTTACAAGTGGCCTCGGACTGAATTTCTATGCTCTATCTAGTTATTACTTGGGTAGTTTTCTTTCACCCCTAGTTTACTTTTTTAATCTGTCAAATATGCCAGATGCTGTCTATCTGACCACTCTATTAAAATTTGGATTGATTGGTCTGTCAACCTTCTTTAGTTTGAACAGATTATTTAAAGATATCCCAAAATTTTTAAAACTTACCTTATCTACTTCCTATGCTTTAATGAGCTTCACTGTCAGTCAGTTAGAGATTAAAAACTGGCTAGATGTTTTTATCTTGATTCCTTTAATTATAACTGGTTTACACCTACTTATAACACAAAAGAAGCGCCTACTATACTTTACAAGTTTGTCAATCTTATTTATTCAAAATTATTATTTTGGGTATATGACAGCATTGTTTCTTATTTTCTGGTATCTCTGCCAAATTTCTTGGGACTTTAAAACTCGAAAATCATCTTTTCTTGATTTTGTTGTTACCTCCTTTTTAGCTGGAATGGCTAGTTTGATTATGACTCTTCCTACACTGTTTGATTTACAAACTCATGGGGAGAAGTTAACTGCCATCACAAAATTAAAAACAGATAGTAGCTGGTATCTGGATATTTTCGCAAAACAATTCATTGGATCTTTTGATACAACTAAGTATGGATCTATACCAATGATTTTTGTTGGATTGCTTCCTTTTATTTTGACCATTCTATTTTTCACAATAAAATCCATAAAGTTTCACGTGAAACTTACCTATGCAATTTTTTTCACTTTTTTAATAACAAGCTTTTATATAGAGGCCCTCGATTTATTTTGGCAAGGGATGCATACCCCAAATATGTTTTTACATCGCTATGCTTGGATCTTTTCTACTCTGTTAATTTATACTGCAGCAGAAGTCTTAAATCGCCTGAAAGAACTGAAACTCTGGAATCTATTTGTCTCACTTTTTCTTGTACTAATAGGATTTTTGGCTACTGTCTATTTTAAATCACACTATTCTTTTTTAACTGATTTGAATATCCTACTCACTCTTGAATTTCTACTAGTTTATGCTCTTTTACTTCTTACAGTCAT
Source organism: Streptococcus oralis Uo5 (assembly GCF_000253155.1). NCBI lineage: Bacteria > Bacillati > Bacillota > Bacilli > Lactobacillales > Streptococcaceae > Streptococcus > Streptococcus oralis. The sequence goes on from NC_015291.1 coordinate 1,948,449, forward strand.
TAAAAAATTTATCTCTGTAAATCTATTTGCAATCCTTTTGTCTTTATTTATAACAGCTGAGATAAGCTTAAATGCTTCATCTCAAATGGAAGGAATAGCTAAAGAATGGGCCTTTGCTTCTCGTAACGCCTATAATAGAGATATCACCGCTATGGAATCCATTCTAACCCAAATTGACAATCCATTTACACGTACTGAAAAACTGCAAATTCAGACTGGAAATGACAGTATGAAATTTAACTACAATGGAATCTCTCAATTTTCGTCTGTACGAAATCGCTCAGCTAGCACTAGTTTAGATAAACTGGGATTCAAATCCTCTGGAACCAACCTCAATCTCCGTTATGCAAATAACAGCCTTTTAGCAGACAGTTTATTTGGAATCCAGTACAATATTTCTGAAACTTCACTTGATAAGTATGGCTTTCAAGAGATTTATCAAAAGGATCATTTAACCTTATATAAAAATCAACTCTCTTTACCCATTGCCTTTGCCACTCAATCTATTTACACTGATGTAAACTTTAACAATCACACTCTAGATAATCAGGCTTTATTTATAAACCAGCTTGCTAATCTCAACTTAGATTACTTCTCCCAAATAACATATGATAAAACAGATAATTCTGAAGGTTTAACCAGCATCACAGGTTCTGCGAATGAAGATGCAAAGATTGATTATCAAATTGAGGTTCCTCAAAATAGTCAAGTATATCTCTCTTTTTCAAATCTTCATTTTACAAACGATAAGCAAAAGAAAGTTGATATCCTTGTCAACGGTAAAAAGAAGACTTTTACAACTGACAATGCATTTAATTTCTTTAATTTGGGTTATACTGAAGAACAAAAAACTTTCAATATCAGTGTTAGTTTCCCTGGGAATTCTCAGGTGTCATTTGAATCTCCGACCTTCTATCGTTTAGATACTCAGTCTCTTACTGAGGCAATTCAAAAGATTAAAGAACAACCTGTAGAAGTATCCACCTCTAAAAATAAAGTCTTTGCTGCATATGAAGTAAAACAAGATACCTCTATTTTCTTCACAATTCCTTATGACAAAGGTTGGTCTGCATACCAAGATGGGAAAAAACTTGAAATCAAGCAGGCTCAAACCGGTTTTATGAAAGTTGATGTTCCAAAGGGAAAAGGCACCATTACACTTTCCTTTATCCCCAATGGTTTTGTTATTGGAGCAGCCTGCTCAGTAACTGCCCTTCTTCTTTTTGGGATCTATAATCACAGACGAAATTTATCTAAGACAGAAAAAGATTGACCAATTCTTTGGTCAATCTTTTTAATCTTCTTCCATTTTCTTAGGTTGATAAGCTAGCATACCTAAAGCAGCAAAGAAAGCTAGTGTTATAATAAGGAAAATTACTTGGTGATGAATATTTCCTGTCATAGAGATTGTTTGTCGTAAACCTGATACAGAGTAACTCATTGGTAACCAAGGATTGACACCTTTAAAGAAATCATTTGTCAAAGCAAGAGGATAGGTCCCTGCACTTGATGCTAACTGTAATAAAAGTAAAATAAGAGAGAAGAAAGCTCCAATACGGCTATTCCAAGTTGTTAAAGCTGTCACCATAGACATGAAAGCTAAACTTGTGATTATAATTAGAATCAAGGTCCTCATCTCATGGTTCGCAGTCAATCCAATAAGACGGACACCTCCATAAACTAAAACACCTGCTAAGACAGCGATAATCCCATTTATTTCAGAGCGAGACTTCAACCAAGCCCAGCGGCTCTCTGGATGACGTCCAGAAGGCAACTTAGCAAAAATCATATTAGTAGATATAGCAGCAACAAAAAGAGCAACTGATATCATATAAGGAGCCATGGCAATCCCATTTACAGGAACTTGATCATTGTCTGTTTTTGAGAGAACTAGAGGATCAGATAATGTTTCTGCATTTTCAGATTCTGTTGAAGCTGATTTGAGTTGATTGTTAGCATTGCCTAATCCTTGTCCTAATGAATCAACTCCTATCTGTAAATCTTCAAGACTAGAGGTTAAGGTTGTTCCACCTTCTGCTAGTTTTCCAGCACCATCTGCAATCTTCATAGCACCACTTCCTAGTTTGGATGCTGCAGAAAGTAACTGTGTTGATTTGTCTGTTAATTGACCAGAGCCAAATTGTAATTTAGTAATACCTGCTATCAGCTCTGGGCTCTTATTATTCAATTGAGCAGAACCAGTTGACAAGCTTTCTATACCTGATACTAATTCTGGAGCTTTTCCAGCTAACGCATCTACTCCAGCTGTCAAGCTTGATGTATTTTCTGTCAACTTACTTGATCCAGAAACTAATTGTTCTAGACTAGTTGTTAAACTTACATTCTTTTCACTTAGTTGATTCGCACCTATAGAAATAGTATCCAGTCCTTTAGTATAGTTTACAACTCCTTTTTCAATTGACTGACTTCCAGGAACTAACTGATTGTCTACAGTAGTTTGAAATTTTGTAAATCCATTTGACAATGTTGTCAAGGAGCTAGATGCTACAGGTAAGAGTTGATTTGCTTTCGTCTGTACATCAGATAGATTGGTTACTTGTTGTTCTGAATTCTCTATACTTTCTTTCAATCCTCCTACTGTTGTTAAAATTGTTTTTGCTGACTCAATAGTAGAATTAGAATTTTTAGAAATAGCTTCTGTCAGTTCTTTCTTTTGTTCCTCTGTGAGAGATTGATAAGTAACTGTTGATTGAAGGTTCGCAAGAGTTTTTTCTTGTTCTGTCTGACTTTTAGTCACAATATCCTGAGCAAGAGTTGTTAGATTTGGCAAAGCTTCTGACAATGTACTTTTCAGTTGAGTATTATCTGATATTGTAAGAGCTTGTAATGTTTTATTTAGTTCTCCTAGGCTAGTTGCCAATTGCGCTATTTCTTCATTTTGTTGAGATGAGGACTCTAATTGGCTTGAAATTTCTTTAATTCCAGTATTTAATTGTTCCATTCCATCTCTTAGTGTATCTGATTGATTGGATAATTGACTTGTTCCGTTAGAAAGTTCTTTCACACTACTTGTATATGCATTTACACCAACTGAAAATTGATTGAGACCTGTGTCCAATTGTGAAACCCCACCTGTATAGGACTTTATACCTGTATTTAACTGATTTACACCTGTCACCAACTCGGGAGTTTTTGAAGCTAATTGACCAAGTCCAGTGTCAACTTGTGAGACAGCATTTGTATAACTTTGTAAACCACTATTAAAAGTTCCTAAACCAATATGTAATTGCTCTATAGCAGACACATAGCTAGATAAGCCTTTTGTAAATTGATCCGCTCCATTTGAAAAAGTTACAGTTGAATTAGCTAGAGTATTAAGATTTGTCGTCAACGTTTGACTTCCCGTCACCAACTGATTGGCTCCATTAGCCAATTGTTCACTTCCATCATCTGCTTTATTTATTCCAGACTTCAAATCATTCATTTTTTGGAATAGTAACTTGGTATATGTTTCAGTTACATTCGTAGAGACGGTTTGTTTTAATTGCGTCATTGCAGAATCACTCATCTTACTTGCAATAAAGCTATGCCCACTTGACGTCTGATAATCAATCTGCATCTGTTCAGGATGATTCGTTAGGATAGAAGTAGCTTTTTCAGATAGGTCGCTTGGTAATGTTACCACCATATAGTAGTCACCATCTTCTAGTCCTTTTTCCCCTTCCTCTTCATTAACAAAGTGAAAATCTAAAGCCTTATTTTCTTTTAAATTAGACACCATGTCTTCACCTATTGTCATCGTCTGTCCATTATAAGAAGCTTCCTTATCTTTATTGACAACTGCCACAGGTAACTCCGATACTTGACCATATGGATCCCACATAGATGATAAAAAAATGATATTATATAAAGCTGGAATGAGAGAAATCCCTATCATTACAATGATAAAGGTCGGTTTTTTAAATATTGCTTTCCATTCTTTAAACATGTCTCCTCCTTTTTTAAACATATTGTCTAAAATTTTGATATAATAGATTATACATAAAAAAATTCAAATTACAAGGTAAAAAATATTTTTTTAGACATATAGTCTATTTTTGTGTACAAGGAGGAATTATGAAAGAAAGTAACAAACGCTTAAAAACAAAACGTATTATCGAAAATGCCATGGTTCAATTATTGATGGACCAGCCCTTTGATCAAATTTCTACTGTCAAGTTAGCAGAAAAAGCCGGAATTAGTCGTTCCAGCTTTTACACTCACTACAAGGATAAGTATGATATGATTGAACTCTACCAAAGTAAGCTATTTCATACCTTTGAGTATATTTTCCAAAAACATGCTCATCACAAAAGAGATGCTATTTTAGAAGTATTTGAATATTTAGAGTCTGAGCCACTCTTGGCTGCACTCTTGTCTGAAAATGGAACAAAAGAAATCCAAAATTTCTTGAGAAATAAGCTTCACATTATGCTTAACACCGACCTTCAGAAACGCTTTATGAAACTACAACTCAATTCAATTGAATTAGAATACAGTAGCATTTATCTAACAAATGCCCTTTTTGGTGTTTGCCAGACTTGGATTGCTCACGGAAAAAAAGAAAGTCCGCAAGAAATGACAGACTTCATTATGAAAATGTTAGGTGATATAAACTAAAAAAAGAACACCAATGGTGTTCTTTTTATCTGACTCCGCCAGTAGGACTCGAACCTACGACATCATGATTAACAGTCATGCGCTACTACCAACTGAGCTATGGCGGATAAAATAGTCCGTACGGGATTCGAACCCGTGTTACCGCCGTGAAAAGGCGGTGTCTTAACCCCTTGACCAACGGACCATCTATCTGTAGCAGATATAACCATTATATCAATTTCTTACTAATTGTCAATCACTTTTTAGTTTTTTTCTTCTAGAATATCTTTTAGTTTGCGAACTTTCAAACGGGTAATCGGGCAACGATGATCTTCATAAAAGACAACTTCTAAGTTCTTTCGATCAATTTCTCTCACATTTCCCACATTGACAAGGAAAGATTTATGGGAGCAATAAAATCGCTGGGTATGTTTGTCCTTTTCCTGAATATCTGTCATAGTTCCATAGAATTCTTTTGCAAAATTCTTACCAATAATCCGAAGTTTATGAGAAACTCCTGTGGTTTCGATATACAAAATGTCATGGTAAGGAATTTTCAAATCATTTCCTTTATAGTTGTAATCAAAATAGTCTACAACATCTTCATTTTCAAGCAGCATGCTCTTAGTGTAAAAAATACTCTGCTCGATGCGTTTTTTGAACAATTCATCATTGATGTCTTTATCAACAAAATCTAGGGCTGATACCTGGTATTTGTACGTTAAGGTAGCAAATTCAGATCGACTGGTAATAAAGACAATAATAGCATAAGGATTGTGATGACGGATAAACTGAGCCACTTCAAAGCCTTTTTTCTCGATTCCATGAATATCGATATCTAGAAAATAAAGCTGGTTTACTTCATCATTTTCGATATATTCCTTAAACTCACGAACTTTTCCTGTTGTCTTATATGAAATAGGAATATTCGATTCTTCCGAGATTTCATTTAATATTCTCTCTAGTCTCACTTGATGTTCAATAACATCTTCTAAAATTAATACTTTCATTCAAATTCCCTCTTAAATCTAATAATTTGTCTAAATGTGTTGTCTTCCATCTCTGTTTCTAAAATAATGTTGTCATACTTATCTAAAATCTCTTTGACATTATTAAGTCCTAGACCTCTATTTCTTCCCTTGGTAGAGAAACCTAAGGCAAATAAATCCTCTGAAGGCGTCATAGTGATTTTGCATGAATTCTGGATAACTATAACTGTTTCAAAATCCATTTTAATGACTGCAACTTCCATTTGTTTCAAGTAACTATCTGCAGCACCTTCAACAGCATTATTTAATAAAATGCTCATGATACGAACAAGATCAAGTAAATCCATTGACAATCTAGTAATGACATCTTTTACTTCCAATGTAAACTCTACATCATTTTTTCGTGCATAGACAATCGATTGGGCAATTAAACTTCGTAAAGCAGAATCTTCTATATTATTTAAATCAAAGTAAGTATATTTTTCTGACCTCAATTTCTGATTTGCTTTTACTAAGACTTCATTGTAAACCCTGTTAATTTCTTGTAAATCTCCACTGTCAATCGCCATTTGCATGCTGACAAGCATCCCTGCATAATCATGACGAAAACCTCGAATTTCATTATACAACTCCACAATTTCATCAGTATAAGTCTGTAAATGCTTTTGTTCAAATTTCTTTTGTTTTAGAGCAATCTCTTTTTCAATTTGAACCTTGTGAGAATTCATTGCAAAGAAAATCAATAACAAGCAAATAAAAACAATGGTTGATAAAATACTTCCGAAGCTATTTAAATGATGAGTTGTACTTACTATATCTGAAATAAACAATACGATATGCAAACCAAAGAAAGCAACTATTACTTTTTTTAAAAAAGGGTACAGATAATCTTTATCAAAATATTTAATATCCAGATGAAAATAACGGATTATTATTAGAATAGAAAAATAAGTCATCAACAATATTACTAAAAGGAATGTACTTTTATAGTGTAATACTACTTCATCTCCTGTTATAGAAGATAAAGTTACGGATATAAAAGTATGAGTACTGTGATATAATAAAGACAATAGTAGACTGATAAAAATAGATTTGTATTTTTCAGACTTCTTTAACTTTCTTAAATAAAGATACACAACCAAAGGAAATAAAAATTTAGACAAAGCAAAACTATTAGAAAATACTAGTGTAATAATTTCTTCAAGTGTAAAAACTGAGATACATGTGTAACAGAAAAAAACAATTTGTTCTTTTCTATTTATTTTACAAATCCATTCATAACTTTTGCTAATGATGATAAAATAAAAAATAGCTATCCCTAATCCAAATAAATCCATTACTCTCTACCTTTATTTCATTACTTTCTTCTTGGAAAAATAAGATTACGAATTGTTTCTGAAATTCTCCAATCTCCACCCCGAATCTCTTGCAATTCTGCCTCTGTTACCTCTTTAAATTGTTCCAACTTTACTGTATTTTTCATAATGAAATCTCCTGTATTATTTTTTCTTGTAAGTTAACTTACACATCTATTATACAAAATGAAGACCATGTAAGAAAAAATTCTTCCCAACTGTACATTTTTGCACCTGAAACGCACTTTTTTAAGAAAAAAGCTGGGATTTATCCCAGCTTCGCATCTAAAATTGATCCCAGCAGGATTCGAACCTGCGACCGTTCGCTTAGAAGGCGAATGCTCTATCCAGCTGAGCTATGAGACCTAACATGACCATTCTATCAAAAAACAAGAGCTAAGTCAATCTTCTATTTGTGATAAGGAGAACCCTGCTGAATTGTAAAAGCACGGTAAATTTGTTCAACTAAAACCAATCTCATTAACTGATGTGGTAATGTCAGACGTCCAAAACTGACAGAAAGATTGGCCCTATTTTTTACAACAGGAGCTAGACCCAAACTTCCTCCAATGATAAAAGTAAGCGTTGAATATCCTTTGATAGAAGCTTGCTCTAGTTGCTTACTAAATTCCTCTGAGGAGAGTGTTTTTCCTTCAATGGCTAGTACAACAACAAAGTCTCTTTCTCCAACCTTAGAAAGAATTCTTTCACCTTCTGTTTCCAAGATTTTTTGATTTTCTAATTCACTAGCTTTGTCAGGTGTCTTCTCATCAGTGAGCTCAATCATTTCTAATTTGGCGAAACGTGAAATTCGTTTGGTATATTCAGCAATACCATCTTTAAGGTATTTTTCTTTTAATTTTCCCACTGTTACAATTTTTATTTTCATTCTTCTATTCTATCATATCCACACTTCATTTCACATCTTATACACATAAAAATCATCCTAAATTTCTAGTAAATTCACAGAATAAAGCGAGTTATCCACAACTTGTGTAAAACTTTAAGCTTTTAAGTTTGGATTAAGTTAATAGGTTTATAATCTGAGTAAATAAATAACAAACGGAGGCGTTTATGAAACACTTACAAAAATTTTACAAAAAAGGAGTTAAAGTTCTTGCAATCATTCTAATAGGATTTTTAAGTGGTGCCTTAGGAAGTTTCGTAACATTACAACTTTATCAAAAACAAGGAAATCAAGCTACGAATAATAATTCTGGCACTGTCACTCAAACATCATATAAGAATGAAAATTCAACCACTCAAGCAGTAAATAAAGTTAAGGATGCTGTTGTCTCAATCATTACTTATTCTTCTTCTAGCAGTAGACAAAGTAGTGTATTTAATGGTGATGAAACTAATTCTGATTCAGACAATCAACAAATCGCAAGTGAGGGATCAGGTGTTATCTATAAAAAAGATGATAAAGATGCCTATCTTGTAACTAATACTCACGTTATCAATGGAGCTTCAAAAGTTGATATTCGCTTGGCAGATGGTACCAAGGTTCCTGGTGAAATTGTCGGATCTGATACTTTCTCTGATATTGCTGTCGTTAAAATTTCTTCAGAAAAAGTTACAACAGTAGCAGAATTTGGGGATTCAAGCCAACTTAGTGTTGGAGAAACAGCGATTGCTATTGGTAGTCCTCTAGGTTCAGAATATGCTAATACAGTTACACAGGGAATCATCTCAAGTCTTAATCGAAATGTTTCTCTAAAATCTGAAGATGGTCAAGCTATTTCAACAAAAGCCATTCAAACAGATACGGCTATTAACCCTGGTAACTCTGGTGGTCCACTTGTAAACATTCAAGGACAAGTAATTGGTATTACATCAAGTAAAATTGCAAGTAATGGTGGAACATCTGTAGAAGGTCTTGGTTTTGCAATTCCTTCAAACGATGCACAAAATATCATTAAACAGCTTGAAAGTAATGGTAAAGTGACTCGTCCAGCTCTTGGAATTCAAATGGTCAATCTGTCAAATGTTGGAGCTAGTGATCTTAGAAAACTTAACATTCCAAGTAGCCTCACTTCAGGTGTAGTTGTTCGATCTGTTCAAAACAATATGCCAGCAAATGGACATCTTCAAAAATACGATGTCATTACCAAAGTTGACGACAAAGAGATTGCTTCATCAACAGACCTACAACACGCTCTTTACAATCATGCTATCGGAGATACTATCAAAGTAACCTACTACCGTAATGGTAAGGAGGAAACAACCTCAATTAAACTAGATAAGAATTCTGGTGATTTAGAGTCTTAATTGACATCAGTGTAAAGAAAACTTTACAGAAAGTAAAAGATATGTTAGTGTAGAATCATGGAAAAATTTGAAATGATTTCTATCTCTGAAATACAAAAGAATCCTTACCAACCTCGGAAAGAATTTGATGTAGAAAAATTAAAAGAATTAGCTCAGTCAATCAAAGAAAATGGGCTCATCCAACCAATCATCGTTCGTCAATCTCCTGTAATTGGTTATGAAATCCTTGCAGGAGAGAGACGATATCGGGCTTCTCTCTTGGCTGGTCTAACCTCTATTCCAGCCGTTGTAAAGCACCTCTCAGATCAGGAAATGATGATTCAGTCAATCATTGAGAATTTGCAGAGAGAAAATTTAAATCCTGTTGAAGAAGCACGCGCCTACGAATCTTTAGTAGAAAAAGGATTTACTCACACTGATATAGCGGATAAAATGGGGAAATCTCGTCCTTATATCACTAATTTTATTCGTTTGCTTTCCCTACCAGAATATATCTTAGCTGAAGTAGAAAATGGAAAAATTTCTCAAGCGCATGCACGTTCACTAGTTGGTTTAGACAAAGAGCAGCAAGACTATTTCTTCCAACTAATCAAAAATGAAGATATTTCTGTGAGAAAGTTAGAAGCACTTCTTACAGAGAAAAAACACAAGAAGCAGAAAAAAAGTGATTCTTTCATCAAAGATGAAGAAGATAAATTAAAAAAAATACTCGGTTTAAGTGTAGAAATTAAACTTTCAAAAAAAGATACTGGAAAGATTATTATCTCCTTTTCAAGTCAAGAAGAATACGATAGAATTATTAACAGCCTGAAATAAGGCTGTTCTTTTATTTTCTCAACCCACAAATTTATCCACTAATTTTTTTATCAAAAAGCCTACTAAATCAAGGATTTTTCTATTTATCCCCAACCTGTGGATAAATACTGCTAACATTGTGGATTCTTTTCCCAAATCTGTGGAAAAATCCTACTATCTATGGTAAAATAAGTCTAGCACTAAACTACTAAAATCATAGTAAAGGAGGAAAA